>JAHQVL010000081.1 GCA_019634345.1 Rhodothermaceae bacterium
CAGGAGTCTGCTTTATCCCCTAAGCAGTTTCTTATGCTAAACCGATTTCGCCTTGCTGTAGAAGCGATCCCTTCGGCGTCAGAGACGGACTGGTTCGACCTTGTCGTCAATTTCGGATACTACGATCAAAATCATTTCATCAAAGAAATTAAACGATTCAGCGGCTTCACTCCAATTGAATTACTTGATATCCCAAGAATGAAAACATATCGGCCCAAAACAGCTGATGAATTTTTACTATGAGAATGGATTTTTCTTGGCGATGTTAGGATGAGCATTGTTATCGCCAAACGAATTACATCATGAACAAACCAGTCTTTCTCATTCTTCTTATCGGGTTAATCCTTGGTTGCAGTACCCCACAAGCCTATAGCCAAGAAGAGACAGCCGATAAATTCCAGTCTATTATCGACAACTACGTACATTCAAGCAAGGATATACACGGAGCCATCCTTCACGTAGAATCACCGGGGGTTGATGTATCGTGGACGGGTGCCTCTGGCATCAATGATAAAGCAACCGAATCGGTACTCACTGCCGATCAGCCATTTCGCATGGCCAGTGTCACCAAAACCTATGTCTCGGCAGCCATTTTCCGATTGCTAGAACAACAGAAACTGAATCTCAACGACCCCATCAGTCAATACATAAAACCTGACCATGTTGAGATCCTGGAGGAAGATGGCTACGATATGGATGCCATTACACTCGGCTATCTTCTTACCCACACCAGCGGTTTGTACGACTACGCCGTCGCAAACGAGGCATATGGAGCAGAAGTCGTGGCTAATCCGAACAAACGGTGGACACGCTCCGACCAACTAAAGGTAGCCGTACAAAATGGAGAACCACAAGGCCGGCCCGGTTACCAGTTTCACTATTCAGATACCGGCTACATACTCCTGGGAGAAGCGATTGAATCGGCCAGTGGTATGCCTCTTGCAGAAGCGTTGCGATCATTACTCAAGTTCGATTCTCTTGGCCTTAATCACACCTGGCTCGAATCATTAGAACCTACCCCGGCTGATGTGCCAGATCGAATGCACCAGTATTTCCAGGGCATGGATACCTATTCGTGGGACCCTTCGATGGATTTATACGGCGGCGGCGGACTCGTAGCAACTGCATCTGACCTGGCCAAGTTCTACTACCACCTGTTCAATGGAGATGTGTTCGATTCGTCCGTTACCCTCGAACTCATGACCTCCCGAGGCGATGTACCCATGTATGCACCGGAGGCCTCCCCATCAGAAGAGACGCTAAAGGCGAGGTATCGGCATGGCCTGGAAGTCAAACAGTTGTTTGGGATGACGATCTATGCGCACACAGGCTTTTGGGGTGTCATTGGCGCCTATATACCAGATATCGATACAGCCATCGCACTTGCTGTACCCAATGGATCGATCGGTGTGCCCGCTGTCATGCAATCGCTTGAGGTAGTAATGGATCTAAAGAAAGAGCAGGAATAAGCACTCATTCCTTGCTTAGCATGGTAGAAAAGACAAATGCTATAAAACTCGCATCTTTTACAATGGGCTTCCGTAGCAGGTTTTTAAGTTCTTCAAAAAGCCATCTACCTGCTCGCATGACAAAGCCATTTATTCTAGCTACCCTCTTCCTGTTCACAATCCTTAGTTTGAATCAAGATGCAACTGCGCAACGAAGTGAAAAGAGCCAGGAAATTGATAACTACGTCAACGAAGTTTCAAACAGGTATGGGATTCCAGGGGTTGCTCTCGCTATAGTAAAAGACGGCGAAGTCATTCACAAGAGCAACTACGGATTTGCGAATCTCGAACACCAGGTCCCGATAAGCAACGAATCCATCTTCCGGGTCTACTCGCTAACCAAGCTGGTTGTGACCACCGGTATATTTCAACTCGTCGAGCAAGGGAAGCTTGATCTGGAGGATCCTATTTCTACGTATGTCTCCAATCTTCCCGAAGACTGGCACCCTGTCACAGTAAAACACCTACTCACCCATTCATCCGGGTTGCCCAATATCCCTTCTTTTCCAGTAATCCAGAATTTATCTGAAGCAGAGGCTACTGCTGAAGCATTTTCTCAAGAGATGGAGTTTAGTCCAGGTGCAGAATACAGTTACAACCAAACAAATTTTTGGCTGCTCAAGGAAATCATGGAGGACGTAACCGGCTTACCCATAGATGAATTCCTTATTTCAAACCAATTTAGTGCTGCACCTGATACAGTCTTTTTTTCTAGTGATTCCCGAGACATCATCAGGCACAGAGTAACCGCCTACTTCCCTTTCACCAAAGGATACACGACCATCGACCATCCTTATCTCCAAGGCGATTACGGATATGCAATGAATGGACTCAACATTACCCTGGACGAGTTCATTAACTGGAGCCAGAGCCTTCGTGCTAACAAGCTCATCGCAGAGGAAACCAAAGAGACTATGTGGCAACCCTTTGCCTATTCTGCATCCAACAAATCGTTTACCTATGGCTGGGATAGACGGGTCGTCCATTCGCGAGTGTCTTATGGGTTCTCCGGTAGCCTCGTGACCGCCTACCGCGTCTTCCCAGAGGATGATGTGAGCATCATTTTCCTCGGAAATGGACTAGGTGATTTCTTTGATATCGAGGATATAGTAAACCACATCGCAGGGATTCTATTTCGATAAGGGGACGTCCTCACTCATAAAACCGCAACTCGCTCGACTTCACAGCCATTTCCCGAATAGTCACACCCGCCGGCAGGTGACCAAGTGTGCGAGCCTGGATAAGCAGATTTCCCAGTGCTGTCGCTTCTACAGGCCCTGCGGTAACAGGCAAACCTGTTGCCTGGGCGGTCAACTCGCAGAGGAGTTGGTTTTGCGTTCCCCCTCCCACCATGTACAGGCGATCAATCGACTCACCTGTTATTTTCTGAAGTTCATCCAGGCACCGGCGATAACTGGCTGCGATGCTCTCGAGGATCGTGCGAACTAACTGGGCCCGGGATTCAGGAAAGCGCCATCCATTTTCTTGATAATAAGCCCGTACCCGTTCTTCCATTTGACCACGGGGTAAAAACCGGGGATTATCCAACTCTATCAATTCCCCTTGTGACGCAACCTGTCTCGCTTCAGCCTCTAGTTCTCCCCAATCTATTCGCTCTGCCTCACTCCATTCACGCACACACTCTTGCAGTACCCATAAGCCTGAGAGGTTTTTTAAGAATCGAATGGTCCCATCGAGGCCGGCTTCGTGCGTAAATCCGCCTTCTCGTGAAGCCTTGGTAATCAATGCATCCTTCCGTTCAACACCCATAAGTGACCACGTACCGCAACTGATATAGGCCCACGATTCTTCTTCGTCAGTAGCTGGCACTGCAGCTATCGCACTACCCGTATCGTGCGAGCACGTAGCAATAGACATTACGGAAGGCCGTTCCGTTACGGGCCCAAGCCAGGTACCTGGTTGAGCTATAGGAGGCCAGTTCGCTTTATTGATCCCAAACGCATCCATGACAGAACCCGACCACTCTTTTGCATAAACATCTACCATTTGTGTGGTGCTGGCCATCGATAGCTCAATGACGGGCTTGCCGCAAAAGCGGTAATTAAAATAATCGGCGATCGTTAAGTACACATCCAGCCCTTCACGAACGGCCTCGTCTTCCCCAGCAATAAGTTGATACAGCGTATTGAAGGACAAAAATTGAATGCCCGTATGCTCATAAATCCGGGACGCAGGCATGGTTCTAAAGGCCACATCAAACATCCCCTCTGTACGTCTATCTCTGTAACAGTATGGATTTCTAAGAGGGATTCCGTGGGCATCGATAGGGACATAGTCTACAGCCCAAGAATCAACAGAAACGCTACATAGCGTTGGTGTCAGAGTTATAGCTTCATTAAATCCAGCTTGTATCTCGCGCCACATCCCTTCAATATCCCAGTAGAGATGGCCATTCTCTTCAAGAATCGGGGTCGTGAATCGGTAGATTTCCTCCATGTCCATCCTATCTCCGTCCAGCGTACCAAGTATGGCGCGGCTGCTGGAAGCTCCTAGATCGAACGCGAGATATGTGGGCGCGACCATTCTTTAGAGGCTCTGCGGTGGTACGTATGAAGAGGATGCCGTGCGTACCTGGTTGACCTTTTTCCGATATCCTGAACGCCTGAATGTATTGATCGGATCGGTACTCCCTCCCTTCCGCATTCTCACTTCACGGACGAGCGGGCGAACATCGGTTTCATACGCTTCTTTCAATGTCATTTCAGCCATCAATACATCGTTTTCTTCTTGATATCCAGAAAGCAGCGCCCTATCCACCAACAACGCACGGGCGCAGGCTCGTTGCAGTTCCATGACACTCTGCAGCAATGCTTCTATAGGATCTTTCAAGTTGTGACTCTGATCGATCATGTAGGCAGGCGCTTCTGTTAGGCCCCCATCATATTGTGCATCGATCAGTTCATTAAATACCAAAAACAACTGGTAGGGATGAATCGACCCGGTGGTTAAATCGTCATCCCCATACTTAGAATCGTTAAAATGAAATCCCCCCAGTTTACCGGCAGTGATTAATCGGGCAACGATTTGTTCGATGTTTGCATTAGGAAGGTGATGTCCAAGATCCACGAGGCAAGAAGCTCGCTCTCCCATGGCCTGAGCCAACATCAACGAAGAGCCCCAATCTTGGACCACGGTCGAATAAAAAGCCGGCTCATACGGTTTGTGCTCTGTAAATAAGCGCCAGTCTTCAGGAAGACGGCTATAGATGTCGATCAGACTATCCCGGGTGCGCTCAAAACTCTTTCTCAGGTGCAACTGCCCCGGAAAGTTACTTCCATCGGCAAGCCACACAGTAATCGCGTTGGAGCCGAGTTGTTTGCCAACCTCAATAACATGCAGGTGATGCTCAATGGCCTGCTGACGAACCGCAGCGTCCGTATGGCACAGTGAACCAAACTTATAACTGTATGACTGATTAGCCTGGTCCTGGAAGGTATTCGAGTTCACGGCATCAAAGCCGAGATGCATCTCCAGTGCAAAATCCAACAGCGCCTGTGGATCGTCTGGTTCATCCCAGGGAATATGCAGCGACACGCGTGGCGCTGACCGCACCAAGGACTGGACCACAGCAATGTCTTCCATTTTCTCGAAAATTGAACGCGGCTCGCCTCCTCCAGGAAACCGGCCAAACCGGGTTCCTCCGGTACCCAGTGCCCAGGAGGGAATAGCTACTGCAAATTCAGCTAACTGCTGTACAATTTGCTCAATATCGAACCCTTTCTGATCCAATTGATCGGCCAGGAATTCAAAGTCCTTTTTGTGACGCTGTATACGTGATTGATTAAAGTCGTGAACGAGGGCCTGGTCGATCATCTTATTTCTCCTTCATCCAGAAGGGAGCCGTACCGAACCAAACGACCGTTCCAACCAACATCAAGGTGGCATGCAACTCCCAGGAAATAGAGCCTGCAAAGACAAAAAAGGCAGGAAGAACCGTTAATCCCAACCCTGCAAACGACAGTGTTTTTAGTAGATTAGTCATGATACCTCCGCCATATTATTAGAGACTGGTTGACCCATTTTTTGTTGAACATAGGCGCTTCCTATGTAAATGGCCGTTGCTACAAACCATCCAGGCAGCCCCAGGAAGAAGATATCGACGCCCCACACTTGATTCAGCAGAATGCTAAACACCAAGGTAACGCCCCATGAGGCGGCAGCGGGGAGGCTAAACAAGATCTTCTTCCACTCCGCATAATACTGGCGCAGGCCCAGCTTTGGAAAGATCCAAAAATCAGCGAATATGACAGCCCCCATGGGCATTAGGAGGAGGCCATAGAGGGCCACAAAATCAAGCAGCTTCATCATTAGCGCTGGAAAAAGAGCCGCGACGGTGGTTACTGCTCCAACGGCTAGCGTAACCTTCCATCGTTTCCATCCTGGCGTAACCGTTTGCAGCGCTAATCCCGCACGGTAAATCGTTGGATTCGCCGTGGTCCATCCAGCAACCACCACTGCAATCAGGCCGGCGATACCCGCCCCCAGATTTGCAATTGGTCCTGGAGCCGGTGACGAATCACCGGTAAGTTGAAGAGCAAGAGCCACGAGGATTCCAGAAGCAATCCACGCGATGAAATGCCCCAGGTACATACCAAATGCACTGTGAAATCCGTATTTCCAACTCTTCGCATATCGAAGAAGCGTCATGTCCGCCATACCTATGTGCATGGCCATATTGCAGAACCATGCAAAGAACATCACGTGCCAGAAGGTAAATTGTGTTACTCCTTCTGCTGCTACGCCAGTCCAAATTTTCTCATTGGCTACACTCCAAAAATCACCTACAGAATTGACGCCCAACTGAGGTAGTGCAGCGACGGCACAGGCAACAAATACCAAAAACATCCATGGAGCAGCAATTTTAGAGAAACGAGCGATTTGTTTAAAACCAAGAATAGCCATCACAGTCACTACCGCCCCAACAGCCAACACAACAAGCACCCATTCAATACTGCTCGGCAGCATGTCTTGCAAACCAGGCATAGGCATACCAAACGGTATCCCAACCGCAGTTGCTGCCACTGAAATCATCGCTCCGGCTAAGAAGCAGAACATCAAGGCGTTCACAATATTGTAGATGACAAGCAGGTAGGGGCCTGTGATTTTTCGGAGTTGCCAGTACAAATTCAGCCGGGTCATAGTCGCTATCGGCGCACAGATGAAAGCCCAGGACAAAACGGCAAGCAAGTTTCCGACGAGCAGTCCGCCAATCAAATCGGCCGCGGTTACACCATGCAAAACAAACAAGGGCCCAATGACAAACTCAGTTCCTGCTACATGCTCCCCTGCAAAGATCCCAATGAAATTCCCCTGTCCCTGCAAATTTTCTTTTGAGACAGGCTCCCGATCGAATTCATTGATAGCATCAAACCGCTCGGTGATAGTTGACATACAGCCCCCCGATTTATTGTACGATGAGGAAATTTGGTGGTGATGCAATATATGCTAAGCGGTTCTTGGATAGCAAGAACCGTTCTAGAAGATGTTTTCTGTGAACAGAGGGGGTAAATCAATTGTGCAGAGTTCAACATTGTTGCGACACCCTCCCCATCCAGTTTGTACCCTGCAGAAATGATTGCGACACCCTCCCCATCCAGTTTGTACCCTGCAGAAGTGGTTGCGACACCCTCCCCATCCAGTTTGTACCCTGCAGAGGTGGTTGCGACACTCTCCCCATTCAGTTTGTACCCTGCAGAAGTGATTGAGGCACTCTCCCCATCCAGTTTGTACCCTGCAGAAGTGGTTGCGACGACCTCCCCATCCAGTTTGAGCAATGCAAAAATCTCCAAAAAGTAAAAAGCCACCGGAGGAGGCTCTCTACCGGCGGCTTTTTGTGCACTTTGGACCACTACTTAGTTCTATTAACGGGGAGACGTATTCGATTATTGTATACGCCGCGATTTTTTTATTCGACCCAACTTCTGATCACATCACTCAATGCTCTGGCCGATTGGCTCCAGGAAGGAAATCGCTTGCTCTGAGTTAGCCCTTGCTCACCCAAAGCGCTTCGCTCTTCAGGAGATACCAGCAGCCGGCCTACTTCTTCCTGCATCCGCTCCTCATGAAAGGGATCAACCAGTACACCGCCCCCGCCAATAAGGCTCTCCATGATTCCACCCACGTCATAGGCAATTACAGGTAAACCCGATGCCATTGCTTCGCGGATGGACATACCGAGTGTTTCGAAGAAAGAGGGGACAACTAACAAATCATGGGATCTATACATCTCAGGCATGAGCGACTCTTCCAAAGGACCATCCCAGAATACCCGATCTGACACCCGTGAATCACTCAACGTCTTGATGAAAAAATCGGTATAGGATGGATTCAAACTACCCTCCCCGATGATATTCCACGTCCAGGAATGATCAGCCAGGTTTTCCAGCATGCTGAGGCATTCCAACAACCCTTTGCCGGGAAGTAAGCTGGCTACAGTCAGCAACTCGCACGTATCTGCCGACTGCACAGAGGCCAACTCATACGAACGATAGACTTCCTCCAGGCCGGGATAGACCACATGAATGAAATCTGGGGAAATGCCGGTTTTGATCAAACAATTGCGCGAATAATGGCTTGTAGTGATAAACCTATCGTACTGCTTCAACCATTCCCGTTCCAGGCGCCGCTTATCCACTTCGCTGGCCGACGGATCACAAATGGTGAGATAATGAACCAACAAGCACCATAATCCATCAAATCCCTCAGGCCGCTTCTCATCAGCCAACAAGCTATCGACCAGGACTGCATCATATGCATCCAGGTTACGTACCTCCTCCCCATCGCGGCTACTTTTATTAGCAACTGAGATCCCTTCCATATCCTCTAACGCTTCCATGATACGGCGGTTATATATATTGCCGCCAGTCGGAAGGTCATGAATGGGTGGGGTTAGGAAGGTGAGTTTAAGGTTTAGCAAAGTGTAAGATAAATAAGTGATACCCTATTCTTGTCATCCCGTTGGAGCGTAGCGATCGAGGGATCTATGCATTACATCAGCATATGTGCTAAAATAAAGCATAGATCCCTCCATAAAGTCGGGATGACAAGGTATTGGCGTTTTGCTCTTCATGAACATACTTAGTTCGCAGTGTATTTAGAAGTTCAAAGCTGAATGGTTACAGTATACCGCTCAAGTATGGAAGTTCAATGTTCAACATATTCACACGCAACAACCTTGAACCTTGAACTTTGAACCTTGAACATTAAACGTTAAACTCCCCACAACCATTACAAAACATCAACAGTGACCCAATCCTCACCGAATACCGAATCTACAGAAGGAACGGAGCAATCCGATCCGAAGGAGATCGATGTGTCTGTGATTATTGTAAACTATAATGTGAAGGAGTTTCTCGACCAAGCGATTCGATCTGTATACCAATCCGTGGGTACTCTTAAGGTCGAGGTCTTTGTTGTGGATAACAATTCGGTTGACGGGTCTGTGGAAATGGTCCGAGCACGATTTCCAGACGTACACCTCATCGCCAATGAAGACAATACAGGGTTTAGTACAGCGAATAACCAGGCCATCCGAATTGCGAAAGGCCGCCACCTCTTTATTCTAAACCCAGACACCATCGTTCAGGAAGACACACTGACGACGTTGGTCAACTTCATGGACACCCACCCGGAGGCAGGAGCTGTCGGATGCAAAATACTGAACCCAGACGGCACCTTCGCTCCGGAAAGCCGGCGCTCCTTCCCAACACCTGCGGTGGCCTTTTACCGCATGACGGGGTTAAGCAGACTATTCCCCAAAAGCCGCACCTTTGGACGGTACAATCTCAGTTACCTGACGCCCGATGAAGCGACTGAAGTTGATGCGCTGAGCGGGTCTTGCATGGTAGTGCGTGCTGAAGCGATCAAGGAAGCCGGCATGTTCGACGAAGATTTTTTCATGTACGGCGAAGACCTGGACTGGTGCTATCGGATTCAGCAGGCAGGATGGACCATCCACTATACACCTGACACCCAAATTATCCATTACAAGGGAGAAAGCACCAAAAAGGGCGAACTCCGGTATGTTCTTCTCTTTTATGGCGCCATGCTGCGCTTTGCCCAAAAACATTTTAGGAAACGGCATTCCTTCTTGTTCAGGTTTTTCCTGCGCCTTGGAATCATCACGCGAGGCAGCCTACAGGCATTGACAAACTGGGTGAAAAGATACAGTGCTATCTTCATCGATACCCTGCTTTTCTTTGGCATCATGATTCTGGCTGGACTGGTACGTTATGCCGTAGCAGGGATGGCATTCCCTCAAATGTTTATCTCCTTTGTTGCCCCTGTATATACAGCCTCAGCGCTTATAGGCATTTCCGCGATGGGGGGCTATAAACCCAAAAACCAGGCAAAGCTCCTGCCCCTTATTGTTGGTGCTTTCATTGCCATGGGCACCCTTGCCACGCTCTCGTTTTTTGTAAAGTCGATTGCTTTTTCTCGCCTTGCTGTAGGCGTGAGCTTTGTAGCCTCTCTTCTTATTCTAGGCGTAATACGCCTCTTGCGGGGCAGGCGAAAGCAAGAGGGGACGTTTTTCAGGCAGGCTATTCTGGTTGGAGATGCAGCGGAAGCGGAACGGTTAACACAAACGCTCAATGCCCTTGAAACAACTCCGATAGAAGTCATTGGATACGTATCGCCGGATTCTTGTCCGCCAGAATCGAATGGGACGCTTCCCTGCCTGGGTACATTCAGGCATTTAAGAGACCTTGTACGAATCCGAGATATACAGGATGTAGTGTTTGCCTCTAGAATTGTCCCAAATCGAACCGCTTTTGACCTGATGCAGCAGCTAAAGGGGCTCCCTGTGCAATTCAGAATGCTCAATGAACAACACGAGCATTTGATTGGCCAATCGTCCATTGAGGCGCTAACATCTCCGGCACTGGTTGATGCAGAACAGGCAATTGGAATTTCTCGGAGCACTTTTGCACGTCGTGCGTTTGAAGTGCCCCTAGCAATTTTGGGCATTATCTTGTACCCTATAATGTTTTTGCTTGCAAAAATGGCAGGCCCTGATTCAAGAGCCGGTATTCTTACAAGTAAAATCAAGCAATTTCCGGATGTGTTGACCGGCAAAAAAGCCCTAATCGGGTACAAATCCGAAGAATACCATTTGCTATCACCATCATGGGATCTGAGAGAAGGCGTGTTTACCATCTCAGAATCACTACCCCAGGGTGCACACCAGGAGCACCAACTTAGCCGTGCGTACTGGTTGTATGTTCGCAACCAATCGATCACGTTTGACATTGATATCGTTCTGCGCGCTCTAAAGCAGCAGAGTAAAGAATTACTTAATAATGGCTAAAAAGGCGACGAATTACTCGCTTGACTTCGAGAAACCTATCGATGAACTTGAGCAAAAGCTCGAAGAAATGCGCGCGTATGATAAGGAGGATGCTTCGGTAGATCTTTCCAAGGAGATCTCTGCACTGGCAATGCGCATTGAAGAATTGCGCGCTTCTATTTATCGCGACCTGACCCGCTGGCAACGCGTTCAAATTGCCCGGCACCCACTTCGCCCGTATACGCTCGATTACATTGGAGCACTTACAAACGATTTTATAGAGCTGCATGGGGACCGTTTATACGGAGATGACCCGGCTATCGTTGGCGGCTTTGCTCAATTCAAAGGCAACGAGTTTGGTACTGAAGATCAATCGGTAATGATTATCGGGCACCAAAAAGGGAGAGATACGAACAGCAGAAAACACCGCCGCTTCGGAATGCCGAATCCTGAGGGTTATCGAAAGGCCCTGCGCCTCATGAACCTGGCCGCCAAATTTAACAAACCCATTATTACTCTGCTCGACACACCTGGAGCATTTCCAGGCCTTGAGGCAGAAGAGCGAGGCCAGGCTGAAGCCATTGCTCGCAACTTATTTGTTATGGCTCGCCTACCCGTACCCATCCTCATTGTAGTCATTGGTGAAGGAGCCTCTGGTGGTGCCCTCGGCATTGGAGTGGGAGACCGCATTCTCATGCTCGAAAACTCCTGGTACTCTGTTATCTCCCCGGAGAGCTGTTCATCCATCCTCTGGCGCTCCTGGGACTATAAAGAAGATGCTGCTCGTGCGTTAAAGCTGACAGCTACGGATCTCAAACAGGTGAATATTATAGACGAAATCATCCCAGAACCCATGGGTGGCGCTCATCGGGATCCTACAGATATGTTTAATACCCTGGGGCAGTCTCTCGCGCAGAATCTAGCAACCCTTCAAGCCGTACCTACTGCCGACCTGTTAACCCAACGCCTCAACAAATTCGATAATATGGGAATCTTTGAGGATCCAATTAAAACGACCTCAACAAACGGCGCCAAGAAAAGCAAAGCGAAATCATCGAGTAAGGCAGCAAGTTAGTGATCGAATACATCTACCAGCATCGGGTCCGATACAGGGAATGCGATCCAATGGGAGTGGTCTACCATTCTCACTATATCGACTACTTCGAGGCAGCCAGAACAGAGGGACTGCGGCACCATGGAATCGTCTATAAAAACCTGGAAGAAAAAGGCATTATGATGCCCGTCATCGACCTGGCCGTGCAGTACAAAAGGCCTGCACTTTATGATGATCTACTTGACATCAAAGTCATCGTCCCTACGCCGCCTCGATACAAAACCAAAATTGAATACGAGGTGCGAAGAGCCGAAGAAGACCCCATTCTCGTTACCGGCCACGTTACTCTCTGCTTTGTTAACATGGAAACCCGGCGGCCTGTAATGGCTCCTGAAGAATACATGGCATTGTTCCAATAACCCCATCCCTCTGTCCTTTTGGGACATCTCCCCTTGGAAAGGGAATTGTTGAGATGGGAGCCCAACATAGAGATTATGCATACCCTTCACCATCCTCCCCTTTCAAAGAGGAAGTGGGCCGGAGGGGTCAGCAGAAGCACAAACCTTTAACCCCCATGTTGCCTAACTACCTTTCAGAATCCCAACTGCACCAGATCATCGAACACGCGCTTCAAGAAGACTTGGGAGCCGGCGATGTCACTACGCAAGCCACAATCCCCACTAACACAGAGGCTGAAGCGGTTTTCATCTCGAAAGACACCGGTATTGTTGCCGGACTCTATGTAGGCGAATATGCATTTCGGCACCTGGACACCTCGTTGCAAATTAACTGGCAGGTAGAAGAAGGTGAATCTGTAGTACCTGGTGCGGTTATAGGTACAGTAAAAGGGTATGCGCACCCCATTTTGTCTGCAGAACGAGTGGCTCTCAACTTTATGCAGCGCATGAGTGGCATAGCCTCTGCCACGAACCGCATGGTACAGGCGGCTCTCCCTCATAAAGCGAAGATCCTTGATACGAGAAAAACCGTTCCAGGACTCCGGCCATTGGATAAGTGGGCCGTTGACATTGGTGGAGGCAATAACCATCGGATCGGGTTGTACGACATGATTTTGATCAAGGACAATCACATTGCATCTGCAGGAGGGATCGCTGAAGCCATACACGCGGCGAATGCATTCAGAGCCTCCCACTCCACTCCGCTACGCATAGAAATAGAAACTACGTCCCTGGATGAGGTTGATGAAGTCATTGCTGTTGGCAACGTTGATATTGTGATGCTGGATAACATGACGCGATTTGACGAAGACGGCGTGCTTGATACGACTCTTCTCCAACAAGCCGTCAAAAAAATCGCCGGCCGATTTGAAACCGAAGCGTCAGGAAACGTAACTGAAGAAACCGTGCCAGCCATTGCCGCAACGGGAGTAGACCGGATTTCAAGCGGGGCGCTCACGCACTCGGTGAAAGCGCTGGATATCTCATTGAAGGTGGCGCTGAGTCCGGAGTAGATCTTTACAAATGGGTCCAGCCCCGGTTCACGGCGATGTTTTGGCCTGTTATGGCTCGGCTTGTGTTGGAGGCCAAAAAGAGAGCCACAAGGGCTATTTCATTGGATTCGATAAGCGTGGGAATACACTGGGCCTTGAAAATGCGCTCCTTCACCTCATCATTTACGTATAATCGCAGTTGCTTCTCGGTCATCACCCACCCTGGCGACAGGGTATTTACTCGGATATGATCCGGTCCTAATTCACGAGCCAAGGACCGGCTCATCGCCACAATAGCCCCTTTAGCTGTTACGTATGCAGAAAGCCCTGCCTCCCCAAGCTGAAAAGTAACCGACCCAAAGTTGATAATGGACGCATTGTTGTTCTTCATATAGGGCGCGGCCTGCTGGATGCAGAGATAGGCTGCTCGAAGGTTCACTTTTGTGAGTTGATCC
>JAHQVL010000082.1 GCA_019634345.1 Rhodothermaceae bacterium
CTAACCGATTTATATTTGCGCAGGTCCGACGAAAAGCGCATATACTGCCGGTAAATCAAGTCATTTCGCGAGCCACTCCCTCGAAACAGAGACAGGCCGGGTATCTGCCCTTCCAATACGCCTGGCGTATGGACATACCTATCGAGTAAATAGGGAAGCAAATTGCCACCCAACTCAAATGCCCCTTCAAAACTATAGCCTTGTTCACGGCGCAAGGGATTTACGTTCGCAGACCTTAAGGTGTATCGAACGGCGCTGTTGACTTGAGGCTGTGTGTAATCTTCCTGAACCTGCTCTCGCTGAATAGGATCTTCTATTGATTCAACAATTTCCCCCAATATATTCTCAGCAAACCCCCTCAGGGTATCCGGGTTACTGAGGCTCATATCGAACAAATCAACATACGATACTACGGTAGGATTATGTTGCATCTCCAATCTGTATCGAGCCGTCCCTCGCCCCCTTATCAATAAACGCAGCTCTTCCCTCCGAGCCGTCAAAAAGGATATCGACAACTGGGTTCTGGCATCGTAGAGATCAAGCGTATTTGCCAGGCCTTTAAACGGAGCAGTGACGTAAGGCAGAGTCAGAGATGTTGTAATCTCAGCCTGGGCCGAATTAAAAAAGGTAGAATCGATATTGCCGGCAAGCGACCCTGTCGTGTTTAGCCTAAACAATTCTCCACTCCCAAACAGATTCGCATTCTCATACGTAACCCCAACTCCCATTCCAAGCTCATTGTCTGAGGTGGCGAGTACACCGCTGCGTTGCAGCATGAACGTTTCGAACTGCATGCGATGGCGCTCACGTGTTTGCAGATCGATTTGAAAGGGCAAACCAGGAGAACGCTCATTCTCATCAACTTCCATCCGATCCCATCGCGGCTCAATCCGAGTAAAAACGAATACACCAGTTGCTTCAAGAGCACGTTTGGACTCCAACACCTTTTCCTGATCATACCATTCCCCTGGGGCGAATTGCAAAGAGCGGAAGAGCAGGTCTGATTTTAGCTTCCTATCCCCATCAAGAAGCGACGTTATCACGCCTATGCTATCCCTGGCATCACCAAACAACGTATCTGCTCGAACTACCCCCTCCGGCTCAGGACCACTGACATTAAAGTGAATGTCTTCAAACTTATAGCGAAAGCCAGGATCCACTATAAAATTCACATCGAAAGAATCAGGGCTCGCAGTCACAACAACAGCCTTAATCGAGTCCCTCGATACTGCGGCATACCCTTCCCTCCTCAGATAGTCGAGCATTCGCTTGCGCTCTTCATGAAGAAGTGCTTCAGAGAATAGTTGATTTTCAGCCCTGAAGGCAAGTACCCCAAAATCAACAGCCCCCCTCTTCTTCAACAGCGATCCATTGACCAAACCCACGTTTTGGGTGGAATCCAGGGAGGTTGTTTCATAAGTGACGTTTCTCACATGGGTAGGCTCACCCTGGTTGATCGAAAATATGACCTCTATCTTGCGCTTGGAGGTGGTGTCAACGTCGGTCTCAACCCTGGCATTTCGATAGCCCGCTTGTTGATACATCACCTTAAGCCGTTCCACATCTTGATCCAGGATTAAGTCATCGAGGATAGCCGGGGGTTCACCGGTAGACTTGAGAGCATTCCCGAGCCGGTCACCCAGAAATCCAGAGTCTCCCAGGTTGTACAGCCACAGCCACCAGTTGAATCCAGGTATCCTCAGGAACCGGCGATTCGCTCTTGTCCTAATTCGCGCCTGAATTTGATCCTTCGTGAACACCTCGTTTCCTCTAATTCGGACTCGAGCTATTAAAAAAGGATCAGGTTCATCTAATTCAGATACTACGTCCTGAGCGGATTGAGCATAGACGTCCAGTATGCCAAAACGTAAGAATTGGAATGGTATTACAAGGAGTACCAGAAAGAAAAGTACACGGTACCGGTTCAATAATACGACAGGCAAACACAACGGCTCAGGTAAACAGTTTAGGCGTCCGTTTCAAGAAAAAGTTATCGATTAACCTTTAGGAAAGAAAGATTGACTCTACTCCTCTTCAAAGTAGAAATCATCATTACCTGTGGGATAGTCTGGCCAGACTTCGGTAATACTTTCATAGGGCTCTCCATCATCTTCGATAAGCTCAAGGTTTTCAATAACCTCTAGAGGCGCTCCTGTACGCTCTGCGTAATCAATCAACTCCTCCTTATTTGCCGGCCACGGCGCATCTTCCAGATAGGAGGCCAATTCAAGTGTCCAATACATGGTCGGCGATCTAATTGTTAATCCACATAGGGTGTTTAATCAAGCTGGTATTTTAGCTTATAGCAGGTTTCTACTATTGAAAGCACGATAGTATCTCTAAACGAAAAAAGCAAGAGGACAATATGCACTACAAACGCAGAATTGCTCAGTAAATAAAATAGAGGGGAGGCACGCACAACAGTTGCATGGGTTCCCCGAATAGAATAGCAAAATGGAATTAAACTACGTAGAAGAGGTAGGCAAATGCAGAATTGCCAATAACTAGTACAAATGGCGGGATATATCCAGGCAGAGAATTAATCTAGAGAGCTTGTGCTATTCTCTGCATCAGCAAACAATTCCTGATACTGTTCTGGAGTCATACTAGGTAGGAAAAACAGCACGGGATTGATAGGCTTGCGATTCTTATCGCGTACTTCGTAATGCAGGTGAGGTGCTGAAGACAAGCCTGTGTTTCCACTTAACCCGATTTGCTCGCCACGCTTTACTTTCTTGCCAACGCGAATATTATCAGGAATCGAAGATAAGTGACCGTACACAGTAATATAACCCGTTGCTGGATGGTGCACTTCAATATATTTGCCCAGACCAGAGTTTTGGCCCGCTTTCTTGATAACACCATCTCCTGTAGCACGGATAGGAGTTCCAGTTGGGAGTGAGAAATCTATCCCCGCATGCATTCGACGAATTCGGAGAATCGGATGGAATCGCATCCCAAAGCCAGAAGTAATTTTCCCATCCACTGGCATAATTGCTGGCATTTGGACGAGCCAATCGTTTCGCTTACCGGCAAGGGCCGAAAGTTCGCGATAGCTATGATTCTGCAAGTTCACTTTGCGTTCTAGCTCATCAAGCTGAACGGCGGTTTCTTTCAATATCTCAGAAGCGGCGGGGCTAAATCGATTAAACTCTTCATACACGTCATTACCACCGACGCCGACCATTCGCATATCATTCGAAATGGGGTCCGCCTGTAGAATAGTACGGTACAACTCTTGATCGTGCTCAGCGAGTGCTGATAGTTGGTCCGAGAAGTCATTCATCCTCTCTTTAACCAGGGTGAGTTGCTCCTGAAGCGCTTCGTTTTCCTCTAGAAGAGATAACTCCTGAGGGGTACCGATCACTTTATCCATACCCCAGCTTATTGCGCCTGCGAGTATAACCGATGCTAGAAGAAGCATTGCGGCTTTCTTAATGACCTTAGAGCGTTTAGGTTTTAGCTCTACAAATGAAAAGGTCTCTTCGTCGTAATAGTAATATCGATTCTTTGCCATAAGAGCAGCTCTTTGCCCACCTATTACTTCTTGCCTTCTAAGGCTCTCAGATTGATTCGAAAAAAACAACTGTGTACAATATGCCTTGAGGACATCGTGCTGATCGCGTAAGCATTAGGGGGCAGCTTTATGCATCTTGCTAAAACAATTACTTAAATAAAGGTAATGCACCAGAAGCTAAGATGAAAGATTATGTCCTACATATGCTATTTTCTCCAACACTTGACACAGCCGAACTATGCGTGGGGGATAGTTCACTGGAACACAAAAGGGGTAAATTCAACTACACCAACTCTCCGTTTTTGAGGGTAGCTTACTTCCCTACATAAGTTGGGGAAATATAGTTTAGTAAAATCCCCTTGTCAACAGTGAGACCCAAATTGCAACAGTAAAATGGAATTTAGCCATTAAATTGACGCATTTATGGGGAAAAGAACAAATTCTTTGCCAAATTATCGGATAAATTTCAAATTTATATAGATTCGAGAGTCCTAAGGAGCCTATCTACAGGTAGAAAAAGCCCATACGTCCCGTAATCACTTCTACCTACACGAGATTTTTTTACCCACTATTCATAATCATGCTCGAAGTATTCAATCCCACGGATAGGATGAGATGAATTTTTATTTTTTATCTGCTCAGCCAACCGTTTTGAAAATACTTCGGCAGGATCGTATCCAAAATGCCTCAGCAAGTGGTTCATCGCGATTACTTCACAGATGACCGTAATATTCTTGCCTGGTGTAATCGGCACCTTCACTTTAGGTAGTGATACTTCTAAAATCTCGTGGGTATCATCCGCGACGCTAATTCGAGTGTAATCCTCATCTGGATCCCATAACTGCATGTTGACGACGACTTCTATTCTTTTCTGAAATCGAATAGCCCGCACGCCAAACATGGCCCTGACGTCCACTAAACCAAGCCCTCTAACCTCCATAAAATGCTGAACAAGGTCAGTCCCAGCACCTAACAGCAGGTTCTCTCTCTTTTTAGTAACGATCACAACATCATCCGCCACTAATCGATGCCCTCTCTCGACAAGATCCAGGGCTACTTCACTCTTTCCAATTCCTGGTTTTCCAACAATCAATAAACCGATACCATACACATCTACAAGAGAACCATGTACGCTCTGCTGCAAAGCAAATTGATCGTTTAAAAAGTCCCCAATCAAGGACATAAACCGTGTCGTTGGTATGGGCGTTCTAAAGACAGGTATGCCCACCTTGGTCGCCATCTCAACAAGATCCTCTTCGATACTATTATGCTCGGTGAGAAAAATACAAGGAATTGGAAACTGGATAATGTTCTGAAAAGCCGCTTTTCGCGCCTCTGGGTTTAGCTGGGCCAGGTATTGGTTTTCAGTATTACCCAGTATTTGGACCCGATGGTGTGTGAATAAATCAACATATCCAGCCAAAGCCAGCCCTGGGCGATGCAACTCGCTCTCGGTTACATGGATTTCAGACAGCTCAAGTTCATTCAGATTTTCAACAGAGACCCCTACTCGATCCCTTAATTTGTCAATCAAAAATTGAACGGTTACAAAATCCTTTTTGAACGCTTTTGGCTGGTGTGGCATTAGGGTACCTCTACAACCTCAAGAACACGCTGCACGATATCCTCATTGGTCACTTCTTCAGCCTCAGCTTCATAGGTGGGCGCAATTCGGTGCCTCATAACATCGCTGGCAATAGATCGCACGTCTTCAGGCGTCACATACGCTCTATGCTGAAGGAATGCATGCGCTCTTGCCGCAAGATTTAAGTTAATAGTAGCCCTTGGTGAAGCTCCGTATTCAATCAACGGCTCCAGGCTTTCTAACTTAAACTCCCCTGGATTACGTGTTGCCATTACCAGGTCAACAATATACTTTTCGACTCGTTCATCGATGTACAACTCATTCAGAACCCTGCGGGCGGAAATTATTTGTTGTGGCTGAACGATAGTTCGAACGGCTTGCTTCTCTCCGGTACGCGCCATTCTCCGCATGATTTCCAGTTCTTCATCGCGAGTAGGGTATCCCACTTTGATCTTAAGCATAAAACGATCCACCTGCGCTTCAGGCAAAGGGTAGGTGCCTTCCTGCTCAATGGGGTTTTGAGTCGCCAACACTAAGAAGGGCTCTTCCAGCTTAAACGTGGTCTCGCCAATGGTTACCTGCCGCTCCTGCATACTTTCCAGCAAGGCACTCTGCACCTTTGCCGGCGAACGGTTAATCTCATCGGCCAGGATAATATTAGAAAAGATAGGCCCTTTCTTTATAGAAAAACTGCCTTCCCGCTGATTAAAGATCAACGTTCCAAGTAAGTCCGCAGGAAGTAGATCAGGAGTAAACTGGATCCGTTGAAACTGTGCGTTAATCGCCTGTGCCAATGAACTGACTGTCAGCGTCTTTGCAAGCCCAGGAACCCCCTCAAGCAATACGTGACCATCTCCTAACAATCCAATCAACAGCCGTTCGATCATGTATTTCTGACCGACAACAACACGTCCTATTTCTCCGAGCAGTTCATCAACAAATGCGCTCTCTTTTGCTATTCTATCGTTTACAACCGCGAGATCAAAATGAGCCATAAACTCTCTTATTATGTTAGTTCCACTTCATTACGAACGTTCTGATACTTCAATCTAGTGCCTAAAGATCTGCAATAGTAGGGCATATCGTTGCATAAATTGTAAATTTGCCCTGAGTTTTCATCAAAATAAGCGGCTTCGGGCAAATTCTCGATCGTTTAGGCCTTTAGCTACTCAAATAAATCGCCCTTTTGGATTTCATATCCACGAACAAAATCAGACGCCGTCATTTTTTTTCGGCTTTCCAGTTGTAGCTCCAGGATATTCAACGCCCCCTCTTCACAGGCAACCTGTACGCTATTATTCACACCTAGAATCTCTCCCGCATTTCCTTCACCCTCAATGACTTGGCTCGTATATATCTTGACCTGTTTTCCCTGGTGAGTCGTCCACGCACCCGGATATGGAGACAATCCCCGTATGTGGTCATGCACGTCTTTTGCAGGCTGGGACCAGTCTATCTTACAATCTTCTTTAAAGATCTTCGGGGCGCTAGTAGCTAGCCTATTGTCTTGTTGAGAGGTCTCAACCCGCCCCTCGGCAATCCTTTTCGTGGTTTCCACGACTGCTTCAGCGCCAAGAATCATCATGCGATCATGCACTTCGCCCGCACTTTCGTCCTCACCAATGGGCATTGAGCGCTGCAGTATTACATTTCCCGTGTCTACTTTCTGCTCCAAGAAGAATGTTGTCACACCCGTTTCCGTTGCGCCGGCCATTACGGCTCGATTAATGGGAGCAGCCCCTCTAAATAAAGGCAATAAAGAGCCGTGCAAATTAAAAGCGCCTCGCTTTGCAGTGGTGTACACGGCAGGTGGCAAAATTTTAAAAGCAACGACAACAATAATGTCAGGCTCTATCGAAGCAATTTCCTCTGCAAACGATGGGCTTTTAACGTCTTCAGGCTGAATAATTTGTTCAATACCTAAGCGAATTGCTGCTTCCTTAATGGGAGTATATCGAACTTTTTGTCCACGACCTTTTGGACGATCAGGAGATGTGACTACAGCAACTGGGACAAAGCCATGTTCAATCAGTTGCTCAAGAGAGGGTACCGCAAAACCGGCAGTCCCCATAAAAACAATTTTCAAATCGGTAGATCCTTCCATGCCCTCTGCGTTCTCGGGTGAAATGCGTTGTGGGCTTTATGAAATGACTGCTTAAAGCGTAAGTTTCTACCTGATAAATGTACGCTCGGACCACATCGGCTTGATTAACTCGAAATGACCACCACCACTTCGATCAACAAAAATAAACCGGCGGTTTATACGATTATAATACCACACCTCATAAGGCTGGGAGATTTCAACCTCTAAACTGCTTCTATCTACTTGATCCGGCTCTCCGTAGAGCACCAGCGTATGCCCCCTATCCGTTTCCCAACCACTGCTCGGACCTGTATAATGGCGGTTTGCAAAGTCAATGCGAAGATAATACTCCTGCATATGCTCATTTTCAGGAGTATCGGGTGTAGGATCTCTCTTTTCCCAGAAAGCCATGAATCGATCTTGCCGCTCTTTTTTCGTCTTCGCGCCACGGATTTCTTTCAATTCCTTTGGTTTTGCAACATAGCGTAGTTGTGCAATAGCAGCGTCAATATCACGCCCTTCGAACTCTGCGCGATCTGATCGCTCAAGAGTAATCATGCGCTCAGATACATCGAGAGCATTGTTTTCACCATCCTGAACAATGGCCCGCAACATATATTCGCCTACTTCAAATCCATCTAAGGGAATTTCAACCAATCGAGGCAGCCTTCCCGGCGGTACGGTAATAGGCCGGCTATTTTCATAGGTGATATTTTCCTGCGCGTCATTTGACTGCCACAGCTTAGAAATCCAACGAAGAACAGGAAGCCCTCTGCTATTGGCCGTTCGGATGAGTTGGAACTGCACATTCACAGTTTCCTGCTGACTCGCATACAACTCATAAAAGACTTTAAATGTGGACTCGTCGTCATACACCTGGCTACCCACCTTCGGAGTGATACTCTGAAACGTTTCAGAATAGTCATCCACGAGGATAAGGTCACTTACTGTTATAGAACGGTCGAATGCTTTCAGCTCTGTAAAGAACTCCGTCGTGAAAGATTCCTGGGTCTCTTTATCTTTTACAGAAACTTCAAGGCGATACCTTCCGGGAAGAAGATCAAACGATTTGTTGGAAAAGCTGAGATGGGAGCTCGAATGAGTGGTCGCAAAATCCGCAACTTCAACAGACTCTCCCCATACCTCTTTCTCAACGAGTTGAGGTCTTTTCTCACCCTCGACGAAATGGAAGATTTCTACCGTAAGGTCGTAGTTGGCGTTAAACGATTCTCCTTCTTTCAGAAACCTCAGGTTGGAATACGGCAGAGAGGTATATAAATCCAGACGGGATTCGCCGTCTCCCTTATCACTTTTCACACTCACTACATCTACAGAAAAAGATGTACTTCCACTTTGGCCCGCGCTTACATGTGTAAACACGCAACTCAATAACAGAAAAGCTAATACAACGCAACTTTTCGCGTGGTGCATTTTGGTAGCTGTGTGGTGTGGTAGTTAAAGGATTTAATTAAAGCCTTGTTAAAAGGGTTCGGCTAATTGGTACCTATCTTATACAATGAACGATCGTAATGGTACAATTATTTTGTTAGCACCTACACAACTTACGTGCCTAAGTCAGTAATTACCAACAACCTAATATGGGGTCATAAACCAGACATAGCAATGCTTCAAAATCAAAACGTCTAATATTACCATTGAATGGTAGTTACAGCATTCCGAATAGCATGATCGCTTGCTCTACATCCAGTGTAATTCCATAAAGAATTACCTTATGTAATTCTATTTAATCAATCATTACAAATGCAAGGCAATTCAGAAGTGCGTTGAGGCTTAAAATAGTGCCCTAAGACTTGAATTAGTTAAAAAGCGCGTCTACAAAGTGTTTTCTATCAAATAATTGTAAATCATCAAGTTGTTCGCCGACACCGATATACTTCACGGGAATCTGAAACTCATGAGAGATCCCAATCACTATCCCTCCTTTCGCCGTACCGTCCAGCTTAGTGAGGACCAACCCGGTGACGTCTACACTTCGAGTAAATTCTTCAGCCTGGCGAATTGCATTTTGCCCAGTAGAAGCATCAAGAACTAGAAGAACTTCGTGCGGCGCGCCGCTCATCTGCCGATCGATCACGCGCTTGATTTTAGAGAGCTCATCCATCAACCCTCCCTTTGTATGAAGCCTTCCCGCTGTGTCGATAATGGCAATATCACTTCCCCGGGTCATTGCAGCAGAAACGGTATCAAAAGCAACAGCAGCAGGGTCCGCCCCATGCCCTTGCTTAATGATTTCCACATCCGCTCTATTCGCCCAAATCTCCAGCTGCTCAGTTGCTGCAGCACGAAACGTGTCGGCAGCACCTAAAATCACATTTTTGCCGGCGGCTTTATACTTACAGGCAAGTTTCCCTATAGTAGTGGTCTTCCCTACTCCATTAACGCCGACAACCATCACTACATGGGGCTTATTTTGAAGGTCTGCATCATAATCAGCAGGAGCATGGCTGGAAGCATTTAAGACCAGATCTGCGATTTCAGAACGGATCAGTTGAGTCAGCTCTTTCGATGAAACATACTTGTCTCGAGCGACCCTCGATTCCACTCTTTTTATGACTTCCAAAGTGGTAGTCACACCCACATCGCTTGTGACCAGCGCCTCTTCTAGCCCATCCAGGACCTCGTCATCAATAGTGTCATTTCCTAGCAGGGCTCTATCAATTTTGCCAAGAAAACTGGTTCGAGTTTTTTCAAGCCCCTCCTCAAGCCGTTCTTTGTCTTTGGCTTTAAATCGATCGAATAATCCCATATAAATTGTATGAATGCCGCAAGATTGCTAATTAATGGTAGGTATTTGAGTCTGATTTATTGACAACTGAAAAGATATCTCCATACAATGTAGGCCGCAAAAAGGAGTTCCACTTTGTTGAACAATATCTAGTAGGTCTGGCGAACTGAATACCTAAAAGGGCGAAAAACCACTAAATAGGCTACTTGAGCTCTGTTTCTATCGCATCGAATTGATAGGAACTAGAAGCCCCCGTTTCATCTTCACCGTTCTTTAATGAGTTGCCAGACATTACATCAATAAACCGGATCACATACAGTACAAAGGAAAAAACAAATAAAACGGTTGTGATCCACATTGAGATTTGGAAGAGGGGTCTATCAGCTTCAAGTAGCGCCCATAATACAGTGACCGAAAGCATAAATACAGCAACTTTCCCCCACAAATTGCTCATCAACACAACACGTAACTTATGAGCGGCTACTGCTCCTCCAATTAAAATCAAAATATCTCTTGTGACGATAACCAGTAAAAACCAAAGCGGGATTTTATTCTGAATCACAAGAGCCAGTACCACCGAAGAAGCGGATATCTTGTCAGCCAGTGGATCCAATACCTTCCCCCATTCAGAAACCGATTTGGACCATCTTGCAACGACGCCATCAAACCAATCCGTGCACACCGCAAGGGCGATTAGAGAGAGTATCCAAACAATCGAACCGTCTGTAAGAATAAGATAGGTAATTGGTATTGTAAGAAATATTCTAGCGATACTTAGCATATTGGGGATGGTCCAAAACCTCCCAAGCATCTTGTAACTAGACTCTTCTTCGTTTTGCAGGTTCGACATAAAACTTTAGATGGGGTATTTCCTGCCCAGTAACAAAACGCGCAACACAACGATTAGTTTTGAAACGAATGACCAGTGTATCCCAGGCAGGTTAAAGGAAGACACAGAAACGGCGAACAGATAATTATCCAGCTTCATGAGTGCCGGTTTTACCCTTTTACTGAACCAAGCGTTAGACCCGATATCAAGAATCGACTTAGCAGAAGGAATATTAATACAACAGGTATGGACACCAACAATGAACCCGCTGCATAAAGCCCCCATTCAGTTGTTAAAGAACTCTGAAACAGCTTCAAGCCTAAAGGAAGCGTGAACATATCTGTGTCCTGTAACACCACGTTGGCAATAACATACTCATTCCACGCCGTCATAAAAGAAAACAACGCTGTAATAACGAGGGCAGGAGCCGCCAATGGGAAAACCACCTTGTAGAAGGTTTGCCAGGGGGAGCACCCATCAATTTTTGCAGCCTCTTCCATCGCGACGGGAATAGTATCATAATACCCTTTCATCTGCCAAACACAGAAGGGCAACGCTGTCGCTGTATAGATCACAACGATACCCAGGAATGTATTGAGCAACTGCAATTGAATAAGCATGACATAGAGAGGCAGCAATAGCATCGTTGCAGGAAACATCTGGGTAATCAACAAGCCACTAAGCATAGAATTGCGGCCCCTAAAGGTGTATCGGGAAAGGGCATACCCAGCAGTGGAAGCCAACGCAACGCCAGTAAGGGTTACAACCAGGGACACAAAGAAAGAATTCCCCAGCCACTGCAAAAACGCTGTTTCGAATATGAGCTCCTTGTAATTATCCAGTGTAGCGCCCTCTGGAATAAAGGCAAGTGAAGTGGAAAGGAGTTGATCGCCAGGCCGCAATGAAATAGTGATGATCCGTGTTACGGGATAAACAGTAACGAGAGCAAAGAAAAGCAGCACAAAGTACGTGCTAAATTTCGAAAAAAAAGACGAGAGACTCATATACGGGATCCCTAAAATAGGCGCTAGTAAACGCTTTCTGTTGCTTTCGTGCGGTTCAGAAATAGCTGGGTGAAGGTGAATAGAATCACGAAAATAATCATCGAAAGAGCCGCCGCCCAGCCAAACCTGTACATGGAAAACGCCGCTTCATAAACGAAGGAGACGAGAATATGGGTTTGATCATTTGGCTCCCCTCCATTCGAAACCAGCCACACGACATTGATATTATTGAAGGTCCAGACAATGCTCAACGTAATAGCCGGTATCATAGCGGGTTTTAACAAAGGGGCGGTAATATTCCAAAACTGGCTCCATGAAGAAGCGCCATCGACATCGGCTGCCTCGTACAATTCGCCCGGAATGGATTGGAGTGCGCCGAGTGCTACAACCATCATAAACGGGAATCCAAGCCAGACGTTCGTTAGAATCACAGCCATAAAAGCCTCAAGCGGGGAGGTTAACCACTCTACCGCCGGCAAATTCAAATACTTGGCTGTTATCAAATTTATCGCGCCATATTCGTAATTGAACATACCCCGCCAGGTAAGCGCAGTAATGTATTGCGGAAGCGCCCATGGAAGAATCAACAGCACCCGCCAGGCAGACTTACCAGCAACAAACTTCTGGTTCAGCAGAACAGCTAAAAAAACACCGATGGATACATGAAAGATGATATTTACAGCAGTCCACACCAGGGTTTTGATCAAAATCTCCCAGAACTGGGGCTCTGATAATACGGCGATGTATTGCTGAAATCCTATGACCTCCCAATCACTGATGTGATAGATGTTCATATTAGAGAGTGAGATACGAACATTTTCAAAGAAGGGGTAAGCCACTACAGCCAGCACAAGGACGATAGTGGGTCCGAGTAGCATAGCCAAAAACAACCGATCCTTTGTGCTAGATTTCATGTATACTCCCTACAAAAAAGTGTCAGCAATACGCTTCTCAGCGTCTTTTTGCATCTTTTCGGCCCCCTCAGCAGCCGTAGTGGATCCATTCATGATTAATTGATAGGCCCCGCGCATACCATCCCAAATTTGGCGCATTTGGGGTTCAATGGGCATAGGCAAACCTACTTCAACCTGGTTCAGCGAAGAGCGCAAAATGGGGTTACCTTGAATAACGGAGTCTTCTCTTACAGACGGAATAGTCGGAATAGAAGAGATCTCCTTAGCCATTTGAGCCTGGATCTCAGCATTCGTTAAGTACTCAAGGACGTCTCGAATATAGGGAAGTTTTTCTTCCTCAACGTTCGCATTTAATGAATACCCCTTGGATGCAACGAGGGGACGGGACCAATTCCCGGTCTCAGCAATGCGAGGTATCCGTGCTAATCCGTAATCAATACCCGCATCCGCATAACCTCCCCACGCCCAGGGTCCATTAATAATGGCTGCGGCTCGTTGCTCTTTGAAGAGTGTTTCAGCAATATTGTAATCACTCTCCCGAGGGATCACCTTGTATTTATCACGGAGATCCAAAATAAACTGAATAGCTTGAATAGTCTCAGGAGTGTTCAACGTGGGATTTCCGTCTTCATCCATCATCCAGCCACCAAATCCAGTCAGAAAAGGCATAAAGAAGAAGGGCTCTGTATAATTCCACGTCAAACCATAGCGGTCAATTCTACCATCCCCATCCTCATCAACAGTAAGTTCTTGGAGGAGCGTGATAAGTTCGTCAAAACGGGTGGGTGGTTCCGGAATCAGCGCTTTATTGTATACGAGGGTGAGATGATTTCCAACCTGGTCGGCTACCATTAGTTGATCCCCTTCCCAGGAGAGCACACCATCACTTCCGAAAATCGATAGGTAGTCTGGACTAAGTGCGTCACTGATAGGGCGTATGGTCTTTGTAAGAGCAAAGATGGAGAGGTTATCGGCCGGACTGTAAATGAGCTCAGGCCCTTGACCACCAGCGGATGCAACAATAAAGAGATTCCGTAATTCCTCAGTCTCTTTGTAAAGAATCTCTACATGTCGATCCGGGTGAGAGTCATTGTAAATATCCACCGCACGTTCAAAGAAGACCCGCTCAGCGCCGATCTTTTGATGCCAGATACGAACGTGAACCCGTTCATCAGGCTCCTCACATCCAAGAAAGCACCCAGTTACCACCAAACAGAATAAAAGAACCTTACATAATTGTCTGTACATATCAACTCATCCTGGAGAATGGTTTATGCGCATCATAGTGTATCCAAGACCTAAACTTTAGTCTTTTTAAGTCTTGACAAACACATATAATATACATATATTATAACTATCCTCTTTTAACCGTCACTATAAAAATGAAAAACGATCATCATAGACTATCCCATCACGAGCGAGTTCTCCTCAATCTACTAAAGAAGAACAAGATAGACTCTAGTTTTCAGCATTCTACAGACATTATTGATCTGATCTATGCAGAAATCAAAGAGTTCTTTCAAAAATTCACTGATGAGACCCTTGGTAAAATCGTTGATGCGCTACACAGAAAAGGATATCTGATCAAGGATCACGAAGGACGGTTTCGATTACGTCAGGATAATGAATTTACTCAAATAGCTATTCTTGGCAAAATTACGGCGGGTCACCTTCAGGAAGCAGTAAGTGATCCCCTGGGGTACGTCCGCTTTTTTGGCTCGGTACCTCAACCTCAGCAACTTTTTGCTTTTCAGGTTACTGGAGACTCCATGATTGGGGATAATATCCAGGATGGAGATTGTGTCTTACTCAGAAATGTTGAAATTCGCAATGGTCAAATAGGAGCCGTAATCGTAAATGGGGAAACAACCCTAAAACGCATCTACAAGGAAAACGGGCTGCTTCGCCTCGTCCCTAGTAACCCCAGCTATGACCCTATACATATTCTCCCTGAAGAAATTTCTAGTTGTAGAATTCTGGGCCGGCTTGATGCTGTCATTTCTAATCGCACTGGTGAAGTATCCTGGGTTAATGCAAACAGGGATGTTTCCGAACTCACTATCTACTTAAACTAATCTTATGTCCTCTGTCTCAAGTAAACCTTCCTATAATCAAGCAACGAAGCGTTCTTACGGATCTGCAAAGGGTTCGCGAAAATCTGGAAATAAGAGAGCAACTTCTGCTGAAATTATTCCCAATACTTTAGACAGAGAACTACCCACCTTAGATCGGATTCACTTTCTTTTCCTGGTTTACTCTGGTGCTCACAATCTGATCAACGCATGGCATAGAGCCGAAAATGCGCTCTTTTTCATCTTTGTATTTGTAGGAATCCTCTCCGTGGAGTTGATGCTCTATTCCGTATACAAGCACTGGAAAGACGGACGCCTAGTCGGCCCTATGCTTCAGGTTGCTCTTGTTGCAGGGAGTGTTGCCATGTTCTATGCAACTGCAGGAATACTGGCCCAAGCGCAATCGGCCCAGGCATCAGCCTGGATCCTTCTGTATTACCAATGGATCCTCCC
>JAHQVL010000083.1 GCA_019634345.1 Rhodothermaceae bacterium
CAGGTAGGGAGGGGAGAAGATTTGAGCATCAATGTGGTTGGCTGCACATCCGACCCCGCATAAACCACCACCACCAGTCCAAACGCGTCCGTCCGTCATCAGTAATGCAACGGAGTGGTAGTTTCGCGGAATAGCCATATCTGCCATTTGTGACCAGGTCTCCGTGACTGGGTCGAAAATTTCTGGGGTAAGTATCGTTCCACTGTCATTGAACTTGATGCCTGACGTGTTTCCTCCAATGACAAGCACTTCACCGGTAGGAAGCGGGACCCCGTTTTGGAACTTACGAGCATGTGTCATGGAAGCTATTTCTCTAACAACGGGCGTTCCGCTTGTGAGATCGATAATCATAGCACGATTCGAACTTGCCGTATTACCGCCTGCAATGGCCCCACCTGCCGTTAGGATTTTACCCTCTTCATACATAACGGTGGTTCCATGCTTAGGATACCAATCTGTGATCTGAGGGCCTACCTTCGTAATGCTTCCTTCGCCTTCAACATCGATGTAGTGCATGTCCGGCGTAGGGCCTGAGTGGAAAACCTGGCCATTGGGCGCTACGTGAAAGAGCGGCCACCAGTTGTGCTCGTAGTATCCTGAGAAGTTGAGAATTGGGCCGTTGAGGTCTACACCTGTGAGTTTTCTCCAACCGGAGAGATCATTCCATATTTCAGGATTGTTACTGCCACCACTACCGATTGCGATCATCACCTCATTATTAGGGAGTGCAACAGCAGTAGGGTACCAGCGGCTGTCCGCCATTGGTTCTTGTGTAATCCAGGTGTCTGTCTCGTAATCGTATTTACTGACGAGCTTTACTGTGTTACGGCCACCCATTACAAGTACGTCTCCATCCTCAAGCATGACCTGGTGCGCACAGAACATATCGTGGCTATTGTGGGGAACCATCTTGAATGACTCATCAGATGGATCCCATGCAGCTGCGTACGTGAATTCAGGCTGTCCACCTGGAAACCCTTCTTCGTCATTGGATGCCCAGGTAAGGATCCGTCCATCAGGCAAGTGAGCGGCAGAAACGGGGATATGGGGCCAATCCAAGACAGGTCCCCATTCACCGAGTGCATTTAACTCGTTTGCTGCTGCAACACGTAGTTGGCTTTGATCAACAACAAACGCAGGGTACGATTTTGCAAGGTCAGCCCAGTAGCGGTCGCTTTCTGCATGATGTTCTGGGCCTTCTTGCGCAAATGCCGGATTAAAAAATAGCCCCCATAATAGAAGAGCTAACAATACAGGTAAACGTCTAGCCAAAGACATATTCTCAAACATGATGTTATGTGGCACGAATCACGCCGGGGGTGACGGGAAATCAGGTGAATAATTGCACAAACTGGAGCGCGGGTGGGGGATGTGTGTAGAGAGGGTTCCACAGTTAGGAGATGAAAGTAATCGAAATTTAAATAGACAGTAATCTGACTATGGCACAATGTGCGGGTCTATATGGATTGTGCACCTTGGTGGCATTGGATACTTTGGTTGCTCTTTTGGATTTTTTGCAGGACAAGCAACTGAAGCACAGGTGGTGTGTCTGAAGACCAAAGATTTGTATCAAGATTGTTGCTCGGGTTATATGGCGCGTGTTCTCCCTTTACTCCTTTTAATCATCACCACTTTTTCTGGATGTTTTCTCTTCAGGAAAGCAATCACTGAGTTGCCCTTTGAAACGACCCATGTTCCAGGTGGGGCTTACATGATGGGTGATTTTCATGACAACGAAAACGAAGATGCAACTCCGCTGCACCGTGTCATCGTTGGTCCATTCGATATTAGTACGTATGAGATCACTTATGAGCAGTATGATCTCTATGCTCTCGAAGCTGGGATTGAACTACCTGAAGACAACAGGTATGGCAGGGGGCCACGTGCGGTAGTAAATATAACGTGGGATGAGGCGAGTGAGTATTGTGTGTACTATGGTTTTCGCTTACCAAGTGAACAAGAGTGGGAGTATGCCGCACGCGATACCGGCCAAGAACGCCGCTATCCAGGTACAAACAACGAAGAGGAGGTTGACAAATACGTCCGCCATATCGATAACAGTGTCGCCCATTCCTTTGCTGTAGGCACAAAAATGCCAAATGAACTCGGGCTATATGACATGGGAGGGAATGTGTTTGAGTGGGTAGGAGATTATTATGAATTCTACCCAGGGCCGGGAACGGATCCAGCATATAAGGATCTAGAAAACTTCTCAATGCGCATCATTCGGGGAGGCAGCTTCAAGATGGGTCTCTCGGTTGCTCAAACATGGTGGCGTTCAGGTACACTGGGCGAGATTACGTCTGACAATATTGGTTTTAGGTGCGCGCGATCTATTCAACCCTGATACATTCATGCCCAATACTGTTATTTTTGATCTCGGCGGTGTTCTCATCGACTGGAACCCTCGCTATTTATACAGGAAGCTGATGCCCGATGAAGCTTCAATTGAGACGTTTCTAAGTACCGTTTGTACATCAGAATGGAATGCTCAGCAAGACGCCGGCCGGCCTTTCGCCGAAGGTGTTGCTCTGTTGTCTGAGCAGTATCCAGATCAAGCAGACATGATCTCTGCGTTTCATACGCGATGGATTGAGATGATTGGCGGGGCCATTGCGGAGACTGTAACCATGATGACCGAGCTAAAAGAGGCTGGTGTGCCTTTGTATGCACTCACCAACTGGTCTGCCGAAACGTTTCCTCTCGTTCGTCCTGATTTCGAGTTCTTGAATTGGTTTATCGGGATAGTGGTTTCTGGAGAGGAAAAGATGATAAAGCCCGATCCAGCCTTCTATCATGTCTTATTTGATCGGTATCAACTCGAGCCAGAGGATACTGTCTTTATCGATGACAGCAAACCAAATATCGAGACCGCGAGAAACCTGGGCGTACATGCCATTCATTTCAATTCGGCCTCTCAGGTACGGAAAGAAGTGGAAGCTCTTGGACTCCTCTAGGCCGGAATTCTACGCATTTTCTTAACGCATGAAGCGATAGAATGGCTTAAACGAGTGATATCTTCTCAATATGGCTTGCCCCTATGGCTGAATTGGAATATTTTAATCAACAATTGAACTCTTCGCTATTCATTCAATTGTACGATATTCATTCCTGTCATGAAAAAAACTGTCTCTCGCTCTCGCCGAACATTCTTGAAAACAGGGGCCCTTGCCTCCGCTTTTTACATTGTGCCCAGGCATGTATTAGGCGGTGTTGGGTATACAGCACCTAGCGATCAACTTAACCTTGCAGCAATAGGTGCAGGGGGCAAAGGACGTAGCGACATACGGAACGCGTCTGTAGATGGCAGAGAGCGAGTATCTGCTTTGTGTGACGTACACTTCTCCGGAAATGCAGCTGAATCTGTCGAGCGCTTTCCTGATGCAAAGCGCTATGCCGATTACCGGGTGATGCTGGATGAAATGCAAGATATCGACGCCGTGACCATTTCTACTCCGGACCATGTTCATGGACCCGCAGCTAAATTTGCTATGGAGCGAGGAATTCATGTGTACGTGCAGAAGCCATTGACGCACAATATTCGCGAAGCGCGTATGCTCACTGAAATGGCGCGTGAGCAAAAAGTTGTTACCCAAATGGGTAATCAGGGCGGTTCAAATCCATTGTTGGGCATGGTGCAGGAGTGGGTTGATTCTGGATTGATCGGCAAGATTTCTAAAGTGCAAGTCTGGACCAACCGCCCCGTATGGCCGCAGGGCGTGCCATTTCCTCAGTCAGATGAAAGCCAGAAGCCGTCTGACTTGAATTGGGACTTATGGCTTGGGCCGGCAGAATCAATGCCTTACACACCGAACTTGCATCCCTTTAGCTGGAGGGGGTGGTGGGATTACGGCACGGGTGCTCTAGGTGATGTGGGGTGTCATCTTATCGATATTCCTTTTAGAACGCTTGGACTACACTACCCAAAAGATGCTGAATGCAGTGTCGGTGCTATTTTTAGTCAGAAATGGGAGCCAGATTATTTTCCGAAAGGATGCCCGGCTTCTTCATTTATCACCCTACATTTTGATGCCACAGAAAAAAGCGGTGCGCCGATAGAAATGACGTGGAGCGATGGGGGAATCCGGCCCGCTCATCCTGAAGTTATCCCAGCCGATCATGATATTGGAGGACGAAACAGCGCCAACGGTGTCCTAATGATCGGAGAGAAAGGAGTAATTTCAACCAATATCAACGATAGTTCACCCTTGATGCCAAAGCTGTATCTGAATGACGGCACCATGGAGTTTGGTCCGGAAGAAGAGGACTTTGAATCAGAGTACGGTCATCAGCGGCTATGGGTAGAAGCGTGTAAAGCAGGCTTTGGAAGTCCAGAACATAAGGCGCTAACTTCTTCGTTCGATTATGCCGGCCCGATGACAGAAACCGTTCTTATGGGCAACCTCGCGATTCGTAGCTATATGCTTCGTAAGCAAGACAACGAAGGGGACTGGAAATATTACGGTCGGAAGAAGCTATTGTGGGATGGAGATTCGATGCGCATCACGAACCTGGAAGAGGCAAATCAATTTGTAACCCGGACGTATCGGGAGGGGTGGGCGGTTTAAGGTTCAACGTTCAACGTTTAAGGTTCAACGTTTAAGGTTCAAAGTTTAAAGTTTGAGGTCAACGTTTAGAGATTAAGCTTGACTGTTAGTGGCAGTGTGTAAATTGCACTTTGCACTTTGCACTTTGCACTTTGCACTTTGCACTTTGCACTTTGCACTTTGCACTTTGCACTTTGCACTTTGCACTTTGCACTTTGCACTTTGCACTTTGCACTCTGGCAGGGTGAACCCTGCAGTGTGTTGAGTCAAAATGCGGATGGGGTGTTAGCCATTGGAGTCATTGTTAGGTCAATAATGATTGTATCATTTGGGCGGTAAGTTGCAAGCGTCCGCATTATACACCATGATAAATCGCATATCTTATATATTTTTTATTCTCTTATTTTTTCTTGTTTCTATCCCCGCAGCTGCTCAAGACTGGGTGACGTTAACCAATGACGAAGAGGAACGTGTTGAAGCGCATAGTGCCGTAATTGATAAAAAAATATTCCTTTTTGGCGGATTCCAGACGGATGAAGCACTTGGGGAAAACCAATCTGAAGAAACGGATCAGACTGCCATATACGATCCTGTGGCCGATACCTGGACCAAGTTCGCTCCCCTTCCGATTCCTGTTACGCATGTTGGATCAGCAGTAGTTGATAGAAAGGTATGGCTTGCTGGTGGCTTTGCGGTTCTTGGATTTAACCAGGCCATTGATCATGTCTATATCTATGATGTGGACGCAGATTCCTGGTCTCAAGGCCCCTCTCTTCCTGCGCCTCGTTCAGCCGGTACTCTCGTGCGCAATGGAAGAAAGCTTCATTACATCAGTGGACTTGAGAATAGAAATGATGGGGTCGTTGACCATTGGGTACTGGATTTGGACGAACCTGGAGGCCCCCAAACATGGAACACTCTTGCATCCATTCCTGAATCAAGTAATCATTTGAGTGGCATTGCGGTTGGAGGTAAGATCTACGCCATAGGTGGGCAGGTAAATCACGATATTGATCCTTTTGATGTGGATTTTTCCTACGAATATGATCCCGTCACGGATGCCTGGACCGAAAAAGCGAGCATGCCTATACCACGTTCTCATATGGAACCAGGCACGTTCGTAGTAGACGGTAAAATTATTCTTGTTGGAGGTAAAGACGGGACGTTTACTTGCAGCGATAGGGTCAGTTCATACGATCCTCAAACCGATACCTGGGCCGAGTTATTTACTGTGCCGGATTGTTTATTAGCCCCTTCGGGAAAAGTGATTGACGATCAAATCTATGTATCGCACGGTGGGCTGGTAAATGTGTTTGATCCTCAGACGACCATGCGCAAGCGAAACTTTCCTCGCAACCCCAGCGATGTCATGGATTTTTACCCGCAAACAGTGGATGTAGACCTGTTTCAGGGTGAAACAGCCAAAGAAGAATCCGTGCTTTTTACCTTTACTGATGTGGCCACTTATACGATTGATACCAGTACTCTTCCAGCCTGGATTTCTAATGTGACCGCTACTTCCGGTGAGGCCGACCACGCCGGTGCGGAAATCGATGTTACGTTGGACGCGACGGGTGTTGGAGCCGGCACATATTCGCATACGTTTGTTGCAACTGCTTCTGGATACCAAACAGCGACTTACACAATAAACCTGACCGTCATGGGAGATGGTGCTGCTGAAATTCAAGTAGATCCTGCTACTGCTGATGTCGGAACCATCCCCTTGGGATACACCGCTTCACAGGAGTTTATCATTTCAAATAGTGGCCAGGTAGCTGGAGAAGTAGATGCGCTGGGTTCGTTTGTGACCACCGGAGGGGTTGACTATCGATTTGGTGGTGATGTAGAAGGAGGGTCCATCAATCCTGATGAGATGTTTGTGCGAACGTTATCTATTACACCCATTAGTGAGGGAGGGTCTGTATCTCACAATGGAGATGTGAGTTATTCAGTATCTGCATCGACTGCAGGTGCACTCATTGCACGAATCAATGCTGGAGGCGGCCTTATCGATGAAACAAGCTTGCCTGATTGGTCTGCAGATGTTCATTTTGAAGGGGGGCAAGGTTTCCAGAATGAAATGGTGGGGATGGTTGATGTTTCTGGAGGCACCGATCCGTCTATGTACCTCACCGAGCGTAGTGCCGGTGCAAATCTTGGGACTTTTGCTTATCGCGTCCCTGTTCCTCAGAATGGCGCCTACATTACACGGCTTCATTTTGCTGAGACCTTCTTTGGAGCGCCCGGTGGAAGTGAAGACTTTATCGGCCGGCGCGTGTTCGATGTAAATATTGAAGGAGGACAAGTAGAGCTGGATGAGTATGATATTGCTGCAGAGGTAGGGCCCGTTGTTGGAGTGGTCAAAACCTTCGTAAATGAAGTCTATGATGGTGTGCTGGATATCGAATTCTCAGCAACGGTTGACCAGCCGAAGGTGACCGGTATAGAGGTGTTCCAGGTAGACCCTGTAGTTCACCAGTATCTGGCTGAGAGTTGGAATATGATTTCATTACCTGCAACGCCAGATATCAATGACTATGAAAGTATCTTTACCAATGTCTCTTTATTGCAGCAGCCCTATGGATACGGTGAGAGTGGGTATGTTCAAACCAGCCAGCTTTTCACCGGGCAGGCGTATTGGGTAGCCACTGAAGAGGAAGGGTTTCAGGTCTACGATGGAGGAGAGGTTATGAGTTCAACCATTACCACTGTTGCCGGATGGAATATGATTGGTGGGCCTTCTTGTGTGTACCCGATTGATCAGGTTGTAGCAGGTGCTGGAGTGGTTGCTGGAGATGCTTTTGGGTATGATCCTACCAATGGATATGTCGTTGTTGACGTGCTAGTACCTGGGAAAGGCTACTGGGTCCGTTCGGATGTTGGAGGCACCATTGCGATGGATTGTACCACTGTTAGTGGCGCCTCTTCCAAGAGAGAACATGCATCACTTCTCTCCAATGAACAGTTTGAACGGCTGACTATCGTTGATGGGATAGGACGAGAGTATGAATTACTCCTTTCTGATGATGTCTCCTTAGACGTGACTAAATACCAAATGCCTCCTGTTCCATTCAAGAATCAACCTGATGTGCGATTTAAGTCTGACAGCCGCTTGTCTATCGATGAAAAGAGTGTTGTCGAGTTGCGAGGCCTGGTTTCACCTCTGAATATTCGAATAGATGGGGAAGGCAAAGAATTAGATGTATTAGAGAGTGGTGAATGGAGATCAGTAGGGACACTCAACGATGGCGTTGATCTAACAGTGCATCAACAGGATGTCGAATTTTTGCGCATTCGCTCCGGGAAGAATGACGAAGTTCCACTAACGCCAGCTTCGTTTGCCCTGCACGGTGTCTATCCAAACCCTTTCAGTTCAACTGCGACCTTGCTGTTTGACACACCTGATAACGGGTCAGTCAGGGTGGAAATATTCAGCATGCTAGGTCAGCGTGTATCATCCTATGAGTCCATTGTAGAGGCGGGCGCACAAAGAGCGGTAGAGCTAGAGGGCATCAGACTGCCTGCAGGAGCCTACGTGTACAAACTGACTCTGGAGTCTGCGGGTGAAATCGAGGTCGCAACAGGACAATTTGTCGTTACTCGATAAGTTGTTCTCAAAGACTGCTAAGCCTTTGGTCGTGAAGGCGGGGTGTATTCACTCCTTAAGTAATCACCACGAAAGCCAAACCAGGACGGGTTTGAAAAGAGGGGAGTAGTATATATAGTTCTCGTCCTTCATACGGTTCAGCATATCGAATTATTATGCTATTCAAGTGAAGATCTTTCGTTTGAGGTCGATCATATCTATCGGATGCCTCATTGATTGTGATAAATGACAATACTCTGGCAATTCCCATTTTACATGGCTTTAAGCCATTAATTATCTACCCTTACCCTGTGTTCTCATGACGAAATGCATTAGCTCTATTCTGTCAGTTAGTTTTTTTGTGGCTGTATTAAGTGGCTGTGGAACGATCAAACATGGCACCTCACAAGATTTGATGATTCAAAGTAGCCCATCGGGTGCTATGGTTATGGTAAACGGTAAAGAGTATGGCAAAACTCCGGTTTCTGTTAGTCTTTCCCGGAAGACCAAGCATACAGCAGTTACTGTCACCATGCCAGGATACCAGAGCTTTCAGACTGCACTCTCCAGAAAGCTTTCCGGTTGGTCTGTATTAGGCGGTCCAATAGGGTTACTCATTGACGATGCCACCGGAGGGATGTATAAGTTATCCCCAGATCAGTTAAACGTTCAGCTTATGCCGACAGAGTAGTATTCTTTTTTGAAGTGCCACCACATCAAAATGGATGCTATTGGGTAACGAAAGGAGAAGCTTTGATGCGTACGGACTAGAGGATATTCTCATACATGGAATTGCGTACAGTGCAGTTATAAAGAAACAGGCAACGTATCGTGCGATACATGATCTATTGGTTTCCTGTTTCTCTGCAGTGCCGAATACCCTACTAGCCCGCACACGTCCTTGCGTTCTCTATTATATAAAGCGTAATATTCAGTGCTTAGCCGACACGTTGTTGGTTCAAAGTTCAAAGTTAAATGTAATTGTTCAAGGTTGGTTTTTTTAGTTAATTGGATTTAACCTTTATCGTTGTTGCACAACAACCTTGAACCTTAAAACTTTGAACCTTGAACTCAAAAATGACCTACACCACCCTCGGTAATACCGGTTTACAAGTATCTCGCATGTGCTTGGGCTGTATGAGTTATGGCGACTCATCATGGCGACCCTGGATTCTTCAGGAAAATGAGGCACGGCCTTTTTTTGAACGTGCAATCAATGAAGGGATAAACTTTTTCGACACGGCGGATATGTACTCCCTAGGAGTAAGCGAAGAAGTTACGGGCAAACTGCTCAGGGAAATGACTACGCTCGATGAGGTCGTCATCGCAACCAAAGTCTATTTCCCTATGCGAGGAGAACAGCCGAATATGGGCGGACTGTCTAGAAAGCATATTGTGCAGGCATGCGAGGCGAGCTTGGAGAGATTGGGTATAGACACCATTGATTTATATCAGATTCACCGGCTGGATCCCCACACTCCAGTCGAAGAAACGCTGGCAGCTCTTGATCACTTGGTTCAGCAAGGGAAGGTTCGTTATCTAGGCACTAGCTCCATGTATGCCTGGCAACTGATGAAGGCGTTAAGTATTTCTGAGAGAAATGGATGGGCCAGGTTTGTGTCAATGCAAAACCACTATAACCTTGTCTATCGTGAAGAAGAACGAGAGATGATTCCCTTGTGCAAGGATCAGGGCATAGGTACGATTCCATGGTCTCCGCTAGCACGTGGTTTGTTGGCACGGCCCGCTTCGGGAAATACAACCTCTCGCCTTGATAGTGATACCATCACGCCTCGTTTGTACGATGCTCCTGGTGACCGCGAAGTAATTCAGGCCGTAGAAAATATCGCTATTCAACGGGGAGAATCTATGGCAACCATTGCGCTCGCCTGGTTGCTTGCCAGGCCAACCGTTGTCGCACCCATAGTGGGGCTTACAAAGCTGTCTCATTTCGATGATGCTCTCAGAGCACTTGATATCACGCTTTCAGAAGAAGAATGCGCTGAACTCGAAGCACCCTATCAGCCTCATTCCGTAAAAGGCCACTCATAATGTATGGATGCTCACTTTAAGTCTTTGCTCGATCAGGTTCAATTTAATGGTCCAAATACTCAGAAATGGGTAGCTGCTTCAAAAGATTTCATCCCCGATTTTATGAAGCAGCACGATGTTTTGATGCACTTTCTAGAGCGCACTACGGTTATTCTACATGGATCTACGGCATTAAACGTAGATGACCCACATTCCGATTTAGATTACTGGTTAATTCTAGACGATGAAGAGGAGAAACGATTTCAAACTTTAACGAATGAGAGCTTTGTTCCTTTGCGAATTCATGGAAAAGTGGGACATATCAATCCGCTTTCTCTAAAAGAGCTAGAGGCATGCTTCAGTGATCGCATCAACATGGTGCTTGCTTATGAGGTGAAAAACGGAATTGTAATTGAGGATACGAAAGAAGTTTTTGAATCATACAGATCACTGGCCCAAGAGCCCCTCACGGATGACATTCAATATGCTCATTTCTTTCGTAATTACATAGAAATGCGTGCTTCTCACCGCAGTTGTGATAATCCCATGGAGCGGCACGACCCCTTTGCGATGCTTTATAACGTGATGGATACTCTAAAATTCGCATTGCAGGCTGCATTTGTATTGGACCGGATGCCCTATCCTTATGATAAATGGATTTATGCTCACGCTCACTTGGCGGAGACTCCACGTGCTTTGCTGCCAGGTATTAATAACATCTTGGCTCAAGTGACCTCAGGTTTTTCTGCTCTACGCGGCCCCGAGGGTGACAATAAAATCAGCCAGGAGTTACGAGTGATCAGAGGTATTCTTATCGATAAGGCGCAACAAAATGGAATAGATGCGCTCTGGCTGAATAAATGGTGGCGGTATATTGATGAGTCAAAGCGAGCCGTACAATCCGTTCGGTGGGGACAATGAGTAGAAAGGGTGCCCTATTCTCTCATGATAAAAGTTGAGGTTAGAGTTTCACGTCCGATCCGTACCTGAACTATATAGAGGCCGGGTGCAAGCTCATCGGAGGGTATTCTAAACACACTATTGCCTTGCATGAATTGCGAATCAACGTATACAATTCGTCCTAGTATATCAGATACCACTAGGTGGCTAGGGAGACTGGAAGGCCCCAACACTCGAGCAAAGACCGACCCGTTGGAAGGGTTAGGGTAAATCTCAAGTTTGAGTTCTTTGTGATCTGGCCCGTTTTCCACACTGACCGAAGCTAGCTGCCGGGCATACACAACATCTCCTACAGCGCCAAAGGCTCCTAGCTCATGAAAAACTATGTGTATGGATCCATCACCCGCACATCGCGCTAAATCTACTTGCTGGCCAAAAGTAGCCTGGCCCGAGGGCGGAAAATCCGACACTGTTTCAATCGACCAGTTACCTGGAGTCCCCACAGCATATTTAACGCTGTACCGATCGGCATAAGCGAGATGGATCTGGCCATCATCTGCAAGCTCAAGAGCCACAATTCTTCGAGCCCCCGTTGATCCAATTCGAACATTCGTTAGTGTGTCAACCTCGGTGAATGTCCAACCATTGTTTGAGCGATGCGCGTACCGGATACTTCCAGAGTCGAAGGTAATAGCATGGTAATAAGCAATGTGAACATTACCACTCTCATCAACGATCATTGAGGGAAATCGGCCTGTGTCTCCCGTACTGTCTACTATACTGATATTCCAAGAGCCATTAATGCGTTCAGCGAGTTCAAGATCAGTGGTCGTGTCATTAAAGTAGGCGATTATGGGTTGGTTTTCGGTATTCATTCCTAGCGCAGTACCATTCCCGTACATTATAGGCGTCGATCCAACTCCTTCAACACTCCAAAACCCGGTTGTACTTCGACGCGCATACTCAACTCCGCGTCCGTTAAAACTTGAAGGGTCTACAGAACTCGTATGTACAGTACCATCGTCACTCATAAATAAGTAATTATCCCAGCCATCATGCCCATCATCTACAATCTCTTCTAGTACCCAACTACCTGACGTTCCCACCGCTACAATTTGATTTTCTACATCATGATCATGGTAATTGATAAAAACCTCCCCTGTAGCAGAAGCGACGATGTCGAGCGGGCCATAAAAATAGCCTTCGCTGACTGGAGAGATCATCGCTGAACCTCTTAAAGGGATCCTCGCATGCCGCACATACCCATTGTTTTGTTCAAGCATATAGGCAATTTCTGCGGAGCATGCAGGACCTAAGGAGAGAGCGGCCTTTAATCCTGTGTCGATTCGTACAAAGTCCCATTGGGCTAAAGCTGCAGGTGTACAGACAAGAAGAAGGGTCAAAATGCAGGTGATTCGTCGCATGGGGGAGCGGAATACATTCAGAGAAATTACTGAGGATGGGAGTTCACTCAGATTCATTTAAAGATGACGGCACAAGCTCGCCTTCCAATATAAGATCTGCCCCTTCCCATGAATTAAACCAGGATCGCTCAATACGAACGTGATCTTCTTCAAAATGAGTTATTATGGAAAGAGAGCGAGGGGTGTTGATGAGACGCCATGTCATATCTATGGTATTGTCGTCAACCCATTGACACATGGAGGCAATTTCCAGGGTATCTGATAACGCTCTGGAGAGTATATTATCTGGGAAGAGCGGACTACTCGTTTGATTCATTGTCCAATCACGAAAGCCGCATGTCGATGTGTGTGTACCCGTGGAATCCTCAATGGAGAGGGAAAGGGATTCGTCGGTTATTAAGTACGATGCCCGCTGGGCAAAGACGGGGTTTTCGGAAAGATCATAGGTTTTCGTGAGATCGGGTCTTTCTTCAGGTTGATCAACTGAAGGAGAAAGGGATAAGTCTGCCAGTTTACTTTGCAAAAGCATATAGGCTTCTTCATCTTCGTTAATAGGAGCCTCCTTGATTGCAGGATAAAGTTTGTCCCACAAGACATTGAGCATGCCTTGCATGTCCGGCGAACCGCCTGTGATGGCCACAACCAGGTCAAGTTCAGGAATTACGAGAGAAAATTGACCGTAAGCTCCGTCACCCCGGTAGGCGTTGTGCGTCGTTTGCCAGAATTGGAATCCATACCCCTGGGCCCAATCATTGGTGCTATTGTCTGGGTTAGAAGGGTCCGACGCGTTTTCGATTTGTTTAGATGTGGCCAGGTCAACCCAGGAAGCAGGTAAGAGTTGTTTGTTATTCCACGTCCCTTTTTGCAAATAAAACTGACCAAGCCGAGCGATATCTTCAGTGGTCGCACTCTTTCCATATCCGCCCGTATTATAACCCATTGGGCTATTCAACGACTCTATGTTCACAATTCCTAAGGGCTTAAAGAATCGCGGCTGTAAATACTCCATGACCGTCTGCCCTGTTGTTTCCTGGATAATGGCAGATACCATAAACGTAGCCGATGTACTGTATCTGAATGTGCTTCCGGGCTCTTTTTCAACGGGAAGGTTTAGGAATGCGTGAACCCAATCATCAGATGTGCGGTCATCGATCGATTGCCCGGTTGACATGGTCAACAGGTGCCGGACCGTCATTGCAGAAAGATTGGATGAAACGGTGTCTGGGAGTTTGTCAGGAAAGAACGAGATGACCGGGTCGTCGAGGTTGAAGAATCCTTCCTCAATAGCAAACCCCGCCGCTGTAGATGTAAAGCTTTTGCTCAAAGAGAACAGGGCGTGTTTTCGATCCGCTGAATAGGGCTCCCACCAGCCCTCTGCTACAACGTGTCCATTCCGAAGGATCATTAAGCTGTGAAATTCGGGTGCTACTTGATCTCTGCCTCCCGGCTTTCTCTCGTTTAATCGGTCGACTTCGTTGAGGAAATCAAGGATACCTGCCGAACTAATACCTTGTTCTTCCGGAGTGCTACGTGGAAGGTTGTTTGAGTCGTTTACTACAGGACTGGTGCACCCAATACAAAATAGTAAGGCTGCAAGCACGAGAGGTGCTTTCATACGTTCTATCAGAATTCTGCTGGAATCAAAAAGGCGTTACGCTAAATTCCTCTGTCTTGATTACACTCTCTCCAACTTAATAGGATACGATTTCTCCGCATTCCATTGACAAACGTAGATGTTTTTATCGTCATCAATACAAACATCATGGCAGTGCATGAAGATAGGGAGGTCTTGTACCATTAATTGAAGTTGTCCTTGCCGGTAGATTGGTGCAGTACCTCCTGGATTAGATACAACCTGATCGTTTTTGTCAAGGATGGTTACAAACCCAGACCTTGGTGTCCGATTAAGGTATTTCAGCCGTGACCAACAGACACCTGCATAGAGATTGTCCCCATCAATCACAGCGCGGCATACAAAAGCTCCAGGAAGGAAAATCGTTGAGAGATAATTCCCATCCAGAGAAAAGCGCTTAAACGCATTGTGCGCACGCGAAGTACAGATTAGAGTGGGGTTGTTGCTGTCGCGATTGTCGATACAAACGCCATGCGCAGTTTGGAATTGATCTTCTCCATCCCCTCGACCTCCAAACTTGCGAATAAAATTCCCGTCCTTGTCATAGTGGAGGATGTACTGTGACCCATATCCATCAGCGACATAGATATCGCCATTGGGGCCAACGGCCGTTTCAGTAGGGACATAATTTTCGTCCTCTTTGTAGACCCCGATATCCTTAGGATTCGGAATATTCATGACTTCCTGGCCATCCAAAGTCGTTTTTACTACTTGTCCGCCATTATCTGTAATGAATAGGAATTCTTCGCCGCCCGCGTCCCATATAGACAATCCATGTCCTCGTGGATACGTTGTGCCCCAGGAGTTCAATAATTTGCCATCTTTGTCATAAACCAGGATGTTGTTTTTTGCTTCATCCGTAATCATATAGAGACGCTTCTGGGAATCCATGACCATTTCATGGCAGTTCTGAACAGGTGTTTTGCCTGGGTCTAAATCTCCCCATGATTTTTGCACCCTGTACTTGTAGTCACCATGACCAAGTATCTCTCCATCTGAATTATTTTTTACTTGAATACCGACTGTATATCCTGGTAGCAGGAAGGCGGCACTAGCTGCTCCACTGGTTCTTTTGACGAACGATCGGCGACTAAGGGACTTCTTTTTCATGGGTGTTGTAATGGATGGGTGTTCCTGAATACGGTTTGGGAAATCTAAATGGAACCGGGGTAAGATGCAAGGAAAGGGTTAGCGGGTGGGGACTCAGCTACACTGTATGAAGGCACGCCTGTGCAACCTTCTTTCATTGTGCTCCGTAGATATTTAGACGTTCATCTAAATATTTAACTATTATGCTTCTTCTACGTCGTTCACCCTGCCTAATAATAGCCTGTTTGTTGTTTATTATGCCATCCTACTCGCAAAATACGGACTTGATTGTAGGAGATTGGCAAGGAACGTTAAAATGGGGTAACACGTCCCTTCGTCTCGTATTCCATATTGAGGCGGACGATGAGGGGCAATTATCTTCTACTATGGATAGCCCTGATCAGGGAGCTAAAGGAATCGTAACTTCGAAGACCCGTTGGGTGGATGGCAAACTGGATATAGAGGTAGCCCTTGTTGGGGGGGCATTCTCTGGTGTGATGGAAGGGGAAGAGATCAAGGGGACCTGGTCTCAAGGCGGGGGTTCACTTCCCCTTGTCATAAAACGAATGACTGAGCCCATCACGTTCAACCGACCTCAGGAGCCCAAGCCCCCATATCCGTACAAGGAGGAAATGGTGAGGTATAAGAATGTTGAGGAAGGCTTTGAATTAGAAGGGACGTTGACTATACCTGAAACTGAAGGCCCGCATGCCGCTGTAATCTTGGTCTCCGGGTCTGGTCCGCAGGACAGGAATGAGGAAATCATGGGGCACAAACCCTTCCTCGTTCTTGCCGATTACTTGACGCGCAATGGAATCGCTGTTCTTAGATATGATGACCGAGGCGTGGGTAATTCAGGAGGCAATTTTGGTACATCAACCACATTAGACTTTGCGAAAGATGCGGATGCTGCTGTTCAGTATCTTCGCAGCCGAACAGATATCGACTTGGAGTCAATTGGCATTGTTGGCCATAGCGAAGGGGGGCTGATCGCGCCTATTGTTGCTCACAAAGAGGATAGTGGGGTGTCCTTCATCGTTATGCTTGCAGGTCCGGGGCAGCGTGGAAAAGAGATATTGCTGTCCCAGTCAACGCAAATGGCGCATCTGCAGGGGATGAGTCCTTCGTTGGTTGAAAAAATGAAGGTAGCCAATACACGGCTTTATGACACCGTATTGGACGTCGAGGATATCGATTTACTCAAGATTCGTCTGAAGAATGAACTCGATGAAATGAGAAAGGAATTTACAGCAGAGGACGTTGCAGGAATCGGTTTAATTGAGGCAAGGGATGACCAAATAATCGGTCAGTTGGCCTCTCCGTGGATGAAACGGTTTATGGGGTTGGATCCGCAAACATACTTAAAGCAAGTAACCGTTCCCGTTCTATCATTGATTGGCGAGAAAGATATGCAGGTGCTTGCCGGCATAAATAACAAAGTAATTGAGAACGCACTGGACGTTGCAGGGAATACGGACTACACGATTAGAACCCTGCCAGAGCTAAATCACTTGTTTCAGCATGCGGAATCCGGGCTTCCCGCCGAATACGCAAAAATAGAAGAGACCTTCTCTGAAGATGTAATGGAGATGATTGTCGACTGGATTAAGGAAAGGGTATAAAAAAATCGGGTTTCGAGTTGTGAGTTTCGAGTTGCTGCTTTTGTCAAGCAATCATAACCCAAAACCCAAAACCCGAAACCCGAAACCGTGCTGCAAAGCACGTATTAGATCTTAGCAACCAAGCTGTGCGCGTGATTGTGTGTCAGCTACAACCAGGCAGTTTCCTGAAGGAAGAGATGCTGGTACATAGCGATCCAAGTTGTTGTCATACAGACCGGATTCGATGAAAGTAACGAGATCGCTAATTTCGTCGTCGTTCAGGTCAAGAGGCTGAAACTCAGCAGCTAACTGACCGCTAGGTACAGAGCTGTTTTGAGCAATAGCTGTATTTTTGTACTCAACGACTTCGCGAACACTTCTGAAGTTACCACCATGACCAAAGAATGGTGAATCGGTCAGGTTGTAGAGCTGAGGTGTTTTGAACTTGTAGTTGTCGTCAGGATTGCCCGTGAATCCACCACGTCCAAGGTTTGCACCTTCAGCAGCATTAGGTCCGTCTCCATAAACACCGGGGCCGTCCAGATTATTCATTCCCAGTGCATAGAATGTCATGGAGCTTAGTGCAGGTCCATTGTGACAATCAACACAACGTGCTTTGGTAAAGAATACGATAGCTCCGCGCTTTTCAGCTTCTGTCATGGCTTCTTTGTCGCCATCAAGCCAGCGTTGGAAAGGAGCCTGGTTAGAAAGCAGTGTACGTTCGTATGCTGCAATTGCAAGCCCTGCATTATCTGTAGAAATTGCTTCACCAGGGAATGCCTGCTCAAACAAGTTCATGTACGTTGCGTTTGTAGCTGCAACTGACTCAGGTACATTACCCATTCTGTGTACTGTAAGTCCAGCAATAGCTTGAGTCTCTAAGCCTTCGAATCCTTTGAAGTTGTTGAAGATAGGAGTGCCTTCGCCCCACTGGCTCTGCGTTCCAGTGTTAGGTCCTGTAGCGCCAAACTGTCCATTCCAGAGGTTTACAATCTGGTAAGCACCGTTCATTGCTGTAGGAGAGCGGATTGGCTGTACATCGAGAGAGTCGATTGGGTACATAGGATCATTTACGCGTGCTTCACCACGTGTTCCAAATCCAAGACCACCTTCACCTACACCCTGAATACGACCTGCCTGGAATCCAGCCGCTGCATTATGACAAGATGCACAAGAAGCAGTACCTGCTCCTTGAGGAAGTTTATTCTGGTTCAATAATCCCGTTTCGTGATACAGAAGCTGTCCTAGTGTTACTTTAGCTTGTGTAACAGGGTTGTTTGGGTCCTGAGGAATTGACGCAAAGTCATCACTTGCAGGCATGTTGAATGCCTCCATGTTGCTGTTGTGTACGGTTTGAGCCGCATCATTAAGCGCAGTTTCGAGCTGTTCGTCAAGCTCAGGATCATCGTCGCCACCACCAAAAAGGTCACAACCAACCAACAAGCCAGCCATTACTAAGAATACAGCCAGGCGCTGGGTTAATTGCATAGAGCGACGGAAAGAGAAAAATAAGGGTGCGCTTTCGGGTTCAGCAGAAACTACTTCGCTGTCCCGAAGCCCGTGCTTCGCAGTACTGATCATCATTACTCGTGTCTTTGTGAAATAAAGAGCTGGTTGTGTCCAGAGTTCTAGTGGGGGGAAGTGTATTGCGGGGATGTTTCAGATCTATTCGTTGCTTGCAAGTGTCGAATAAAAACTGATACCCCATCAAATTGGTGACAATTCATGCTCCGAACTGTCACGAAAATATGCGAGTTAGCCTATTCGGTGATTCGATTGCCTCAGAGCAACCCGTATAGTTAGAAGTTGCTTTCTGGCGATCAATCGCATATTTTCGTGCAAAAAAGTATCGCTCACATGGCTATCTGGAATAAGTTTTCGGCTCATAGGCTCATGAGTTTAAGCGCATCTTGCGACAATATTTTGCCTGTAAAACCATTTGCTTTCCGTAGCAAGCTATTAATAGGCGCTTTTTAGGTCACTATGACTGTATTCCGGGTACTTATTTGAAAATGTGAGTTGCTGTCGGAAAACACGACAGCACACATTATTGTGATCTTCCCAGACGTTAGAGCCCAAATGCAACTGGTCTTCATAGTGCTATGATTAATGAAGCAGTAGGCACTTTTTCTTGTTTGGAGTATAAATTAGTAGGAGCGTATGCGGCCGGAATGTACGATTGAGGAAGCACGTGCCTTAGCGCGGGACCTGTACGGGATTAAAGGAGACATCAAGCAGTTAGCCAGTTATAGCGATCAAAATTTTTTGGTCGGACGAGAATACGTGTTAAAAGTGGCTAATTCCTCGGAGCCAGAACCTGTTCTGCGATTCCAACAGGCTGCATTACAGCACGTATATGATGTAGACCCCTCGCTTAATACGCCGCAGGTCATTTCAATGTCAGATGGGAGGACACTGGCGCTGTGGGATAAAAAGCACCTCGTTTGGATGGTGAATTACATTCCTGGTCAGTTTATGTCCGATGTGAAAGACCCTTCGCAGGAATTACTCTTTTCTCTTGGTGCTTATCTTGGACGTTTGGATCACGCACTGCACCCCTTCAGCCATGAGGCGATGCGCCGAGATCTTCAATGGGATCTGCAAAATGCCAGCCGGCTAGAAAGTTTTCTGACCTACATAGAGGACACAGATCAAAAGGAGCTTGTCAGCCAGTTTCTACAGCGTTTCAATACACGTGTAGCCCCACGATTTATGGACCTTCGAGCGTCGGTGATCCATAATGATGCAAACGACAACAATATTCTGGTAAGTAAAACAGCAGATCAGATTAAAGGAATCATCGATTTTGGTGATATGGTGTATAGCTATACGATTTGCGAGTTGGCAATTGCGGTAGCCTACATGATCCTGGACAAGGAGGATATCCTGGATACTGCAGGTTCAATTGTGAAAGGATATCACAGCACCTATTCTCTGCAGCCAGTTGAATTAGATGTGTTATACGACCTGATCTGTATACGATTGTGCACGAGTGTATGCATGTCCGCCAGAGAACGAAGGAAGGCTCCTGATAACGAGTATCTGGCTATCAGTGAGAAGCCGGCATGGAGGGCGTTGCATCAATTGGCTGAGATCGACCCGTCAGAAGCCAGGCAGGCTTTTGCAGAAGCAACTCAATAGGGTTGAGAAATTAACTTCAGTTTAATGAAATCGAATACTCGACAGCATTTCTGATACAGCCTCCTCCTCAATCAATATCCCATTCTCTGTATAATAGGCCTGTTCCGGTCGGTTTGCTGTCCCTGTTAACTTGATCTGGTAACTCTTGTCTCCCTTGACGGCATAGAAAGAATAGATCAAAAACCTGCTGTGCTTAAACTCCTCATTAACATCTTGACGATATGGGAATTCACTTTCATACAGAAAGCCTGAATCCGCATTAAAAGGGATCTCCGTTTTATCTAGTTGCCGTACCAGCCTGTAATTGCGATAGTTAGGTTGATGATCTTTCGGTTTATCACATAACTCGGGAATGCCTTTTCGATAGTTCATACACTTCCCTTCTTTCCATAAATTTCGTGCTTTGCGGCTCTTGCGGGTATTGTAGGTGATGGATAGCCCATATGTGTAGAATTTTAGTTTTCCCTCTATTAATTCTTGGAAATTGTCCTGGGTCATATTCGTGAAATGGTAATTATTTCTGCCGTAGAGCGTCTTCTCAGGAAGTAGACGGGCCATCCATATCTTTTTCTTGTCATACATGTGGTGAATGTCGGGAGGTGTACTATCAAGATAGTCTTGGTAGGCATTCTTGCGAGTGCTTCTATATTCATTGCCTACTATCCATTCATCAGGTAGTTTGAAAGAAAATCCAATGTCTTTAAGGGCAATTACATTTGAATCGGTTGTGGGGTTTGAGCTGTCCGAACTGCACGATAACAGAAGGGCCGGGATGAGTAGAAAAGCAGGTATGAACATCCTTTTAATTACTGGCCTACGGATTGAATACGTCTGCATGCCAGCTACTCTTCTTTTCAGTGCCGACTTTGACTTGACCATAGAAATGAAGGAAGGGGATTGGGACGAGTTAGAAAAGCGGAGGAGTAATCGTGCGTAGTCCGCTGTAGGTACGATCTTGTGACGGATAACCTCATGGTCGCAAGATAATTCCCGGTAGATGCCAAGGTCTCGGCGAATAAGAAGAACAAGAGGATGAAGGAGGAAAAGGGACGACAGCACGTGCGCGGTTAATCCCAATAAAAAATCATTTCGCTGTACATGAATCAGTTCATGAAGTAATGTGGCATTAAGTGCGTCTTTCTCCGATAGGATATGTTCAGGAACTACAATGACGGGCTTCTTCCATCCATACGTACAAGGAATTGATCCTGCAGGAGCTATCCGTAATTGAACACTCCGCTTGATACCCATTGATCGAGATAAGCGGTTCAGCGTGGAGAGTGCTTCCGAATCTGTGGCAGATTTAAGAACCGAAAAATGAGGACGCAATCGATAGAGTTTGAAACAGAGCCGTATTAAATAAATGGCAATAAGGGCTAGAATGAGAAGACTAATAGCTCCAATTAGTCTCGTATAGTCTATTGGCTTGGCTATCGTGGTCCTAGATTCTTCTGGATAGGTTAATTTAGATTGAGGTTGTTGATTTATCTGAGTGGTTGTCGCAAAATCTGTAATCCCATCCACATAGGCTGTAATTCCTTGAGGTAAATTAGTGCCAGGCACTTCAGCAGAGGTCAAGGGCATGATTAGAAAGCCCAGAGGAAGTGAAAAAAGGAGCGCCAGGCAGGCATGGTAATGTATGACGGGTTGCCGCCGGCCTAGAAATTTGGAGATGAAAAAGAGTGGAAGCGCAGCAATCGTCCAGATTCCGAGCGGAATCCATAGATACTCGATGCTAAAACCTCCAATCGAGTTGAGGTAAGATGTCCAGTCCATTAGGTGTCTTGATTGTCGGGAGACTGATTATTGGGAGAGTGCGAGTTGTGGAGGTTTTCGATGAGCGTACGGATTTCCTGCAATTCTGAATCAGATAGGTTTTCATGCTTTACCAGCGATTCAACCAGATCAACAGGCGATCCAAGAAATACCTTGTTAAGAATACCCGATAACAGGTTGTGTTTTACCTGAGAGGGCGGGCGAGCCGTGCTATACACATACGCATTCCCTTCCTGTGTGAAACTCAAGTAACCCTTATCCGCTAACTTTCTAAGTGAGCTCATGACCGTTGTGTATGCGATCTGCCGGGTCTTTAAAATGTGCTGATGGATCTCAGCCACGGTTGCCGGCCCCTCTTCCCAAACGAGCTGCAAAAGCTCCAATTCGGACTCACCCAGTGGCCCCAGAGATGGTTTTTTCCTCATGAAAGATATGAATACTGTTTATGTAGTACTGTATATATAGTAGAATGTAAGGAAAACACTCTCCGAATCCAAATCGATCAAAGACTTTTGCTAATTTCAGCCCCTTTGAACTTTGAACTTTGAACCTAAAACCCTTCAGGAAATACATCCGGCACAAATCCCCAAAGGGCAGGGAGTACAAAATAGGTGATAAGAGTGAGAAGCAGAATGGAAATTAAATTGAGTCCAATTCCTGATCGCATCATATCAGGTATGGTTAAATAGCCAGAACCAAACACCACGGCATTGGGCGGCGTGGCAACTGGAAGCATAAACGCACACGATGCGGCTACCGTAGCACCAACCATCAGTATATAAGGGTGTACATTGATGGTGACAGCCATTGCCGTAAGAACCGGCAGAATCATAGCCGTAGTGGCGAGATTCGAGGTGATCTCTGTGAGGAAGTTGACGCTGGTAATGAGGACCAGGAGAATCAAGATTAACGCAGCGCCTTCGAGCAATGTCATCTGTTGCCCAATCCATACGGCCAATCCACTCTCTTGAAATCCATTGGCAATGGCGAGTCCACCGCCGAAGAGAAGAATAATGCCCCAGGGTAATTTGACTGCGGACTCCCAATCGATGAGTTTTCCGCCTTTCTCCTTCGACGCCGGAAGAAGAAATAATAGGATTGCTCCTATCATGGCAATGATCGTGTCATCAATCCCAGGAATAAAATGCTTGAGGACGAACGACCGGCTTATCCACGCAACAGCCGTCAGAGAGAAGACACCCAGGACCATCTTTTCTTCAAACGATAAAGGGCCTAGTTTGACCAACTGATCCAGGATCTCCCGCTTACCACCAGGGAAGGTTTGCTTTTGAATCTTAAAGGCTACCCGAACCAGGTATTGCCAGCAAATGAAAAGCATCAGTATGGATATGGGGAGGCCAAACATGATCCATCGGGAAAATGTGATTTCCACATTGTAGCTCTCCTGGACGATGCCGGCCAAAACCAGGTTGGGCGGGGTGCCAATTAATGTTGCCATGCCCCCAATTGAAGCACTATAAGCTATGGCAAGCATGAGCGCCTTTCCGAATACGGACTGCTCGTCTTCTTTTGTCGCTGGGTTATCCTTCAACTGAGTAACTATGGCCATGCCGATCGGAAGCATCATCACGGAAGTGGCTGTATTTGAAATCCACATCGACAAAAAGGCGGTGGCAATCATGAATCCCAATATCATGCTGCTTACATTAGTGCCGATTAGATTAATCGTGTTCAATGCAATCCGTTTATGTAAATTCCAGCGCTCGATGGCAATGGCAATGATAAAGCCGCCCATGTACAGGAAAATATAGCGGTGGCCGAATGCGGATGTCGTTGCAGCTAAATCGAGACCTCCTGATAAAGGAAACAGGATAATCGGTAGAAGTGCCGTAACTGCAATGGGGATCGCCTCTGTGATCCACCATATGGCCACCCATAGCGTGGAAGCAAGAATTGCATTTGCTTCCGGCGATAAATCCTCCGGGTGAAACGAAGTCAGCACGAGGATAAATACTAAAGGGCCGGATACGAGACCTATTTGCTTAGAATTAAGCGACATAAAACGTAGGGGATTACACGGAGAACTAGACCGTAGAATAGCAAAAAATATCCGATAACCATACAACGCATGACAAAATCTGAAATTTTATCCCTGAGAGAAAAACACCTGGGGAAGTCGCTATCGATCTCGTACAACAAGCCCCTCAAGATTGTCCGGGGAGAGGGGCAATACCTGTTTGATGAGGAAGGACGTGCATTTTTGGATTGCGTAAATAATGTATGTCATGTTGGTCATTGTCATCCCCATGTGGTAGAGGCCGCTCAGAATCAAATAGCTCAGCTTAACACAAACACGCGCTATTTACATGACAACATTGTCAACTATGCCCGGCGTTTAACTGACAAATTTCCGGGAGATCTGAGTGTCTGCATGTTTGTTTGCACGGGCAGTGAAGCAAATGAGCTAGCCTTGCGCATGGCCCGGACATATACGAAGCGAAAAGGCGTGATTGTGCTCAACGCGGCCTATCACGGACATACCACGGCACTCATAGATATCAGCCCCTATAAGCATGAGGGCCCTGGAGGGTATCCAACTCCTGAATATGTGCATAAAGTGACTATCTCGGACGGGTATCGCGGCCCTCATAAATACGATGACCCCAATGCTGCACACCGCTATGCTTCGGAAGTGAAAGCTGCAATTAAAAAGGCCCAGATGAATGAAATGCCAATTGGTACGTTCATCGCAGAGTCTTTGGTGAGTTGCGGAGGGCAAGTAGAACATGCACCCGGCTACTTGGAAAAAGCATACGACTATGTAAGGGAGGCAGGTGGAGTTTGCATTGCAGATGAAGTCCAGGTTGGCTTTGGACGGGTTGGCAGTCATTTCTGGGGGTTTGAAACACAGGGGGTAATTCCTGACATTGTTACCGTAGGAAAACCGATTGGAAATGGCCACCCCTTAGCTGCGGTTATTACAACGCCTGAAATTGCGAACGCGTTTGCGAACGGTATGGAGTATTTCAATACATTTGGTGGCAATCCTGTCTCGTGTGCGATTGGGTTGGCTGTTCTGGATGTCATTGAGCAGGAAGGACTACAGGCCCGTGCGCATAGGGTAGGCTCGTACTTAAAAGAAAGACTATCCGAACTGAAAACGAAGTATTCTTTAATAGGAGATGTAAGAGGCCGTGGGCTGTTTCTGGGTGTTGAATTCGTAAGAGATCAGGAAACGCTGGAGCCGGCAGATACAGAGGCCTCGTCGATCGTGGAAAAGATGCGTAATCGCGGCGTCTTACTGAGCACCGACGGGCCCCTGCACAATGTGATCAAGATTAAACCACCCCTGCAGTTTAGCCAGGAAAATGCTGACACACTGGTCGACAACCTGGATGAGGTACTGGCTCTAAATGCAACCAAATAAATCCTTTGGGATTCACCGGGTTGGTCTCTAGTTTCTGGATATTTTTAACCTGAAACCTGAAACCTGAAACCTGAAACCGATCAAATACATCGTACCGATTTATTTGAGAGAAGGTTGATCCAGCTTATCGATCTCTCTATGCATGATACCGAACCAAAGGGGAGGGAAAAGGGCCATAACGATCATGCCAGGGTAGCCAGTAGGCATTTGTGGACTGTCATCATGGTGGCGCAGTACCTGGTATTTTCGACTGGCCTGGTAGTGATGGTCGGAATGGCGCGATAATTCAAACAGAAGTAGCCGGCCTATAATGTGGTTCGAATTCCATGAATGATGGGGGAGGGGCCTCTCGTACTTTCCGGTCTCTTTCTGTTTGCGAACAAGACCGTAATGCTCAATATAATTGACGGTCTCAAGCAAGAGAATCCCTACAAAGGCGGTGAAAATGAAATAGATCATTGTTGGAACGCTCCATATGAGTCCTATTGCAATAAGCAATGTACTCTGAATCACCACGTACCAGATCATTTCGTTGTGAATGGAAAGGACCGCTTTTTTCTTTTTCTTTAGGCGAACAGCTTCAAGCTTCCAGGCTGAAAAGAAGCTAAAGGTGATACTACGAGCCCAGAACCTGAGTATAGACTCGCCGTACCTGGCAGTTGCCGGGTCATCCGGTGTAGCAACTCGTTTATGGTGGCCCCTGTTGTGCTCAATGAAGAAATGCATGTAGAGTGAGGACCCAAGAGCTATTTTCGCCAAAACCCTTTCGAATGATTTGGCCCTATGGCCCAGTTCATGCCCTACGTTGATGCCAAACGTACCACACATGATGCCTGTCGACAGAACCAAGCCGATACGTTCATACAGGGCAAGCGCCTCGGTATCCACGATGTGTAAGAACCACACTAATAGCGCAAAGTGAATGGGTAAGGTCCCATATATCAACCAATCGTAAAAGGTGTCGCTTTCTGCCAGAGCTTCCTCCGTAAGCTCCATATTTCGCTCGTCCGGTTTAAGAAAAAGCTCAATAGTGGGGATGAGCCCAAACACATAGACAAAGGGAAAAAACGTCCACGCTCCCTGGTACGTCAGAGCCACGTACAGAGTGAGCGGGAGGCTTAGTATACTGAGATACTTTAGAGCGTGAATCCGATGTCTGCTCATGATCAATAGACGTGTATGCCTACAGGCTAATTTATTGTAGTATCTTGTAGAGCATGCTCTAATTTGTACATATCTGTGGGAATAAGCACCTCTGCAGGTACTTGCTCACCCCTCATATACTGCATTAAAACGTCGACGGTCTTCTCTGCAATCAATAAAGGATGTTGAATAGCGTCTGCATAAATTTTACCGTCTTTTATGGCTCTTCGTCCTTCAGGCTGTCCATCGACGCTAATGATCTTGACCCCATCAAGACGCTCGGCTTTTTCAAGGGCCGCAACAGCACCAAGAGCGGAAGGATCATTGATCGCAAAGACGCCAACAAGGTCGGGGTGCGCCTGAATCATATCTTCCATAGCCCGGAATGAAATATCGCGAGACGCACCACCTGGAAGCCTTGATACGATTTCGATGCTAATTCCTGTTTCTTCTTTATACTCGGCAAGTTCATCCATAAATCCTCTTACCCGAAGAATGACCGACTCTGCCTGTGCGAAATCGAGGATGCCAATATTGCCTCCACTGCCACCCAAGGCTTCAATCATGGCTTTGCCCGCAACCCGTCCTGCCTGGTAGTTGTCAGTAGCTACATGGGAAACGATGTCTACATCGTCTGATATGACTGCAAGATCCGAGGTGAATACAGGAATACCTGCGTCATTGGCTTCTTTTATTGCCGTTACAATGCCTTTTGAATCAACGGGAGCCACAACGATGGCATCGACCCCCTGGACGATGAAATCAGAAATTTGATTTTTCTGCTTACTGACGTCATAGTCGCCAGAAACCAGAATCGTTTCGTATCCGTGTTTGGCTGCTTCATCTCGGATCGCATTACCTAGCTTCATAAAAAAAGGATTCGTCGACGTCATCACCGTTACACCCAGAGTAGGTTGTGTAGTTGAAGATGACTGTGACGAATCCTGGCAAGCAGCCAATAAAAGGGAGGCTAAAAGGAGTACATGTAGTGTGCGCGAAGAGAATGAGTCAATCATAGCGGGATGGGGTAGATCAATGAAAACCGGCTACAAATATAGCCAATTACCAAGTAACTCTAAACCCTTACCCTCGTACACACCGCGGCTTTATGCTTTCACTGCTTGAATGTCTAGCGTTAGTTTTACGTCTTCGGCAACCAGGAGTCCGCCCGCTTCAAGAACCTGGTTCCAGGTAAGCCCGAAGTCCTTGCGATTAAACGTACCTTCTGCTTCAAAAGCTACTCGCTGGCCGCCCCATGGATCTGTAGCTGTACCAAGATACTCGACATCCAAAATGATCGACTTTGTTGTATCGCGGATAGTCAGCTCACCGTGAAGCTTGAAGGCATTCCCATTTAGGTCGGATACACCTGTGCTTTTGAACGTCATGCTGCTGTATGTGGCGACGTCAAAAAAATCGCCTGACTTTAAGTGATGGTCTCTGTCTTCATTTTTTGTGTTGATCGAGTTTACATCGATGGTAGCAGAAGCACTCAGGGTGTTCAGATCATTGCCATCCATTTCAAGCGCTGCCTCTGCAACAGTGAAAGCGCCTTTAACGGTTGATAAGCCAAGGTGCTTGATTTTGAAGCCAATTTCAGAATGTGAGATATCAAGATTGTAAGTATCGAGAGCAGTATTTGTCATGATTGGGTAGTAGTTTGAGTTAGTTAATGTGTTTTAACACGTATTTGGGTAAAAAAATTTAGCAGTCGTCTTTTGCTGGAGCAGTAGAAGTATCGGAATAGATATAGGAACAGATTCGAATCAAGTGCTCTAAATCAGCATCGTCAATTTTTGCGTCGTATTGTGCATTCAACTCGTTGACCTCATTGTCAATGAGTTCCAGTAAACCCAGGCCTTTCTGTGTGATCCAATGTAGACTAACACGCCTGTCTGAAGCGGACCGGGTTCTTTTTACCCAGCCTTTTTTTATCATCTGATCGATAAGGCGAGTGACGTCTGGAGCAGGGTCGAGCATGCGGTCGATAATATCACACCGAGGATAACCCTCTTCCGGTGCACCGCGAAGGATGCGTAATACGTTATAGTAACTGAACGACAAGCCATATTTCTTAAAAATGGCGTCTGATTCACGGCGAAGGTGTATCCCAGCAACGAGCAGGCTCAACGTTGCTTCGTGAGCTTTACTTTTAAAAGAAGCATTTTGCTTTATTTTGCGTTGTAGTGGTGATCCCATATCCGTTCTCATGTTTGTCCGATATACGCAGAGGGTATTTATGTGTTTCAACACATATAAAAATAATTCAGAAGATTACAGTATTCGCAAGAAGTTAAACGTGATGCTTTTCGCATTACTGTGCATTGCCCTTGTTGGCTGCGACTCTAATGAGGAGGCGGACCAGGAAACGCTGGCGTCCTATATAGCTTCTTCTTCCTTGCCATTTTCTGATCAACTTATTGCTTGTGCAGGGGGAGGGGAGCTTGATGACCTGAATCAGCCCGATACACCGATCTCTGTGTACTTTTATCCTATTGAAGGAGCACAGAACTTTAGATATTTTGAGACTACGTCCATCGATGATGACCCGGACGATATGGCGCTGTATAGCGAGGTCCGATTAGAGGATGAGCCGTTTTTCAACGGATACCTATGGCGATTTTTGAATGTACCTCTTCAAGAAGAGCGCTGGTCCCGCGTGGTATTTGAAACAGGCGATAGCTTGCACGTATCAAACGCCATACGATTAAAATATCCTATAAAGCCAACCGATTATGACAATACGCAACTCGTCGTTCAATCAAACGGGGTTAATCCTACATTTAGCTGGCCCACAGTGAACGATCAAACGGATGCGATTTATTTTCAAGTGATCTCTGATCGTAACGGAAATTTGGTTTCAGGCACGTATACTTTCGAGAAGACATTCACATTTTATGATTTGAGTAACGTGGTGTTAAACATTCGTGATGTTTCTCCACCCCCGATGCTCGATATTGATAGCGATTACACATTTACACTGATGACGGTAAGTCGGGATAATTGGGTGAACCTGATAGCGCAGAGGGAATTCTCGACCGACTAAATAGATTAGAAATCAACAATGAAAACCCTCCTTGATATAAATACTCGCTCCTGGATGGTACGCCTCGCCGTACTTTTCTTTAGCGTTACTTTAAGTATTGAAACTGCAAAAGGACAGGATATCAATGCGTTTTACGACGCCGTAGATGCATTCATGGCCACTCATGTAGCCGATGGGCTGGTTGATTACGCAGCCATTAAAGACAATCCTGCTGAATTGGATAAGCTGGTCGATACCATTTCTACGTTGGATCGAGGTGCACTGGCTGCAGGTGACGAGAAGGCTTACCTGATTAATGCCTACAATGTATTGGTTATCAAAAATGTGGTTGACAACTATCCGACAAACTCGCCTCTGGAAGTTGCGGGCTTTTTTGATAGAGCAAAGTTTGAGGTCTCGGGGAGTACCTACACCTTGAATGAATTAGAAAAGGGCGATCTGTTTAATGCGTATCCGGATGCTCGCTTGCACTTCGTACTGGTTTGTGCTGCCATAGGATGTCCTGAATTGATCTCGGAGGCTTATCGAAGCGATACCCTTGACGACATGCTGACAGAAAGAACCCGGGTTGTTCTCAGTAACAGCAAGCACGTCAACACGGACGAGCCGGCAAAAAAACACAATGTCTCCGAACTATTTACCTGGTACAAAAAAGATTTTACAGAAGGGGGGACGGATGTAATTGGGTATATCAACCAGTTTAGAAATGAGCCTCTCGATACCGATTTTAAATTGGGCACAATTACCTACAACTGGCAACTGAACGATCTAAAAAAAAAAGATCTAAGTGATGCTGGCACCGATGTGTCTTACAGCACGGGCCTGGATCCCTTTTCGAACCTCCAGGCGTTTACTCCTTCTACGTTGCTTGTTAAAGGGCAGTTTGATGTGAAGGTATTCAACAACCTCTACACCCAAACGGCTAACTTCAACGATTCTGGCTCCAGGCAGGACGCAGGACGCAGAGACACCTATTTTACAAGCATTATTTCACTCCAAATTGGGTACTCATCTCGATTGAACTTTGGGCTGGATCTATACCCCAAAGCCGTTAGAGTTGGAAGTGAAGGAAGCTCTGCATTGGATGTGTTGCAATTCTCTTCCAACACGAATGCACAAGCGGCTCTGGCTGCTATCGCCCCGAAAGTAAAATTTGTCCCCTTTAAGAACGCGCCACGGCTGGCTACCCAGGTGCTCTTTTATATTCCAGTTGTTTCTGACCTGGAAGGAAGGGAGAGTGGCCGGCCGTTCTTGGATTTCGATGATTTTCAAACGTGGATTCAGGCTTTTTATGATGTGCCTATCAATCCGTCCTTGCTCCTTTATCTGGAAGGTGGCCTGTTCTTCCGATTTGATAACGATGAGGAATTGGTTAACCATGAGGTGACGTATCCAATTAAGGGCATATTGAATTATTTCCCTTCGGATAAGCTCACGTTGTATGCTCTTGCCGAATTTACGCCGTCCGCACAATGGCAAGATCCTTCTCTTTTTAGTACACTGTATACCCAAACAGGGGTTGGAGCTAAATTCCAGATAACCCCACGTTTTGAAATTGAGTCGCTCGTGACCCTATTTCCCTTCGGGGTGAACCGAGGTGCTGGCCAGACATATAACATTGGCTTCCGCTTCGTAAGGTAATTGCAACCACACCATTATGCCACCTTCAGACCAGCGCATGGGTCCATTCCCTATTGCCCCAACACTTGCGTTGGTACTTTTTCTGATTGGATGCCAGCCGGCTTGGGCCCAACCTTTTGTTCGTAGTGTTGAATTCAGAGGAATGCAGCGCACGAAGGTGTCTTTTCTGCAGCCTTTTCTGCAGACGCGTTCAGGAGAAACCCTGCAAGAGGAACGCATTGCTAGTGATGAACAGACATTACGCAATCTTCAGCTCTTTGCGTCGGTGTCCAGTGAGGTCATAATTGAAGGGGATGAGGCCCTTGTTTTCTTTGACGTCACGGAGCGGGTAACGCGCATTCCGATTACAAATTTCGGAGGGATCACAAATAACTTCTGGTTTCAACTAGGCGTTAATGAGTATAACTGGCTGGGGAATGGCGGTTCGTTTGGCGGATATTATCAATATTACGACCGCCACTCATTTAAGATCTTTCAGCAATTGCCCCAACTGTTTAGCGAACGATGGGGCATGTCCTATGTGCTTGGGCGGCAATCGACTCGTGAGCCTGCATACTTTCAAGGGGGCACTTCTGAATTTGATGTAGATCGATGGGAAGCGATCGGCATGGTACGGCACGAAATATTCAGGCACCTGGATCGCCACGAATCGTTGATTTTGGAATTCGGTGGGGGGTATCTCAACGAGATTTACAACCAACGCCCCGGAGCAACCTTTTCTTACGAAGGGGAGACTCATTTCCACAAATACTTCCTCAGTACGCAACTACTCTATCAGCGGCTCAACTATTTTTTCCACTTTGTATCTGGTTTTGCACCTAGCCTTACATTCCAGCGCGTCGAGACAATCAATCAGGATGATACGTTCTGGAAAGGCCTGTTTGAGATGCGGTATTATAAGCGCGTTGGCCGCCGAGGTAACCCTGCCATTCGGGTTCGAGCCGGCGTTTCCAGCAATGACGACTCTCCCTTCGTCCCTTTTGTGCTGGATAGCTATTTAACCGTGAGAGGATCCGGGAATCGGGTTGCCCGTGGCACATCTGAGTTTACCGTAAATGTAGAGTACCGCCACACGGTGATTGACCGTCAAAAATGGGCCCTACAAACGGTCGTTTTTGTAGACAATTCTGCGTGGCGTCCGGCTGGGGCTCCGCTATTGGATATGTTTGATTCTGAAAATACGGTGTCTTTTGGCGGCGGCGGTATGCGCTTCTATCTGCAGCGAATTTATAACTTCATCCTTCGCGTTGATTACGGAGCAAGTCTAACTGACCCTTCCACAAACGGATTTGTATTAGGAGTCGGGCAGTATTTTTAAATGGGTTTCGTGTTGCGCGTTTCGTGTTTCGTGTTTTTCTTTAAAGGAAAGCAGAATGCACGACCTGAATCATAGAATAGATCATGTTAAAACGCCCTCTACTGGTTTTTCTTTTCTCAACACTCGTACTACCCGTTTTTGCACAATCGGGTCGATTGCCAGCTCCAGCAAAAAACGGGATGGTGGTTAGTAGTCATTATTTGGCCTCGGAAGTGGGGAATGAGGTGCTTGAGCAAGGGGGGAACGCAATGGATGCTGCTGTAGCGACTGCTTTCGCACTGGCTGTTACATTGCCCAGGGCTGGCAACATCGGTGGCGGAGGGTTTATTGTCTATCACGGTGCGGATGGAGAAGTAACGTCTTTTAACTTCAGGGAAAAGGCGCCTCTCGCTGCAACGGAGAGGATGTACCTTAACAGGTATGATAGGATCATTGATAATTCGAATCACGATGGTCCTTTATCTGTTGGTGTACCTGGAACTGTAGCGGGCCTCGCTCTTGCCCACGAACGATTAGGGTCCATGCCGTGGGAGGATTTAGTTGCACCTTCTGTATCTCTGGCCGAAGAGGGGTTTCCATTCAGCTGGGAAATGAAGCCTTTTGTAGACATGTTAAGCCGCCGCCCGAAAGCGTATCCCTCTACGTCTAAGGTATTCTTGAAACCCGGAAACAAGGCCTACGAACCCGGTGAAATCTTGAAACAACCCGATCTTGCAAAAACTCTGGATCGCATTCAGAAAGAAGGGCACGATGGGTTTTACAAAGGGGAGACTGCTCGCCTGCTGGATCAATTCATGAAGGTGAATGGAGGCCTCATTACAGAGGAAGATTTAGCAAAATACCAGGCCGTTGAACAAGCACCGATTCATGGTACATACCGCGGATACGATATCTATTCTATGAGCCCTCCAAGCTCCGGGGGTATCGCGGTAGTAACGATGCTAAATATTCTGGAGGAATACGACCTCAAAGAGATGGGGCACAACTCGGCTGAATACCTCCATGTAGTTACTGAGTCCATGCGCCGGGCATTTGCTGACCGCGCTGAGCACGTCGGAGACCCCTTGTTTAATCCAGAAATGCCTGTTGAGCGCTTAATTTCAAAAGAGCATGCTGCTATGCTCCGAGAAGGGATTTCAATGAACAGGGCGTCTATAAGTGACTCCTCCCTTTTTAACAACCAGCCTTACGAAAGCGAAGAAACCACGCATTTTTCGGTTGTTGATGCGGAAGGGAACGCGGTCTCCCTGACGTACACTCTGGAGTATAGCTACGGTTCACGGCTCGTTGTAGATGGTGCGGGCTTTTTGCTCAACAATGAAATGGGCGATTTTAACGCCATTCCAGGTGTTACCAATTCGAGCGGAAGGATCGGGACGCCGCCCAACCTGATTGAGCCTGAGAAGCGCATGATCTCAAGCATGACGCCGACCATCGTTGCGAAAGATGGTAAACCAGTTATCGTTATCGGAGCACCCGGTGGGCGAACGATTATTAATACGGTGCTTCAAGTGATCTTGAACGTTATCGATCATGAGATGAATATCGGTGAAGCCGTGGAAGCCGGCAGGGTGCATCACCAGTGGTTACCCGATCGAACGGTTATTGAAAAGTGGGCGCTCTCCCCAGACACCAGGCGGCTCTATGAACTCCTTGGCCACACCACAACCACCAGAGGCTCAATGGGAAGAGCAATGGGCATTTACATCGATCATGATGAAGGCCTGATCTATGGAGCTGCTGATTCCAGAAGTTTTGATGGCGAAGCGGTAGGGCACTAGTACTGATTGAATCCTCTATTTGGGCCGTGGCGTACATAGAGTAATAGCAGTCATTCTTCGTTCAATGCCCACATCCATGAATCATTTTAATCTTGTCCGTCGATTTGGGGCTGTCTTGCTCCTTGTAGTCAGCTTACCAGTTCTCCAGGCCTATGCTCAAATGGAAACTGAGCAATCTCGTAAGTCCCTTAGAGGTATCAAGGGGTTCTACTTGCACGTGGATGTAGAGGGCAGTTTAGGGTTAACTCAAGATGAGGCGCTGAATGTGCGTGCGATTACCGGGAGAGTATCGACAGCCCTACGTGATGCAGGGCTCAATGTACTAGAGCCTAGCGAGGTCGTAGATCAATCAAACAGTCCCTATTTGTACGTGCATGTGAACATGATGGATATGGAGCAAGGTATCGTTCCCTTTGCAGTAAACACCCAGTTTTTTCAGCCCGTTGAAATTAAGCGGCAACGCTTCTCAACCACTGCATGTACATGGGATACGGGGCTGGTTGGGCTTGTCTCTTATGACAATCTGGATATGATCGCGGATGCAGCCGTTGGTTCAGTAACCAATTTCATTGATGATTACCACGTGAGTAACCCGTGAGGGAGTCGTTTTTTACGTATACGTATAAACCAGCGACTCATTTTTTGCCGGTCCCTGAATAGTCCAGTGCATGATCAATGAGGTGGAGGTAATATGTAGGACTGCATCATAGGTATCACTTCCACATAGATGAGGGGAAACTGTACCCCAAAATGAAGGTGTCGTTGGCCGCAGTTCGAATAAGAAGACAGGATTATCTTCGCCAAAGCGGAGGTGCTCCAGGGAAATAGAACGCTGATCTGGATCCAGCGTCCAACGGAAGACATTCCGGAAAGCGATCTTTGTACTCCCCGCCGGCGTCCAATGCCCCGATTCGGAGAAGAGAAGGACATGATCCATAGGATGTTCCACCTGGATTATACCACGCCCTTCTCCATTCCATCCTGTTTCGGATTCAGAAGTCGCTTTAAATAGGAGGCCTGAAGTGGTACTGAGGCGATCCCAAATAATCATGCATTTAGCTTTTCAGCAAGTAACTCTTTAACCATTTTCGGATTGGCTGCACCCTTAGAGGCTTTCATTGCCTCACCGATAAAGAAACCTATCAAGCCGGTTTTTCCTGATTTATACTCATCTACTTTTTCAGGATTCGCCTCTAAAACACCGGAGATGATACCAGCCAGGGCGCCAGCGTCGTTAACTTGCTTGAGTCCTTTTTGCTCAACAATGACTGAAGGAGCCTCTCCTGAAGCAATCATTTCACTGAGTACTTTTTTGCCGATTCGGGTCGAAATAGTGCCGTCTTCGACCAACGAGATCAGCTCTGCCAGCTCGCCCCCTCCGAAAGGAATGGAGTCTATTTCTGAACCTTTTAATTCTCCAGGAAGAATGTTTACCACCCAGGATGCAGCCAGTTTTGCAGGCGCTCCTGAGCTGCGAGCAGCTTCAACCAGCTTCGATGCACCCAGATCCGTGGCCAGCACTTCAGCATCGGAGAGACTAAGCCCATCGTGGTCCAGATACTTTTCAAAAGCAGTAGCGGCGTCCTTAGAGGTTGACTGTAGTCCGGTCAGAATGCTTTCCCTTGAACGATCGGGCTGATTCGACGCACCGGTTCTATTCTTCTTTTTCTTTTTAGACGCCCCGTTCTCGACGGGTGCTTTATCCGCAATCTTGGCCCATGTATCTCGGAGAGTTACTGTTCTATTGAAGACGAGGGCATCGGGCTTGCTGTCTATCTCATCCGTTACAAAATAGCCCTGTCGTTCAAACTGAAAATGGGTACCTGCGGGTGAGCCGGCAACACTGGGTTCGATCAGGCTCTTTTTGAGAACAACCTCAGAGTCGTGATTAAAGTTGATAAGGAAGCTTTCCCCCTCGGGTACGTCCTCCGGATCCTCGGTTTTAAAGAGCCGGTCATATAAGCGTACTTCTACTGGGACCGCATGAAGCGCAGAGACCCAATGGATTGTGCCCTTGACCTTTCTGCCATCCGCCTTTTTCCCGCTCTTTGTTGCAGCATCATACGTACAACGAAGTTCAACGATGTTACCAGCCTCATCTTTAATGACTTCCTCACACTTGATGACATACGCATACCGGAGGCGTACCTCACGCCCGGGAGCAAGACGGAAGAACTTCTTGGACGGGTTCTCCTGAAAGTCTTCTCGATCAATAAAGATCTCCCTTGAAAAGGGCACAGGCCGCGACCCTTCGTTAGGGATGTCATGAGGCCAATGCGACGCATCGAGGTGCTCAACTTTCCCTTCAGGGTAGTTGGTGATGGTGACCTTTAAGGGATCCAAGACACACATCACGCGCGGCGCTTTGTAGTTCAGGTCGTTTCGTATGCTGAACTCAAGAAACGCCATTTCAACACGATTCTCCGATTTGGCAACACCCACCCGCTCACAGAAGTCTTGAATCGATTCCGGGGTATACCCTCTTCTTCGAAGCCCAGATAAAGTGAGCATGCGAGGGTCATCCCAGCCTCGAATCAACCCATCTTCTACAAGCGGGCGAAGCTTGCGCTTGCTCATCACCGTGTAATTCAGGTTCAAGCGTGCAAATTCATACTGACGCGGCCTCACGTTCCAATCGGTGCTCACATTTTCAACGAACCAATCATACAGAGGGCGGTGTACTTCAAACTCTAGAGAGCAAAGGGAATGCGTGATGCCTTCGATGGCGTCTGACAAGGGGTGCGCAAAGTCATACAAGGGATAAATAACCCAGTCATTTCCTCGTCGGTAGTGATGGGCATGCTTGATGCGATACATCACGGGGTCGCGCAGCAACATATTGGTCGAGGCCATGTCGATTTTCGCCCGGAGAACATGCGCTCCCTCTTCGAACTCCCCTGCTCGCATCCGCCTGAATAAGTCCAGGTTTTCTTCGATAGATCGTTCTCTGTAGGTGCTGTGTACACCCGGCTCGGTTACGGTTCCTCTGTGCAACCTGATTTCTTCATTGCTTTCACTATCAACGAATGCCTTCCCTTGTTTGATCAGGTCTTCAGCCATTTCGTAGAGCTGTTCGAAATAATCTGAAGCAAAAAAGAGATTTTCATTCCAGTCGAAACCCAACCATCGAATATCCCGCTGTATCGATTCAACAAACTCGGGGTCTTCAGAAGTGGGGTTGGTGTCGTCAAAGCGTAAATGACAAACGCCGCCTTTATAGTCGTGCGCAATGCCAAAATTCAAGCAGATCGCCTTGGCGTGTCCGATATGTAAATAACCGTTGGGCTCAGGAGGGAAGCGAGTAACTACAGCATCACCGTTTTTACCCGTTTTTAGATCTTCGTCTATGATAGCCCGGATAAAGTTTGTGTTGCTTGCTCGATCAGTTGTTTCCAATGTGTTTTTCGAGTTCAAAGTTCAATGTTCAAAGTTCAAGGTTGTGAGAGTATAGCTCTGTTGTGTTCATGCAAAGAACCAACATTGAACATTGAACTTTGAACCTTGAACTCAGCGAAAATCAGTTCATGAAAAGACGACGGGGTTGTTGGCCTTCAGGGGTCTCTTCGATTTTCTCAATATCTGTGTCCGCAAACCAGCCTTCATCGGCTTCTTGAAATTCACCGTCTTCGTTTGGGCGCTTATACCCTTCAATACCAGTTACCCATACTAGATTTTTCCGGACACCTGGTGCCACTTCTGTTTCAGGTGCAAAGTCTGAAACAGTACCTTCTATGGCGCCCAAAAGCTGGCCATGTTGATTATAGAGGTGTACCCTTACACGATCTCCTAAAGTAAATTTATCTCCCATGATCATTGGAGAGTCCTATGTTGTGTTAGGCAGGTATGTTGACAAATGATAACCCCACGCCAACGAGGTAGGGGCATTGTAGCACGATGGGACGATTATTTAAGCGATTGGATCCCTTAATTTTGATGAATACACGTAAAAGATAGTAACAGACTTGCTATTTAAGATATTTTTTATCATATACCTCAAACAGCTATGTCCCGCCACACATAGGTGTCGGATCCCAGTCCGTTACCTTACCCCCTTTGCGCTCCCCAAATATATGTTGTATTCCGTAGTACGAACCCTCATGCTGTTGGGTTCACTTGTTATCACAAGCCTTATCCCAGCCCTATTTCCTCCTGACATTTCCGGTGTCTGGGAGATTGAATTGCAGAACGAAGCTGCCACTGAACAACTCACTGTGAGTATTCACCAGAACAAGGCCGTTCTCACCGGTTCCTATGTCGGTTCCTACCAAATCTCGGATATCATCGGTGAATTCGACGGAAAAGAAATCATGTTCGAATACTTGATCGATGGCATTCGCGTGATGTACGTCGGCCAGTTGGATGGCCGTACCCTTAATGGTACCTACCATGCCGGTTCCTTCGATCAAGGAGATTTTGTAGGCCGCCGAGTAGGACCAACGACTCTTTAAAACTAACGATTCCAGGTTTCAGGTTCCAGGTTCCAGGTTCCAAGTTTAAGGTACCCTTGCGCAACAAGAAACCTGAAACCTGGAACCTGGAACCTGAAACCAAAAAGGAGAATCCGTTTGGATTCTCCTTTTTGGTTTCAGGTTCCAGGTTTCAGGTTTCTTGTTGCGCAAGGGTACCTTAAACTTGGAACCTGAAACCTGGAATCGTTAGTTTTAAAGAGTCGTTGGTCCTACTCGGCGGCCTACAAAATCTCCTTGATCGAAGGAGCCGGCATGGTAGGTACCATTAA
>JAHQVL010000084.1 GCA_019634345.1 Rhodothermaceae bacterium
CGCCCATGTGATCGCCACCCATCTGAATCGCTATCAGATCGACTGCATCGATGCAGTTCTTCTTACCCATCCCGACCAGGATCACGTTGGCGGACTGCAACAGTTGCTTGACAAGCACTGCATCCACACAATTTACACCTCTGGAGATCAACGATTCAAGATCGAAGAACGGAACTTACACCGGACCCTGACTGCAGGAGATCACATTGATCTGGATACCTCCGTCGTGCTCCGGGTACTATCCCCAACTCCCAACCTGATCAATCACACAAACAGCAACGAGGGCTCTTTAGTCCTGCTCATTGAATATGGGCGCATCCAATTCCTCTTTATGGGAGATGCAGAACAAGAGGCGGAGCACCAATTAGTCACAAATTTCCCAGAGGTACTTTCTAGCGAAGTAATCAAAGTTGGCCATCATGGATCACAAACCAGTAGTTCGCGCTCGTTTGTACAGCATGCAACCAGTAAAGACATCCAGTATGCCGTTATCAGCACGGGGCCTCAAACCAGGTATGGCCTGCCTGACGAGCACATCGTAGAACGCTGGCTAGCTACTGGGGCTATCGTACACAATACTGCAACCTCAGGCGCATTATGGCTTTACTCAGATGGGAGATCCATTAAGCAGAGGCACTGGTGATGCTTACCGTTCGATGAAAAGAATCTTATCACCATTTTCAACCAGGGAGGACGTCGTCGACCCAAACACCATTTTGGCCATTTTCGAAACAGAGTGGGCTCCAGCTACAACGACTCCAGCTCCGATGTAATCCGCGTATTGCATGATATGCTTGTAATGATCATCTCCTCTCAAGCTTGCGCTGTACACGGTAAACCCCCAATCCTCGATGTAATTGGTTGCCTTAGCAAGCAACATCTCGGAGTGTGCTTCTTGCCCATCTGCAAATACATGAATCACATGCAATTCCTGCTGCTCACCAAAAGGCTTGGTCTGGCAAAAACGTTGCATTGATCGTGACGACGCAGAGCTACCATCAAATGCAATGAGCACTTTCTCTGAGGCCACTTCTTTTTGGGGTACGACGATAACCGGCCCAACGCCTGTTTTTACAATCTGGTTCAGCGTATTGGTTCGCTCATCCGGGTGTGCATAGAAAAAATGGGGGACATTGCCAATCACGAGGATGTCATGGAATCTCATTTCGTCCACGATCTTCTCAGCGGGGACGCCTTCTTTTACCAGGTAATTTGAAGGTATATGGGCTTCGGCCGATACATCTTGGAAATCAGCAATCAGCTTGCGAGCCATTTCTCGGGTTTTGGCCGTCCACTGCTCTTTCAGTTTCTCCGCATAATGCATAGAACCAATACCGCCTCCAGCAGCACGCTTCTCGATCCTTCGGGTATCAACTATTGAGATCCCTGTCACAGAAGCACTGTGATTATGGGCTATCGAACAGGCATAGTCGATGGCGACCAACGTATCCTCGTCCGGGTCAAGCGCAACTAAGATGTTTCGTATCATGCTCTGAAAGTATCTGCTACAAATAGGGTGGGTAAGATAAAGCGGAGGAATGCAGGAAGAAAGATCTCCTTTACTCACATCTCTTATTAACTATTATATATTATATATAATTAAATAAATAGTAGTAGTAATAGTAGGGAGTGTTGATATGTGCATATGTGGTTGAGTTGTGAACATCTCTAATCCTATGTGGATGACGCTTCCTTTATCCCCATAGTTATGAACAGTGTGGATGAAGTCTAAAGGGATCATCCTGTTTCAAAACAGAGGTTGTAAAAAAGATATCAACCTATCCACCACTACTCACATTTTGAGTGTTTAAAACTCAGTAGCAAATTCCCATTTGTCAACGTTGTGGAAACGCGTTCATTATTCGTTGACAAGTATCGAGTTGTTCACCATTACCAACAGGGGTACCTTGCAAAAAGGTGCTACTCGGCTAGAGTAACACCTTATGCACACTTGTTAACACCGTATTTGTGGATAAAAAACCCCTTGTTTTTATCGGTTTCGAGTAGGTTGTTGGAATGCAATGAGAAAGCTCGAAACGTGCATCCCAAAACAGTTTACATTCCCGGCTTACCGAGGAGGGAGAACATTTCTTTCTTGTAGGCCTCAACGCCGGGCTGGTTAAAGGGGTTGATGCCTAGCATGTAGCCGCTAACGGCTACGGCGTGTTCGAAGAAGTAATAGCAGGCGCCGATACTACTTGGCGAAATGTTATCGAGCCAAATGGTCATATTGGGTACGCCTCCGTCAGCATGTGCTTTTGAGGTGCCTTCGTAGGCCTTTCTGTTAATTTCTGTATAGTGTTTGCCTGCGAGGTAGTTGAGTCCGTCGAGGTTAGCCGCTTGGGAAGGTACAACCAGGTCGCCCGAATCGTCCTTAGGCATGAGGAATGTTTCAATGAGGGTACGCTGGCCTTCCTGGACGTACTGGCCGAAGGAGTGCAAGTCGGTTGAATACCGGGCTACGGCTGGGAAGAGGCCTTTTAATTCCTTGCCTTCGCTTTCTCCGTATAATTGCTGCCACCATCCACTAATGCCGTCGAGGCGAGGTTCGAACGTAGCCAGAATCTCTGTTTTGTATCCCTGCTCGAGAAAGAGATTGCGATAGGCAGCATAGGTTAATGCAATGTTATCCGATACCGGCGTAAGCTTATTGCACATGTCCACTGCGCCGTAAAAGAGAGACTGGATGTCGATGCCTGCAACCGCGATGGGAAGGAGGCCAACTGGAGTGAGTACTGAAAATCGGCCGCCGACATCTGGAGGGATGACGTATTTCTTATAGCCTTTTTCTTTTTGCAACTGGTTGAGGGCGCCTCTTTCTGGATCTGTGGTTACGATGATGCGATCATCGGCATCATCAAAGCGCTCTTCCATCCAATCGCGTAAGAAGCGAAATGCAAGAGCGGGCTCCAGGGTTGTTCCGCTTTTAGAGATCACATTTAAGTAGACCGATTTGCCGTCCAGGTAAGAAAGCAATTCCCTCAAGTAGGCACCGCTCATGTGGTGGCCGGCGAACAGAATTTCTGGATCTGAATTCGCATCGGGATCCTCGAAGGGGTCTGAACCGGCAGCGACAGTTTGCGCAGCGCGAGGCTTGAAATAAGGAGTAAGCGCCTGAATGGTTGCCGTTGCACCGAGGTACGATCCTCCAATGCCGACGGAAACAAATACATCGGCGTTGGATCTGATTTTCTCAGCTAATGCCGCTATATCTGCAAGAAGAGCGTCATTAGGGGCAAGGAGCAAATCGCGCCATCCCAGGTAGTCGTTTCCGGCTCCGGATTTATTAAGTAAGGTGTTATGGGCTGCTTCAAGCCGTGGCTGAAGGCCATCTATCTTGTTATCTTCTAGAAAAGAATCTGCATAACCTGGGTCAAAATGAATCATGTCCGTTGAGCGTGTGGTGTAAGAAGGTGATTAAATAAACACAGAATAATCAGGACCAAACAACATTACTGCCAAAGTGTGAAGGGTGGTTGTAGCGCTTGGTTTAAAAGCGAGTACTTAAAGATACGAATCGTCATTTGCTAAAGCATGTTAAACCTATGCAAGTATTTATATCGGTAGAGGAAGCAAGAAGCCTCATTTTAGATACCCTTTCTGTACAAGAAACTACGCAGCTTGCTTTGGAGGAGAGCATGGGTAGGACGCTCGCAGTGGATATAGAAAGCAGAGAAGCCATTCCGCCCTTCAATAACTCTGGAATGGATGGATATGCCGTTTTAAGCCAGGATTTCGAGACCATCCCAGTGACGCTTGAGGTACTGGATGAGATACCTGCAGGTGCTGTTTCTGAGATTGTGGTAAAGCCCGGGACATGCTCAAAGATCATGACGGGCGCACCAATGCCTGCTGGGGCAGATAGTGTGGCGCCTGTTGAATGGGTCATAGAGGACAATAAGACCCATGTATCCTTTGGGAAAGCCCCTGTTTTTGGACGTAATGTGCGAAAAGCAGGTCAGGATGTGAAGGCCGGGGAAATAGTAATCAATCGAGGGAAAACGGTAACCCCGCCCGTAGTTGGTATGTTAGCAACCCTTGGTTATGCCAGGGTGGACGTAGTAACTCCCCCTACAGTAGCCGTGATTGCTACGGGTGATGAACTCATTGCACCCGGAGAGTCACTCACTCCAGGGAAGATTCGAAATTCCAGTGGCTATGCACTCTGTTCACAGGTTCTTGCTTGCGGTGGGAAGGTGCTTCCTCCTCTGCTTGCAAGAGACAATAAGGAAAGTATCAGGCGTACGGTGGAGCAGGCACTTGCAGCTGATGTGCTTGTTTTTGCCGGTGGCGTCTCGGTAGGAGATTATGACCTGGTGAAGAATGTGCTCGATGATATGGGCATGGAGATGCTCTTTTGGAAAGTGCGTCAAAGACCTGGAAAACCACTTGCATATGGGATCCTTCAGGGAAAACCCGTGTTTGGTCTCCCTGGAAATCCGGTATCTTCTGCAATTTGCTTTGACCAATACGTGCGTCCGGCTATTTATTCTATGCTTGGTAAAGGAGAGCTATTACGTCCTCCAGTTAAGGCGCACCTTTCCAGGGATACACCCAAAGTAAAGGGCCTTCATTTTTTTGCCAGGGGCATTGGATTCTACGATGAGTCAAACAGGCTGTGCGTGCACGATACTGGTCCTCAAGGATCGAACTTATATTCGTCTATGGTAAAGGCGAATTGTATTATACACCTGGAAGAAGAATGGGAAGAGGCTTCTGCTGGGACTGAAGTAAATATTGAGTGGATTACATGGTGAGTAAGCATGTTATTTTATTATAGTACCCATCCTAAATCAGTCGATAAGATAGAAGCAAAAGGTCGCCTTGATGAAGTAAAGCTACGTTCCGTTGCCAGTCTGGATTATGACACTAAGGATGCAGCCTTAGTGGTGAATCCATTAGAGCTTTCTCTCAAAAACAAGGACTGGTATGGCAAGAAAAGCGTGCATGCAGCAACTATTCCAACCTCTTTGATAAAGAATATCTCTCCTTATAAAAAACCGCGTCTGGTCATTGCAGGAGGCGGTTTTCTAATGAGGCAGAATGGCAAGGGGAAAGAAATCGCGTTGATCTATCGTCGTGGAAAGTGGGACATACCCAAAGGAAAGTTGGATCCGGGAGAATCTTTTGAGGAATGTGCAGTACGGGAAGTACAGGAAGAGCTAGGGATCGAACACATCCAGTGCATTCAGTCGCTTGGATCAACCTGGCACTGCTATGAACGAAAAGGGAAGTTCTGTATTAAGCGTACGTATTGGTATCAAATGGAAACCAAAGAAAAGAACTTCCATCCACAGGCAGAGGAGGATATCGAAGAGGCTGCCTGGTTTTCATGGTCCAAAGCAAAGAAAATCCTGGGATTTCCTGTTTTTATCATGCACATGGAGCATGTAGAGCCGCTGATTATGAAGTAAACAGATCTTCTACATCGTCTTCAGCGAAGAACTCATCATCCTCGTCATCTTCGTCGGACTCGAAGAAATCGTCTTCTTCAAACTCATACTCCTCTAGATCCTCTTCACTAAGGCGAGCATCAAAGTCTTCATCGTCGTCATCAAACTCGTATTCTTCGAGATCTTCATCGTCGAAGAGATCATCGTCGTCCGCTCCAAAGTCCTCTTCTTCCAGATCTTCATCATCAAAGATGTCGGCATCTTCGAAGTCCTCTTCTTCTAGATCTTCTTCATCAAATTCGAAGTCATAATCGTCTTCGTCAAAATCATCCTCTTCAAATTCAAACTCTTCGTCTTCATCTTCTGCCGAGTCATTATCAAGGGATACCCATAGATCTCTCAAGTGATCGTAATGAGAGTTTTCTTTGAGGTCTTTAGAAACAGGTTCTTCAAGAGCCGTATCGTTATCACTTTCTGACGCAGGGGGCGAAAGTATGAGTTGTTGTGTCATCGTGGTGTAGTAGGGCTGACCAGGATATTTTAGGATGCCTTAAAAAGGAAGGATTGAATATAAAACGTTCTCGAAAATCGAATCTATATAATTTATGTAAAAAATTAGGTATTAAACGTAGTGTGTTAGTAACGATTTTGTGTTAGAATCTTTGTGGGAGTTATCAAATATGGTTCCCAAAAAGCAAGTGCAGGAAAAAAATACAGGAACGACGTGCCGTTTGAAGGGGTATTGCACCTATGCAAGATCGTAATAAAACAGAAGAGAAGAAGCGACCACCGCTTAAGCTAATCGAAGCTCTTCGCCGCATCTTTGGATTCACAAAACCATTTCGAGGAAGGTTAATCACCGCGTTGGTGTTGTCTCTCTTGACGGCATCCGTCTGGCTTGTCTTGCCGTTGGGGTTGCGGACCATGGTGGATGCGGTATTTGAGGATGCAAACAGGGGGCTGTTGGATCGACTGACTCTGTTGTTGTTGGGTCTATTCATTGTTCAGGCTGCTATCGGATTCGCCGGCTACTACTTATTAGAATGGACGGGTGAGCGGTTGGTAACAGACCTGAGAAAAAAACTCTATGCCCATCTCCACGAATTGGACCTTCGCTTTTTCTCAAGCCAACGAACGGGTGATTTGACATCTCGCCTGACGAATGATGTTGGAACGGTAAGGACGGCTGTAACTACGTCGTTTGTAGAACTCATCCGGCAAGTAATGATGCTACTGGGTTCAATGGCATTGATGGTCGTGTTGGATTGGCAAATGAGCATGATCATTTTGTTGACGGTTCCACCTGTGACATTACTGGCTCGGTATTTTGGTCAGCTTATTCGAAAATTGGCCAGAGAGGTCCAGGACCGATTGGCAGACACGACAGCTATTGCTGAAGAAGCCATTTCATCCATTCGAGTGGTCAAGTCTTTCTCAAGGGAGGAATACGAACGAGAGCGGTATGATGATGCTGTCCAGGAGCTGTTTAAGACGGCGATAAGGCGGCTGTGGGTAAGCAACTTGTTTTGGACATCGGTTGGTACCCTCTTCATGATGGCCTTGATCGGCCTGTTTTGGTTTGGAGGTGTGTCTGTATTAAATGGCCGGCTAACGTCCGGTGACCTGGTTGCTTTTGTATTCTATGCGTTTAATATCGCTCGAAATGTGGGCGGCTTGTCTCAATTGTATACCACATTTAACAGTGCTGCAGGGGCATCAGAGCGGTTGTTCGAGTTATTCGATACGGAGTCAGACACAAGCGATAAGGAAGGAGCTCAGCCGATTCCTCGTATTGAAGGGGCTATCGAGTTTGATGATGTGTCGTTCAGCTATGAGGCTGATAATACCATTTTGTATGACATCAGCACGATCATTCGTCCTGGTGAAACCGTTGCTCTGGTAGGGCCGAGTGGCGCAGGTAAAACAACATTGCTCAATCTGATCCCCCGATTTTATGATCCATACAGTGGTGTAGTCCGCATAGATGGTCAGGATATTTCTGGGGTTACCATGCAATCCTTGCGGGATCAGATTGCCGTGGTTTCGCAGGATGTACAACTCTTCAATATGACCGTTCAGGAGAATATTACATATGGTCGCCTGGATGCCAGCCGCGAAGACGTCGAGGAAGCTGCCAGAGCGGCCAACGCCCATACGTTTATCCTTGAATTGATGGAGGGCTACGACTCCGTTGTGGGTGAGCGTGGGACAAAGTTAAGCGGTGGACAAAAACAACGTATAGCAATTGCCCGCGCGATATTGAGAGATGCCCGTATTCTACTGCTTGATGAGGCCACCTCATCACTCGATTCTACTTCAGAAGCATTGGTTCAGGAAGCCCTCGATCGATTGATGGATCAGCGAACGACGATCGTGATTGCGCACCGGTTGTCCACGGTACAACACGCCGACCGAATCCTTGTGATTGACAAAGGGCGCATTGTGCAAGAGGGCCGGCATGAGGACTTGTTTGCTCGAGAAGGGCTCTATCGGGAATTGGCACTGCATCAGTTTAATGAGTCTGGGGTTGCTGTTTAGAAGTGCAAGGTGCAAGGTGCAATGTGGAGGGGTAAACATGTCTTTAATTGGGGCGATACTGTTTACATGTATTGTATCATTGTAAGCAGTAAGTGTGTATGTTTTTGAATAAGCGGAATGTGTTGGCAGCGGGCATGGTGGGGGTAATGATGGTGGTGTTGTCTTCGTTTTCATTATCTATTGCGCAACAACAGAATATATTGGAGATAAGCCATGCGTTGTCTGATTTCTTCGCGCGAACCTATACCAGCCCCCAGAGCACAAAGGTAACCATCGAATACAATCTTCCTGCAAGGCAAAAGGTAAAGGTGGTTGTGTACAATTCGGACAAATCCTTTTCCAAAACCCTGGTTAACGAATGGCAGGAGGAAGGGAATTATAAAGTCTATTTTGATGGCTCTGAGCAGGCTTCCGGGTTGTACATGTGCAAGGTTACGGCAGATAAAGAGGTTTGGGTAGAGCCGATGCTTCTCATTAAATAGTTTTGATTTGGGGGGCGTTTCGAGTTTTCAGAAGACCAACTCAAAACCCGAAACCTGAAACTCGAAACGCCTCCACATACTAAATGTGGAGGCTCTCACGTTATATACGTGCATGATGTGGAATTGGAAGACACTAACGGGGGAGATCTGTTTGCAGACGTGCACAATCAGACACTCTTTCTACTATTTCATGTTGTTCAACTGTAACGTGTTATTTAATAGAAATGAAGTCTAATAGAATATTATTTGTAACAATGGTAGCCGTTGTTGCATTTGTCACAGGAATTATGTTCACCACCATGGGAGCGAATGTTCTCCAGGTAGGTGATTATGTCGGAACTGAAAGCAAGGCGAATACGGCCAGCAACGTTGAATCAGAAGCTTTGTTGGACGATTTGGAAAACAATCCGCTCGCCTTTGAACAAGTATTTATCAGTGTAGCCGATCACGTGAACCCTACGGTAGTCCAGATTCGGGCTGAGAAGGTCGTTCGCCAGCAATCGGTTAATCCATTTCAAGGCAGTCCTTTTGAGGACTTCTTTACACCTAGAAACGGAGAGCCCCAGGAGCGAGAGTATCGTTCGCAAGGCTTGGGTTCAGGTGTAGTCATTCAGAGCGATGGCTATATCGTGACCAACCATCACGTAATCGACGGAGCTGAAAATATCCAGATCAAGTTCTTCAATGGAGACCTTGTGGATGCTGAGGTAGTCGGTAGTGATGCGCAGAGCGATATAGCAGTAATTAAAGTTGATTTGAATAACTTGCCTGCTATCAATACCGGAGCTTCTGAGACTGTCAATGTTGGGCAGTGGGCCATGGCTTTTGGGTCCCCACTGTCTGAAGACCTTCAGAATACGGTAACATCTGGGATTATCAGTGCCCTTGGCAGGTACACAAACGGTGCGAATGGCGTTCAAACGTACATCCAAACCGACGCTGCAATTAACCCGGGCAATTCGGGTGGCCCCCTTGTTGACCTTCGAGGAAACCTGATAGGCATCAATACGGCCATCTTCACGCGTACAGGTGGGTATCAAGGTATTGGGTTTGCCGTTCCGGTAAATGCGGTGCTTGATGTCGCTGAGCAATTGATTGAGAACGGTGAAGTAGAGCGAGCTCGATTGGGTGTCCAATACATTAGTGCTACAAAAGCACTGATTGATGCCCTGGACTTGCCGAGTGGTGCTGCTCAGGTTGCACAGGTTGTACCTGGTGGTGCTGCTGAGAAAGCTGGAATTCTGGAAGGGGATGTGATTACAGCCCTTGACAATCAAGAACTTGAAAATGCGCTGGCATTGTCTTCGATCATTGGAAGCAAACGCCCCGGTGACAAGATAGATATAACGGTGAATCGAGAAGGTAGCATGGAGACATTTACGGTCAGGCTGGGATCAGTTCCTGAGGGCAGTCAGGAGAAGAACGGCGAAGACCTGAATCCACCTGAAGCTCCTGTGTCAGAAATGCTTGGGTTTAAGTTCCAAACATTGACACCTGACATTATCCGAGAGTATCGTCTTGAAGGTGTGGACAAAGGCGTTATTATCACGCAGGTTGATCAGTCTAGCGATGCCTATAGGGAGGCGGGTCTACGCGAAGGTCAGATTATCATCGAGGCCGATCGTGAAAGGATTCGCTCTGCAGAAGACTTTGAGAAGGTCGTGAAGCAAATGGATAAGGGCGATTCGTTTCTGGTCAAGGTACAGCAACCAGGAGCTGAGCAAACAATCCTGACCGCTCTCGTAAAGGAATAAAAAGTAGATGTTGTAGTAACCTCAAAATGAGGTCTAAAAAGCCGGGGAATACCGTTCCTCGGCTTTTTTTTATCCGCACCACCCAGGCTTAATCAGGTTATAAGAATACCAACAAGTTATAGTGAGCGTCTCAAGATCGGTAGTCAAGAAAGCAGGAGTGTACGTGATGAAAATACTCTTCCAATCTTAGAGCCTCTTCTCCTTAATCCAACTACTACGGTTCAATTCGACTTACCGGCTGCGGTCAGCATAGAAATCTATGACATTCTAGGCCGAAAAGTTTTTTAGTTCCGGTACGGTCCTTTGCTGCTGGAGCCTCCCGTACCTTCGAAATCGACGCAAGCCTTCTTGCTTCTTAGTGACTCCCTTTCCTCAATCTCGTCCTCCATCGTATAACTATCTAGTGGTATACTATTGTACCCGGTAGAAAAAGGTGTTCTTGCCTGTAGATAAATTGGCAGATGAGGGCTATACTCCTACATACCACTAAATCTCTTTTGAGTAATGCCCCGGGTCCCTGCCAGTCGATTGTTTAAAGCGTGTTATGGAAAGTATGCATTGGCCGCTGTCAATGTATTTTCTATGGAGCAAGTACTTGCTCTTTTTGAAGCCGGAGATAAAACACAATCCCCGTTTATCGTACAGATGACGCCTTATGCACGGGACTATGCGACGCCCGATATGTTGGATAACATGATTAAGGCTGCGTACAGGCAGTTTCCCCGAGCACTCTTTGCGACCCACCTCGATCACGGCAATGAAGAGCATTGTGCAGATGCTATTCGGTCGGGAAGATACTCTTCCGTAATGATTGATGCCTCGCACAGCCCCTTCGAGGAGAACATCGCACGAACCGCAAAGGTGGTTAACCTGGCGAAGAAATACGATGTATTCGTTGAAGCAGAACTGGGAGTGCTCAGCGGTGTCGAGGATAATATATCAGTAGACGAAAGGAAGGCGAAATACACGGATCCTGAAGAGTGCGAGGCTTTTGTCCGAGAAGCAGGGTGCAATACCCTGGCTGTTGCGGTAGGCACAAGCCATGGCGCCTATAAGTTTTCGGGTGGACAGGGATTGCAGTTTGATATTTTGGAAGATATTCAGCGCCGGTTGCCAGAATTCCCGTTGGTGCTTCATGGAGGATCCAAGGTAAATGTCCAGGAGGTCCATCGCATCAACGAAGCTGGTGGGAAGATGAATGTAAACGCAAAGGGCGTCGAGCCAGAAGAACTCCAGCGATCCATTAACTATGGCATATGTAAGGTGAATATTGCAACCGATATGAGACTCCTTTGGGCGAGGGTCCATAGAGAATATTTTAGAGATACACCTGACCAGATTGACCTGGTTGTCCCTGGCAAAATATATATAAGAGAGTTTGTAGCATTGATGGAACAGCGATTTGAATTGTTAGGTGCTACAGGCCAAGCAGAGCATTTTAAGAAAGCCTATGGATAGTTCTAAGAAGTATGATGTACTTACCTTTGGCCGATCATCCATTGATCTGTACTCCAATGATATCGGGGCCCCTTTCGAAGAAATCACTTCGTTTGGTGCTTTTGTTGGTGGCTCGTCGACCAACATAGCGGTCAGTTGCAGCCGATTGTCTTTACATACTGCACTGCTCACTGCTATTGGAGATGACCAGGTTGGGAAGTTTATCATGCGATTCTTGCAGGATGAAGGGATCGTGACTTCCTATATCCCAACAGTTGAGGGGCGTACCTCGGCCGTGATTCTGGGCATTGAACCTCCCGATCGATTTCCGTTGGTGTATTACAGAAACAACGCAGCGGATTTGCAGATCACGATCGATCATGTGTTAGAAACGGGACTGGATCAATTTAAAGTGATCGTGTTATCTGGTAATGCACTGAGCCGTGATCCAAGTAAAACGTCTACATTATTCGCTGCTGAGCATGCCAATCAGATTGGTGTCCCCTTATTCCTAGATCTGGATTTTAGAGCCGACCAGTGGTTTGATCCGCGAGCGTATGGTGTGATGGTAAGGGCCTTGTTGCCTCGCGTAAAAGTGGTTATTGGTACCGAGGAAGAAGTACTTGCTGCAAGCCTTCGTGATAGCAGCCAGGTGACGATCAAGCACCAGCAAATCTCGGCGCCAGAAATAAAAGGCAATATTGATACAGCGATTCAAACTATTTTGGAAAGGGGCGTAGAGGTATTGATTGTAAAGCGTGGCTCCGATGGATGCTCTGTTTTTGAAAAAGGGAAATCTGAAGTTCGAGTACCCGGATTTCCTGTTGAAGTACTCAATGTGTTGGGTGCTGGTGATGCCTTTGCAGGTGGCTTTACGTATGGCTTTTTGCAAGGGTGGGACTGGTATAAGGCGTGCCGTATGGGAAATGCATGCGGCGCCATCGTTGTAACCCGGCACGGATGTGCGAACTTTATGCCCACGCTGGACGAGGTCCATGCGTTTGTAGACAACCATGGAGGATTCTAACCCCTAGATACCATGAAAACTAAACGGCTCACCGTTGCACAAGCAACGATTCAATACCTGAAAAATCAGTACGTCGAAAGAGACTCTAAGCAGCATCCGTTTTTTGCAGGCTGTTTTGGGATATTTGGGCATGGTAATGTGGCTGGCATTGGGCAGGCCCTTCACCAGGAAGCCGAATCGTTTCCGTATTACCAGTGCCGCAATGAACAGGCGATGGTCCACACGGCTGTGGCATACGCTAAGATGAAGAACAGACTTGGGGCGCTAGCGTGCACGACGTCCATAGGACCTGGCGCAACCAATATGGTCACTGGGGCCGCACTCGCGACGGTAAACCGCATTCCTGTCCTTCTTCTGCCCGGTGACATCTTTGCGCGCAGGAATGTAGCCCCGGTCCTTCAGCAGATCGAGATGCCATTTACTCAGGATACGGGTGCAAACGATGCGTTCAAACCCGTGTCCCGGTACTGGGATCGGATTAATAGGGCCGAGCAATTGATCACTGCTTTACCCGAAGCATTGCGTGTACTGACTTCGCAGAGCGAAACGGGGGCTGTTACGCTGGCTATGCCCCAAGATGTTCAAGCCGAAGCCTTTGACTTCCCGGCTCACTTGTTTGAGAAAAAAGTCTGGTACATTGGCCGGCCGAGACCGGATGCTGGTTTACTGAACAAGGCGGTGCAGTGGATCAAAGATAGTAAGCGGCCCATGATTATCGCAGGGGGTGGGGTAATATACAGTGAAGCGACGGATGCATTGCGCTCGTTTGTTAACGACACTGGGATTCCGGTTGCTGAAACCATGGCCGGAAAAGGGAGCATGATGTACAATGACCCCTGCGCATTGGGCGCGGTGGGTGTTACTGGGACACCCGGGGCTGTGGCAGTTGCAAAAGAAGCCGACCTCGTGATTGGCATTGGTACCCGGTACAGTGATTTTACGAGCCAGTCCAAGTCCGCCTGGCAGGACGACTCCGTGCGTTTCATCAATATCAATATTGCAGAGTTTGACGCCTTTAAACAGGGTGCCCTTCCCCTTGTCGCCGATGCTAAAGTCACTCTGGAAGCCTTGCACGATGCACTGAGAGGGTATTCGGTGGACTCTGCGTACAGAGAACAAACAGCGACCTATAACAAAGAATGGGATAATAAGGTTGAGCAGGTTTACAACCTGGACCATGGTGTGCCTGTTAGCCAGGGAGAAGTTATCGGGGCCGTTAATTCGGCTTCTGCACCCAAGGACGTTGTGTTGTGCGCGGCCGGTAGCATGCCGGGTGACTTGCACAAATTATGGAGGACACGGGATCCTAAAGGCTATCATCTTGAATATGGGTATTCCTGTATGGGATACGAAATCGCCGGCGGGCTCGGTGTAAAAATGGCTGAGCCTGACCGGGAAGTATACGTGATGGTAGGCGATGGCAGTTACTTGATGATGGCTCAAGAACTCATCACGTCGATCCAAGAAGGCTATAAATTAACAGTGGTTCTCCTTGATAATAGTGGATTTGCCAGCATCGGCGGGCTGTCTGAATACGTCGGTAGCCAGCGATTTGGTACCCAGTATAAATATCGATCAAATGGGCAGTTAAACGGCGGGCCGCTTCCCGTGGACCTGGCTGCAAATGCGCGGTCTCTGGGGGCTCATGTCATTGAGTGCGATACCATTGATTCTGTCAAGGCAGCATTGGAAGAGGCAAAGAAGATTACAACAACCACCGTGATTTATGTGAAGACGGATATTTACCAAAACGTGGAAGGGTACGCCTGGTGGGAAGTCCCCGTTGCCGAAGTCTCTGAGGTGTCCACCACGAAAAAATCGTTCGAAGTCTATAAAGAAGGCAAAAAAGCACAGAGGTATTATCTCTGAAACCCGAAACAAAATGAATTCTTTACCCCATTACATTGACGGAGCCTGGAAAAAAAGTGGTGGAGATACGCTAGCTGTCGATAATCCTGCTACTCTGGAAGTAATCGCGAATGTCCCTTTGGGTACCAGTGCCGAGGTAAACGAAGCCGTAAAGGCCGCCGCCGCCGCATTTCCTGAATGGAGGAATACGCCAACAAATACGCGTATTCAGTATCTGTTTAAGTTAAAAATGTTACTCGAGGATCACGTTGATGAGATCGCTCAACTCATAACTCTGGAGTGTGGGAAAACGTTGGCCGAGTCGCGAGGTGAGCTCCGAAGAGCCATAGAAAATGTGGAGGTTGCCTGCGGGATGCCTGTTATGATCCAGAGCGAATTCTCAGAGGATATAGCACGTGGCATCGACGAATACATGATTCGGCAGCCGCTGGGGGTGTGTGCGTGTATTGCGCCGTTTAATTTCCCCGGGATGATTCCTTTTTGGTTTCTACCCTATGCCATCGCGTGTGGAAATACGTTCATTGTCAAGCCATCTGAAAAAGTGCCTTTGACAATGGCTAAAGTGTTTGAACTGATAGAGCAACTGGATTTACCTGCCGGGGTACTCAACATGGTGCACGGTGGGAGGGATGTGGTTGACACGCTGCTCGAACACCCAGAAATCAAAGCCATCAGTTTTGTAGGATCCACTCCGGTAGCCCGGTATGTTTATGAACGAGCTGCGAAGTTTGGAAAGCGGGTGCAGGCACAAGGTGGGGCAAAAAACCCCATCATCATTTTGCCGGATGCCGATCCAGACATGACGACTAAAATCGTTACGGATAGCGTTTACGGGTGTGCCGGCCAGCGATGCCTTGCGGCGTCCATGGTTGTGACGGTTGGCAATCACAGCGCGATCACCGATCAACTCGTTGACGCAGCACGATCCAGGGTAACGGGCAATGGGCTCGATGAGGGTGTTCAGATGGGACCCGTTATTACACCGCAAAGCAAACAACGCATCGAGTCGATTATTCAGGAAGGCGTTTCTGAAGGCGCGAAGCTTGTACTTGATGGCCGTCAGGGAGCCCGTGATGCTAAAGGGAATTTTATTGCGCCGACCATCTTAAAGGATATTCCCCTTGATGGTAAAATCGTCCGAACAGAAATTTTTGGACCGGTCATGGGCTTGGTACATCTCGATTCAATAGATGAAGCAATCCAGTTTGTGAACAGTGGTGAATATGGAAACATGGCCTGTATCTTCACGAGTAGCGGAGCAAACGCCCGCCGGTTCCGGCATGATGTGCAAGCCGGCAATGTGGGTATTAACATAGGCGTTGCCGCCCCGATGGCTCAGTTTCCATTCTCCGGTTGGAAAAGCAGCTTTTTTGGGGATTTACATGGACAAAGCCGGCACGCTGTAGAATTTTTTACCCAAACAAAAGTGGTTGTCGAGCGCTGGCTGGATACATGGAGCCGAACGTTTTAAGAGGATTATGACAAATACGCAGAAGATCAGGATTGCAAATGCCCCTTGCTCCTGGGGAGTTATTGAAAACACAGCTGGTGATCGGTCGGGATACAAAAAGGTGCTGGTAGAGATGGCGCAGACAGGGTATGTAGGCACTGAGTTGGGAGACTGGGGATTTATGCCAACGGACCCTCAAGAGCTAAGAGCCGAATTAGACCGGCATGGTCTGACGCTTTTGGGTTCCTGGGTTTCTGTGCGCCTTTATGATGCGGCCTATCATACGAAGGGCCTCGAGGCAGCTGTTCGAACTGCTCGGCTGATGGCGGAGGTAGCTGGCGAAGAGTGCTTTGTCATTATCGGTGATGATCACAGTACCGTTCCAGAGCGATCTAACTTTTCGGGTAGAATCAAGAGTGAGCATCGATTGGATGAACCGGGCTGGAGGGTCTATCTCGATGGTGCAACAAAAGTGGCTGAGGTTGTAAAGCGGGAAACGGGATTGCGCTCGATCATTCACCATCATGGTGCTACGTATGTCGAAACGCCTGATGAAATTGAGTACTTCCTGAGCAACACTGACCCCGGATTGCTGGGATTGTGCTTTGATACGGGCCATTACGCGTTAGGAGGTGGAGATCCCGTTGCTGATCTAAGCCGCATGTACGATCGCGTTTGGCACGTTCACTTCAAAGACTTTAACCCCGAAGTGGTGCAGCAGGCCATCGATCATAACTGGAGCTACCAGCAGATGATTGGGCAGGGTGTTTTTCCTGAATTGGGTAAGGGCACCGTCGACTTTGCCGGGGTGCTTTCCTTCCTCGAAGAAAAAGACTATAGTGGATGGATTGTCGTCGAGCAAGATGTCCTACCCGGCATGGGTACACCCATGCAAAGCGCTGCAAACAATAGAGACTTTCTGAAAAAACTAGGCTACTAACCCCCATGACTACACCCGTCCCTGTAGGTATTATAGGTGCAGGCAGAATTGCACAGATTCATGCAAAAGCGCTCGCACATCTGATACCCTCTGCAAATCCTATTGCAATTGCTGATATCAATCTGGATGCAGCTAGGCAACTGGCATCTGAACTAGGTATCGAGCATGCATATGACGACCATCGACAGATTTTAAAGAACCCTGCTATCGAAGCCGTGATAATCTGTTCATCAACAGATACGCACGCCCCTTTTATGATTCAGGCAGCAGAAGCAGGGAAACATATTTTCTGTGAGAAACCTATTTCAATTAATCTGGGGTTGATTGATGAGGCTCTTGATGTTGTGAAGCAGCATGGTGTAAAACTGCAAATCGGCTTCCATAAGCGATTTGACAAAGGGTATCGGGATGCACGCCAATTGATCGAAAGCGGTGCTTATGGGGAGCCTCGGATTCTTAATCTGACGAGCCGTGATCCTGCCCCTCCCTCTCTGGATTATTTAAAAGGCTCGGGCGGCATTTTTCTGGACATGACCATTCATGATTTTGATATGGTGCGCTATTTAATGGGGTGCGAGGTAGAGGAGGTGTATGCAGTTGGAGGTGTCATGGTCGATCCAAAGATAGGAAGCTACGCGAACGATATTGATACGACCATCATCACACTCAAATTTGAAAACGGAGCTATAGGCACGATTAACAATTGCCGGCAATCCGAGTATGGGTATGACCAGCGTGTTGAGTGGTTTGGGTCGAAGGGCTCCATACAGGTGGAAAACGAAAAGACAAGCACGCTGGTGACAAGCAACAACGATGGTATTTCATCGGCTAAACCACCGTATTTCTTCTTAGAGCGATACATGGATGCTTACCAGGCGGAGCTCGAAGCGTTTATACAGATGTTGCTCGATGACAGCGAGCCGGAAGTAACGGGGTTAGATGGCCGGATGCCAGTTGTAATAGGTCTGGCTGCCTGGAAGTCCTACCGCGAAGGCCGGCCTGTGAAGCTCAGTGAGATAGACGGCTAAATGACAGGATCACGGGCTGTGTTTTACTTCACTTTTATGACCCCATAATCCCTCATACTTGGTGAGGGTAAGGTCTCCCAGGACCTGGCACTGACAGGCCAATCGTAGTCCATTTGCTTTATTGTGAGGGGGCGCGCTCAATCGCCATCGTTCAATGGCTGTCATTTCAGTTACCTCGCCCTCGATACGAACAGCACAAGTGCCGCACGTACCTAGCCCTCTGCAATGGATAACAGGGGCAGCCCCATTATAAAGTGGAAGCTTGTTTTTCCGTAAAACGCGCCTAAGGTTATCTCCCTTTTCACACTCTATAGAGTGATTGGCAAATTGAATGGTGGGCATACTTATTTTTTTTGTACGTATCGATGGATCAGGTATGCCAACATAGTGAAAATAGTAATGCCAAGGAAGTCGCTAAACAGATCCCATCCCGAAAACGTCCGTGAAGGGATATAGCGTTGGGACCACTCTTCAAGGACAACAATAACTGAAGTGATTATCGTACCCAGGGGTAACTTAAGTCTGCCAGAGCCGATCATCCGGAATTTTAGCGCGAGGTTTACGAGTAAAGCAAGAATACCAGCAAGGAATACGTGGCCGGCCTTGTCTCCATAAGGAACGTACTGAACGACAAGCAGGATATCACTCGATTGACCCGTATTGGTCAAATAGATAAGCCAGACTATAAATATGCTGAACGCAACGAGTAAGAGGCGTATGATCACGATCGGGCAAAAAAATCGTTTAATAAGGTAGGGCTATTACTTCAGGTTAGAGCGGGATGGCTTCAATAGCACGAGCAAATCGGGTAGGAGCTTCTGGGTCCATTCTGAGATAGAGGGAGGGTTCAATCAACTCCAGTTCCATAAGAGCATAATCGCCATTTTCGTCCGGCACTAAATCGACCCGTGCATATAAGACGGTGTAATCGAGGTTGTCTAGAACGTGTTGGGCACAGTTTAATAGCTTGAGAGTGGGGGGGCATGTCGTGATAAGGCCGCCATGCTCTTCTTGAACCCTGAAGTCATTGCTTTTTGGTACTTTGCGAATGCAATGACTATACCTTCCATTAAAAAAGAACAACGAAAACTCACCCTCTTCCACGATGTGGTGCATAAACGGTTGCACCATATAATCTTTATTTTTGAAAGCAGCAAGAAGGTTTTCTAAGGGAGCCTTCCCTGGAGTAATCCGAAAGGTATTCTTTGCGCTTGCGCTAATTACGGGCTTAATGATGAAGTCTTCATTAGAGTAAGCCTGGGTAAGCTCATTCAGGCTGCTCTCATTTAAATCCGAACCGAAAGCCGTTTGGACCACACGAATTCCCTTACCTTCCAGATCATGCAAGTATCGCTTGTCGATATTCCATTTAACAGAGGCAAGCGCATTTTCCAGGCGGGTGCCGGATGCCTCTATCTGTTGTAGCACCTCGATAAACATATCAGGGTCATTGTGATAATCCCAGGTAGACCGGATAACTACCACGTCAAATGCATTCCAATCGACGTTAGGTTGGCGCCATGGGATTAATTGCACGTCCCATTGCATGTCTATTAAAACGTCGATAGCAAGTTTATCATCACTAACAAGGGATTTCATGTTATCCATTGTTAGAAAGGCACAACGCTTCATAAAGAAGAGAATGGTTTTTAGAAAGAACCTATATACAAAAAGGTCTGCAATATGAACACATATTGCAGACCTTTTTGTCACTGAAATCAGAAAAATTAGATTAAGGGTTCTCCTCCCTAAGAGACAGTGCCTTGAAAAGAAAAGCCAACTCTTGTGCTTGCGTTTCGAAGCCTTGCTCGGGGGTGAGTCCATAGCTATGCCCGGCGCCCCAGGCAATTTTTAAGAGAATAGGATTGTTGCAGCCCTGGGCGTGCTGTAATTGGGCAGTAAATTTATAGCCATGCATGGGTGTTGTGGTCTCATCCTTTTCTCCAACATGAATCCAGGTAGGAGGGTAGCAGGTCCCTGGCTGTACATTATGATAGGGGGAATAGGCATACAGAGATTGAAAGTCATCCTTGTTTGAGGGGTCTCCAAACTCTGGAATCCATGACTTGGCTGACCCGAAAAGCGGAAATCGGATTTTATCCAGCGTTGGGAAATTAATCACAGCAGCGCCGAACAGGTCTGGCCGTTGTATAATGGCGGCTCCAGGAAGCACACCGCTTGCACTCCCTCCGTTTGCTACCATGAGTTGGCTGGAAGTGTAGTCGTTTTCAATCAACCACTCAGCAGCAGCGATGTAATCGTCAATCCCATTTTGTTTATTGTGCTTGATTCCTGCCTGGTGCCACGATTCTCCATACTCTCCTCCGCCTCTTATATTAGCTACCGCATATATACCTCCAGCTTCTATCCAGGGAATCATATGTTGCTGCCAGGGAAAAGCAGACCAACTCCAAACACCATAGGAATATAAAAACACCGGGTTTTCACCATTCAGTTCGAGCCCTTTCTGATGGATGAGAAACATGGGTACCCGCGTTCCATCTTTGCTTTCGTAAAAGACCTGCTTAGTTGCAAAATTATCCGGGTCAAAAGGGAGTTCTGGGCGGAAGAACAACTGATCTTTTCCTGTTGTGACATCCAACTCATAGATAGCTCCTGGGTCTGTTAGATTAGATACCCCATAATAGGCCTTGCTATGTATACGGTTGTCACCCAGGCCATATACTGATGGGGACAAACGGTCAATTTCATTGATCAAGGCCCCCTTGTGGTCGTAGACTCGAAGAACAGTTCGCGCATCTCTGGTGTATTGAACAACCAGGCTTTTCCCTACTTCACTAATTGCCTGAATGGATTCTTCTTGCTCCGGAAGTATAACCCGCCAGTTTTTCTTTTCGGTTTTTTTTAGGTCGACTTCGATAAGGCGGAGATTGGGGGCATCCAACGAGGTTCTGACTCTAAACAGTGAACCATCGCTTCCTTCAAAAGCGTACTGAGCAGGGTATTCGCTAAATAGTTCTTTTACCTCGGCATTCTTCTTGTCAAGTGGAAGATAGAAAATGCGCTCTTCCAGTCCATTAAATGTACCTCCATTCTTGGAGCCGCTGATAACCAGGAAGTTATCGTCATGGGTTACGCGGAGGCTGAAGCTCAAATTTGAATCGGAATGCGTGTATATCAGGCGGTCTTGGTTTTGGTAGGTACCTACTTCATGAAAATAGATACTTGGGATACCAAGGGGTGCTTGAGGATCTTCGGGGATGTCGTATCGGGTGTAGAAAAAGCCAGAGTCGTCGTTTTTCCATGTAATATTACTTCGCCCACCATAAAATCCAGTTAAGGATTCTTTGGCCTGGGCATTCTTCATTACAGGTAGTATGTGGGTCGTTCTCCACCTGGATTGGCCCTCAGCAGCACTGTAGGTAACCCATGTGCCGGATGGACTCATGGATGTGACATACGCTGAGTTACCCTCGTTTAAAATGGATTCAATATCGATGAGCAACTGTTCTTGGGTGTCCTTTTTAGTATGATAATATAGGCTTCCAACCACCTGGCCTACCTTGCGGCGGGTTAGGAACGTAACGTCCCCTCTCAGGATCGGTGCTCCAACAGTTGCATAGTTTCTTAATGCGGCAATTCTGTTTTGAAGCGATGACACCATGTTTTTGTCGCTCAAATACGTCATTGTGAGCTCATCTTGAGCACCCATCCAGGTGTGCAATGTATCGGAATCAAGATTCTCCATCCATTGATAGGGGTCTTTGACACTAATACCGTGATGCATTTCAGCGTTCAGGCTGCGTTCTGCCTCTGGGTAGGAATACCCGGATTGTTGTGCGCAGGCCGATAAGGGTGCAAATACGAGCAAGTAAATGGTCGAGTAAAAGAGATAAAGGGTAATCGATTTCATGACTCAGATAAAAAGTGTATGAACCTAAGGAAGTGTGTTTCCAATAGATATCATGGTAGGTTCGCATGTACTTTTTAGTCCTGAAAAGCGGCTTTAATTTTTCTGAAGGTTTTCTGAGGGCCTAATTATGGCGTCTAAACACCGTATTTTATACTGATTCAGAACAGTGAACAATGATTAACAAACGAACATTGGATTTTTATCTTGGCCCCTGGCTGATTCAACCCCAGCAACACCGTATACGTGGAGAAGAAGGTGCTGTACGGATAGAACCAAAGATCATGGATGTGTTGTTGTGTCTGGTTGATTTTCACGGTGAGACAGTGACGAGAGATTATCTACTGGAGACGGTTTGGGAGGGCACCATTGTAACTGATGATGTATTGACCCGGTCGATTTCGGAACTGAGAAAGATATTCAATGACAATCCTCGCCAATCAGGAGTAATCGAAACCATTCCGAAAGTTGGGTATCGGCTTATTCTGAGTCCTGAGATTGATGGGAGAGGAGATAGTATTCCTGGTGTAATTCCATCGTTAAATGTTAATCCAGGAATAGAGTCAGCGGCCACTGATTCCCCGCAGTCCTCATTCTTTAAAACATGGTTCATTGTGGGCCTTCTTGGGATCGTACTGATAGCCAGTGGACTTTGGTTTTATTTACGCACTCCATCGTTGATATCCAGAAGTTACACCGCAGTACCACTGACCTCTTTTCCTGGATTTGAAGGCCGGCCAATTCTTTCTCCTGATGGTAAACACGTCGCCTTTGCCTGGGCAGGTCCAGACGGTGATAATACAGACATTTATGTGAAGCTCATCGGGACAGAATCAATGCTTCGGTTGACTTCATCACCCGAGCGCGATTTCATGCCGGCATGGTCACCCGATGGGACGCAGGTAGCCTACATTAAAAAAGAAGGCAGCCAATGTTCAATTTGGATGGTCACTGCCTTTGGGGGGAATTCGCGGCAAATAGGATCCTGTGGTTTAAATATTTATGGCGACCTGACCTGGTCTCCAGATGGTAACGTGTTGGCTTTTAATGATCGCATCGAGGGTGAGCCGGCCTATAGCATCTATCTGCTTTCTTTGGATACTAGCGAAAGAACAAAACTAACGGCTCCTCCTTCGCATATGTGGGGAGACCATGATCCGGCGTTTTCTCCCGATAGCCGGACTATTAGTTTTACCAGGAGTGAGAGCGAGGGAATGCAAGACGTGTTTACCATATCGGTGGATGGGTCCGAATTAAACCAGGTTACTGAAGAACATCGAAATATCAGTGGGCACGACTGGGTTGATGCAAAGCATCTTCTATTTTCATCAAACAGAAGTGGGCGGGCCAGTTTATGGAAAATTCGTGCCGAGGGTGGTTCACCTGTGCTCATAGGGGTCCCTGATGAGTACGCCTACTTCCCCAGTGTTTCAGGCGATAGGTTGGCCTATATGAAAGGGGCTGGTGAAACCAATATCTGGGCTTTTTCACCGGGAGTAGATGAGGCAGCCAGCCCTCTTATTCGATCGTCAAGGTGGGACATGCACCCTCAGTTTTCCCCTGACGGCTCACAGATTGCGTTTACGTCGAATCGATCCGGTACGTATGAGATCTGGGTGAGTGACTCTTCGGGTAGAAATCCGATTAAAGTGACACAGTTTAATGGGCCCTTTACCAGCACCCCACGTTGGTCACCGGATGGGAAAAGCGTGTTGTTTACTGGTCGGCCTGATGGGGAAGCACACGTGTTTACCGTTGATCTAGACAATTTAAACCCACGGCAAATCACCAAAGCAGGTGCTGATAATCTCGCCGCAAGCTGGGCCCGGGATGGTTCATCCATCTATTTTAGCTCCAATCGAACAGGAACCTGGCAAGTATGGAAGCATGATCTAGAGAACGCGGAGGAAGAGCAAATAACGACGCAAGGAGGGTTTGGGCCGATCGAATCATTGGATGGTCAGTCGGTTTTTTATACCCTTCAGGATGCAGAAGGCCTTTGGGAGTTGCCTTTGGGAGGATCGGAACCTTCTATGAAATTGAGTAGCCTTGATCCGAGAGATTGGGGGAGTTGGGTAATCGATGAGCAGGGTGTATATCACGTACAAAGGGGAGGGCAAACCTATATTGCATACACCCATTTCGAGTCGGGCCAGGTAGACACGCTGTATGTCGCTCAGAAGTCTATTCCTCGGATGGATCCTGCGCTCTCCGTTTCAAGTGATAAGCGTCGCATCTTGTTTGGCCAGGTAGAACGGTCAGAAAGCGACCTGGTATTGGTTGAAGGTTTTGAGCAATAAAAAAGGATTTGCACTGGAGAAGACCAATACAAATCCTTTGAAAAATTCAATCCGATGAAGGATTATTCGCTTACCGTTACCTGCATTGAATCACCTTGACGAATCGCATCTACTACGTCGTGGCCTTTGGTAACTTTGCCAAACACCGTGTGGCGCCCGTTCAGATGGGGCTGGGGATCGTGAGTGATGAAAAATTGACTTCCGTTGGTGTTCGGGCCCGCATTAGCCATTGAGATAACGCCGCGCTCGTGTACGAGTGGATTGTTATTGAACTCGTCTGCAAAATCGTACCCAGGGCCGCCTCTTCCTGTGCCTGTTGGGTCTCCCCCCTGGATCATGAAATTGTTGATGACACGGTGAAAGATTACTCCATTATAAAAGCCTTGTTTGGCAAGGAAAACAAAATTATTGACTGTATTAGGAGCATATTGAGGGTACAGTTCAAGCTCGATCGTACCTCTCTCCGTTACAATAGATACGTTATACGTTTTAGTAGTATCAATCTCCATCTCTGGAGGCTTATTCCATTGCATGTGCTGTTAGCGTCTGTTTGATATAAATAATTAGATAGGATGGATGTCTTCTATCCCGTTCACTCAATATTGTTTGATTCTACAGTTCTTTTTTTACGAAGGCACTTAAGGATACTGACGTCCCTTGTACGTGCGCCGTTATATCAGTGTCGGTTTCTATGGCCGTTATTTTGCCTTCGGTATGCTGAACGATAAATGCGCATGGGGCATCAAATTCTACGTCAGGGACTTCGCTATCACTGAGGTGAAGTGTTTTTCCAATGCCCCCAGCGGCAAACCTTCCTATGTACAATGAGCCCTCCACTTTGCCCAGTACAGAAGAGAACCCGGCCTCGTTAATCTCAAAACTGGCTTGCACCTCTGTGGCTTCAGGGTCATCCTCAGATCGCGGATACGTGAATACCTGGATTTGCTTTGCGTCCGAGGTTAGCCGCACGGGCCGTAACCACCCATAGGTGCTCAGCACAGATTCTTCTTCTTCAAGTAAAACTGGCTCCATGTTTACTGCAATAAAGTGTTGCGAATCGCCATTGCTGATTTCCGCTGGATATGTGGTTGAAGCGATGCGGTCATTTACTTGCACGTCGAGTTCACGACCATCGTCTTCCAGCAACGGAAGGGTTAAACCAAATCGAAAATTGTGAGGGGAGTGTACAGTACTAAGCACACCATCGGGAGTGACGATAAATTCGTGGAAGAAATTGGGTCCTCCCACGCCAGTCACG
>JAHQVL010000008.1 GCA_019634345.1 Rhodothermaceae bacterium
CAAAGCATCGTACAGCATCCCTGGTGTCGACTCGCTGTTTTTTGTGTCCATTCTCCCCTACCCGTATAGCCAAAAAGAAATCGTTGAAAACGACCTGTTCAGGAAAGGACCTACTGACCAGCAGTTCGCCTTCCTTACTAGAAACGAAGAAGATCGTAAAATTACAGGTACGCCGGGTAACTGGGAGATCAACAATAACCTGGTCACTCCAGAAGGATACGCGTTGGAGCTGCCGGCCGGCACAACACTCGATCTAAAGGAGGGCGCCGCCATTGTTGTCCGTGGCCCGATTCATTTTGCCGGAACGGCTTCTCAGCCCATCCGCATTGTCTCAACAGACAGCACAGGACAGGGGCTCCTCGTATTAAATGCTGAAGATTCCTCTGAAGTACTGTATACCGAGTTCGTTGGGCTCAGTAACCTGGATCAATTGGGATGGACCCAAACCGGAAGCGTCACCTTCCATGAGTCTGCCATTACCCTGAACCATGTAACCTTCAAGGGTAATCATTCTGAGGATGCCCTTAACATTGTACGTACCTCCTACGAGATGAATAATGCCCACTTTTCGCATATTCACTCGGATGCATTCGATGGGGACTTTAGTGATGGAATCATCACCAATTCCGTCTTTGAGCGCCTGGGGAACGATGGTATTGATGTATCCGGGTCTACACTTTCGTTTCAAAATGTTCGAATTGAAGGGGCAGGAGACAAGGCACTGAGTGCCGGAGAGTTCAGTTTTATTGAAGGCGAGGACCTGGAAATTACCGAGAGTGAAATTGCAATTGCAAGCAAAGACAAATCGGTTGTAACCTTAACGAGAGTTGATATATCCAATAGCCGGCTCGGTGTTACCCTCTTCCAGAAAAAACCCGAGTTTGGTCCAGCCTCCCTTGAAGCCAACGATTACGTAATTCGAAATACGGACGTCCCATCGTTGATTGAACAGGGGTCCCTGTTCTTGGTGAACGGAGAACGCATTCCAGCCAACAAAACAAACGTTTCCGATTTACTTTATGGCAATCTCTACGGCACTGCCTCAAAATAATACGTCCCCAGCTGTATCTAAAGCTAAACCGCTTCAGTTGCCTAACGACAATGACCCCAGAACGGAGTCAGAGAACCGATACGAACGGAAATTTGCGATCTACAACCTGGACTTACCGCAGGTTGAGATGGTCCTTACCCTTAACCCCGCTGCATTTAGCTCGATTTACAAGCCCAGAGATATAAACAACATCTACCTGGACACCCCGCAGCGGCACTCTTTCCATCAAACCGTTGCCGGTTCAACCCCTCGTAAAAAAGTACGCATTCGTTGGTATGGCAGAATGAAAGGATACATACCCAATCCCGTACTTGAATTCAAAATAAAGGAAGGCTTAACCGGATACAAAATCTCACTTCCTTTGTCCCCTTTTACTCTTGACAACACCTTTACCCGAACGGATCTCGAAAACCTGATAAAACAGTCCAAAATTCCGGGTGATATAAGGCAACAGCTGGATCTGCTTGAGCCAGCCTTGTTGAACCGATACCACAGGAGCTATTATTTATCAGGCAGTAAAAATGTCCGTGCAACGGTCGATACAAACTTGACGTTTCACGATATATTTAACAGCACCTCTCCTCTTAGTAGCCGCTCTGCCAGAGACTGTGTGACCGTGGTTGAGACCAAGTATTCACCCGACGATGACCGTGAAGCCGCTGGCATTGCATCGGCATTTCCCTTCAGGCTTACAAAATTCTCGAAGTATGTAATGGGAATCGAGCAAATTAACGCATAGCGTATGGGTTGGTGCGAATGTAAGAGTGCAGTGAATCTGTTTTAGTGTACCTGTTTATAGTAACCGTGTAGCCCATTTCTTGCATTGAAACTAAAGCAATTTCGGCGGCAATCCGCTACCAAAACAGCCAATGAAAACAAGAAGATGTACCTGTACACCTTCGGTATTCTGGGCGTGATCGTATACTCAGTGTGCCTCTTTGTGGCTGGTCTTATTTCCTCGGAAGAACAAATTGTCACCACACACAGCATCGTTGACAATAGTTCTCGCTTTTTCTCGATTACTCGAAATCGGATAAAAGGCACGTTAGCATCTCCCGAGCACATCCACATCGACATTGCCCACAAGCATTTCCAAAAGTTAGCCTACAAACGAGAGATCGCCCAGCGCATGGGCATCCTGGAGAGTTCGGAGGATGATTTTGTGCCTGCAAGTATTCGTCATAACGGCGAATCTTATGATGTAAAACTGAGGCTCAAGGGGGATATAGTCGATCACCTGGAGGGCGACAAATGGTCCTACCGGATAAAAATCAAGGATGACAAGGCGCTTTTCGGCATGCGTACCTTATCGATTCAACATCCCAAGACCAGAAATTTTCTTGCTGAATGGGTCTACCATCAGGCCCTCCGGAGAGAAGGCCTCATATCGCTTCGATATGACTTTGTAAATCTAACCGTAAATGGAAAAAACCTGGGTATCTTCGCTCTTGAAGAGCATTTCAACAAGATACTCGTCGAAAGCAACCAGCGCAGGCAAGGCCCTATTATCCGGTTTTCGGAAGATCAGTTTTGGAAACAAAAACACCTCCGTACCGACTACCCGGACCATATCTCAGTCACAAGTGCTTCGTTTAATACAGCACACATAGATGCCTTTGAGTCTAAATCGATTGCCGCTGATTCTAGTTACTACGAACAGTTTATGCATGCCGTCACCCTGCTGGAGACCTTCCGAGATGGCGAACGGCGAGCACGCGATGTATTCGACTTAAAAAAGCTAGCCATGTACACCGCTATATCCGAGCTCATCGGTGCCCATCATAGCATATTGTGGAGAAATATGCGGTTCTATTACAATCCTATTACCGCACGGCTTGAACCTATAGGCTTTGACGGCTACTCGGGAGAACTGGTGCCGCAAGCCACATCAACGATGGATCTGGAAACGGCAAGATCACTACTACGGCATATTTATATACTTGCCAGCGAGGATCCTCTGTACAACCAATACTATAATGAAGCGCTCTATACGGTGTCTCAGCCAGGCTATTTAACCTCTTTAATGGAGGACATCAAACCAGATTTTGAAGAAAAGCTGAGTATCATTCATCGATCATTTCCGGACTATGAATTCCCTTATGATGCAGTAGAGCGAAACAGACGGCTTCTTTACGTCACAATTAACCCCAATGACGGGCTGCGAACTCACTTTCAATCTCATCAGAATGATTCGCTGATCCTCGATGTAGGAAGTACGCAACCTCTAGCAATCCACCTCCACTCATTGCAAATGGGCCCTCATACCATATCATTAGAAGACCACCCCCTCTTGCCAGGGCGCGAGGCCCATAAAAGCATTCCATTTCAACAGATCCCGATTGCAATTCCTGAATCCGCTCTGATTACAGACTCAACACTAGCAACCTATCGCGTAAGGTATCACATACCAGGATCGGATTCTCTCTTCTCGGGGCCCATTTTACCCTATCCGAGGAGCAGAAAAAACCTGGTTAAACATGCCATTCCGAGAGACTCCTCTACCCTATCGTCCTTCGCCTTTGTGACAGTGAATGAGTCGAACAAAGAGGCATCTATAAAACCTGGCACGTGGTCGATAGAAGACATGTTGATCGTCCCTGAAGGGTATTCTCTTCGCATCCCCGAAGGCACTTCTCTTGACCTGGTGAACTCGGCGGCTATCCTTGCTCATGGTGCGGTTCACTTATCAGGTACTGCTGCATCGCCCATACATATTCATTCGAGCGATGGTACAGGACAAGGCTTTACCGTCCTTAATGCCCAGTCGCCTTCCTATGTAAAGCATACGCATTTTGAGAGCCTGCAGCATATCCATCGGGAAGGCTGGTCCCTTACAGGAAGTGTTAACTTCCACGAATCAACCGTTTTCCTCAACAACACCTCTTTTACATACAATCAATCCGAGGATGCCTTAAACATCATTAGTTCCTCTTTTGAAATGGACAGTGTCCACTTTGCCCATACGTTTTCCGATGCCTTTGATGGTGATTTTACCCAGGGGACTATCACAAACTCGACGTTTGAGAATACCGGAAATGATGCTATTGATGTATCGGGGTCTACATTGACGTTTAAGAATGTCACAGTGACGCAAGCCGGCGATAAAGCGCTGAGCATTGGTGAATACAGCCAGGTTGAGGGTACAGACTTTGACGTCAAAACAGGCAATATTGGTATTGCAAGCAAAGACAACTCTGTGGCCACGTTAGATCGAGTTCGCATCAACAACACTCGAATCGGGGTCGCTCTTTATCAGAAAAAGCCCGAGTTTGGCCCCGGCTCACTCGAAATCAACGGCTTAATACTGGAGAATACAGAAATCCAATCTCTGGTTGAGGAAGGCTCCTTGTTGCTGATGAATGGAGAACTCATTAAGGGAGACAAAAAACAGGTCGCCGATCAACTGTATTGATCGATAGGATCAAAATTTGACGGTGAGTTGCATATAAGGGCCTGAAGCCCCAGGAGCAGTATATAGGCTTATTCTCCTGTTTTCTGGTGGAGTTTGATAGATCAAGGCATCTATGTAACTATACACCCATATTCCTGCAGAAGCCAGAAACAGATTGTTACGGATCTGGTGCCAGCGATTAAAATCGTCGTATAAAGACAGCGCTTCCTCTGAGGATACCGCATCCAGGTAGTCGTTTTCTGCCTTGTTTCGAATGAGGTGCGCAGCGAGTGTACTCCCAGCCGTTAGGGTCCAGGCGCCCAAAACGCGATACCCTTTTGTCCTATCACCCTTGTATAACTGCCCCCACCCCGGTAGAATCATAGAGCGCATCGCCGCTCCGGGCCGAGGATCGGATAAAACAAGATACCTCACTTCTGGCTGTTTGGTAGCAGCCTCTCCAGATTCCTCGATCGCTTTTTTCAAACGATCCCCAATTTCAACGAATCCTGGAGGCGAAAGGATTGGATCTAGTTCTAAACCTGGATTCAACTGAAACGCATAGGCCAACTGGGCCTCTGCCCCTGCTTGATCGTCCTTTACATAGTGTATCAGGGCACTGAACACATAGATTTGCGCCAGTTCATTGGGACTAAAGTCCTCATACCGATCCAGGGCCCCTTTAATACGCTGCTCCGCCACCTCAAAATCTACCCGTTCATAGGCGTTACTGATTTCTTCGATCACCTCTGCCGCCGATACCTGTCCCCAAAGTACTTGTTGGCCCGCAAAGCCAAGCCACAATGTTAATGAAAGCGATATGTATACAAGCCACCTCAACGTACCAACACCACAGATTTAATACGTTGTTGGTCCTTGTGCGTCAATCGGAAGAAATACGTCCCGCTTGCAACTGTACGCCCCCATTCGTTCGTGCCGTTCCACACGAACTGGGTTCTTCCAATCGAAGGCACCCCATCAAAGAGCGTTGCAATCAATCGTCCTCTTAAGTCATATACAGAGAGGTTCAGATGCTCTGCAGAGACGAACTCATTCTCTACCTCAATCCATACATTTCCAGTTGAAGGGTTGGGGTATGGTGGCAGAAGAGTAAAGGAAGATCGGGGCACCTCCTCTTCATTTGAGGTTGATGCAACACTGGAAGAGGTGAAGCTAAATGGGACAGACCAATCAGAGGATCCAGCGCCATTTAGTGCACGGACGCGCCAATAATAGCGTGTATTGATTTCGAGTTGTTCTTCTTCGAATGACGGCTCAGAGAGATTGGGTGCATTGATCAGTATATTTGTAAACTGATCATTTGAGCTTAACTGGAAGTCCCAGGAAGTCGCCCCAAGCTCTGACCATGAAAACAGTACGGGTATGTCGACCGAATCCGCTCCGTTTACCGGTGTTAATAACATCGGGATGGGCGGTACTCCTTCGACTACAGTAATAAAGAAGGATTGCACCTGTTCGGCAATGCCATCACTTCCTCGTAGTGACACCAAATGCTCTCCAGCATCTAAAGCAGCAGGGATTCCCGACAAAACTGCTTGTCCATTCCCGTTGTCGGTGAGCATTAACCAACCAGGAACTGTATCCCCAGTGATAGTCACATTCGGGCCGTCAACATCCTGAACGTGCACATTGTACTCATAAACCAACCCCGTAACACCTGCCGTTACTGGCGTTGAGGCAAACGTGGGAGGATCATTAACGGGAAATACCGTAATGACAGCTTCAGCAGTTGCCACACTGCCCTCCTCGTTTACAATCGTGTAGGTAAACCGATCTGTACCGTTAAAATCTTTGTCCGGCGTATAGGTGAGGGCCCCCTCACTTGATGCCTGAACGACACTGCCACCAGGCGGCTTCGAGACACTAGAAATAAAGAGAGCCAGGCCTGCAGGATCAGAGTCGTTTGTTAACACATTGAATGTGATCGGCACATCCTCGTTGGTCGCAAACGCATCGTCCGCTGCACTTGGCGGCACACCACTAATGAAGATCTCTACCGTTTCAGTAATGGTACCAAGTGCATCTTCTCCACCAAACACATACAGATCATTCCCAAAAACGACGGCAGGAAATTGTGCCCGAGGTGTATTCATAGGTGATTCAGCGAGCCATATGTTTTCAGCGGGGAAATAGATATCCGTAGCACTTACGGCCTGGTTACTTGCCGTTATTCCTCCCAACGCAAATACACGATCGCCTTTAAATGCAGCGGCTAATCCCCCTCTAGCAGGCGCCAAACCTTCACGGCCTGCAGTGCCATCAACCGGGTGAAAACGCTGCACAAAACCCAGCGGACCAAACGTATTAAACCCTCCTATTGCAAAGGCAGAGTCATTTACGGCCGCCATTGCAAACGAAGCACGAGGAACATCCAATTCCCACTGGGTCGAGGTATTCCAGCTATTTAGATCCCCGTTATACTCCTCGACAGAGTCAAAAATACGTCCTAAGGCATCCGATCCCCCTGCGGCATATATGGTCCCATCGAGAACAACGGAGGTATGTCCTTCTCGTGCTTGTTGGAGGCTTTGTAAAAAGGCCCAGTTTGCAGCATCAGCGTTAAGCTGTTCTACCGAGTTGAGCGTTTGGCCATCACTGCCCCTCCCTCCTAGTACGACTATCGAGTTATTCCATACAACAGATGCCGCATTGAATCGAGCTTCCTGAAGGGGTTCGGCCACATCCCATGTATCGGTGGCAGGATGATATCTATCTACTCTGTTCGATACGGTGCCTGATGTAGTCTTCCCCCCCAATACATAGATGAAATCACCAAATGCCACAGCCGTAGCACCACTACGCGCCTCCGGCATCGGCGCACGGAATTGCCATGTACCTAGCACTGACTGTGGTGGCGTTGTTTGGTGGGCACCAACAGCAATGAAGCCAATGATTAAAAGGGCAATATGTAAAACCGCTCTTTTCATAACACCTGTTCAAATACCGAACAGATCACCTCAATTTGATAGCATATCTATGATTGTTTGCAAGGGGTGTACCGTTTGGGTCCGGGCTATTGCCTCCGGATTCCTGTTTCACTCAAATTTATCGTTCGTTCTAGTTTTTCGTTTTTTCCGATTGTGAATGTTAATTCTTGTTCTCCCAGTTCTTTGTGGACCACACGCAGGGTATGTTCGCCGGGCCAGACGCGGAGAGGTCTTGATGGTGGAAATACACCGTAGCTTGTGCTGTCAATAAAGACTTCGCCCCAAGGAATCACCTTGAGTTCTAGCGTACCCACCGTTTCTAGTAGCGATACTGTCAGAGTATCGTGACCTTCACCGGTCACTTCGAGACGTTCCAGGAAAGGAGGGAAATCGGGATTATTCAGTCGTATCTGGTGCTCGCCAGCTAATAAACGCATTGTTAATGCAGGAGGCGCCTTCCCCATATCCTCCTCACCAACCTGCACAGTACAACTTGGCAGACAAAGC
>JAHQVL010000085.1 GCA_019634345.1 Rhodothermaceae bacterium
CCCAATGATCATCGTAATGCCCGACGCAAATACGGGAAGACGGGGTTATTTTAATGATATATCGGGAGAGTGGCGGTATGAAGACTTCTTTTTTGAGGAGTTGATGCCCTATGTTGAAAAGACCTATCGGATAAAAAGTGAGAAACGATACAGAGCAGTATCGGGATTATCTATGGGAGGCGGCGGTTCGTTTATGTATGCGTTGCACCGGCCGGACCTCTTTTCATCGGCTGCCCCACTTAGCGCTTATATAGGCCCTCTCTCTTTAGAAGCGCTAAAGGGTCGATTTGAGCGTACAGGTGAAGACATATCCACGTATTCCGAAGAACAGCTCACTGCGTATTATGAACACCACAATGCGTTATCCTTGATCGAAAAGATTCCTGAAGATCAAAAACGGGCGGTACGCTGGTTTATTGACTGCGGAGACGATGACTTTTTATACGAAGGAAATTCCCTCGTGCACATAGCTATGAAAAAGCACGAGATCCCCCATGAATTCCGTATTCGAGACGGCGCCCACACCTGGACCTACTGGCGCGAATCTCTCCCGGTCGTGCTTGAGTTTGTATCACAGGCGTTTCATCAATATTAATTCCGGGACGGGGTCCTGGAATGGTTTGGGGTTTATTGTTTGGTGTTCGGTGTTTAAAAAAATTACAGCAAACACCGAACAATGAACAACAAACCCCAAACACACCTGGAATCATCGATTCCAGGTATTTATTCCATCTCCGTCTTTTCCATCTCATCAGGATTATCTTCGGCAATCCATCGGTAGCGCGTGACTCGTGCGTTGGGGCCGGCGTTCCAGAATCCATCGAATTCGGCGACGTAGAGGCTTCCGTCAGGGCCAAGTTCCATTGAGATCGGGGTTGTGTTCGTAAGTTGGTCGAACTGCTTTATATTCGTCAACCGTTTTGCGGCTGTCGAGTACGTTAGCGGTTCTGCTCGCACGTCCCGCTCCGAGTCGTTAACAAATTCGCTATCGGATACATCGGCATACTTGATCCATCTTCGAGACCAATCATAGAGGAATACTTTGTCCTGCATGTATCCAGGAAACGCGTATTTGCCACTGGATCGATAAATAGGACCAACGGTAGCAGATCGCCCCCCTTTCTCGTAATCATACTCCCAGACAGGTGGCACGTAGCCAGGTATCATGTCTGGTGTCCACTCATTGTAGAACAAGGTACCAATCTGGCGGGGCCACCCGAAGTTTTCACCTCCGGTCTCAGAAATATTATATTCATCATAATCATGCCCACCATCAGGCCCAACTACGCCGATATAGAGATCCCCGTTATCATGATCCACTTTAAATCGATAGGGGTTTCGAAGACCATACGCATAAATATCCCAGCGAACTCCAGGTTGGCCATAGAAGGGATTGTCCATGGGTATAGAACCATCCTTATTGATGCGCAAGATCTTGCCCCTTGGGTCGGTTAAGTTCTGAGAAGTTGCCTCAGAATCAACCAGGCGCGTCCAATGGAAGTCTTTCAAGTTGTGCTTTTCCTTAAATGCTTCGACTTGCTCCTCAGAAATCTCCCAGGTAGGCCTGGTGCCAGAATAGCCCGTATCTCCCGTAGAGATATACAGCGTTCCATCCGGCCCCCACTCAAGATCTCCCGCCTGGTGGCAGCACTGTGGCTCTGTAGGCACGCGAAGCAATACGTGCTCCGTACCCAGATCAAGCGTACCGTTCGCGTATTCAAATCTTGAGAGTGTATTTATAAAGGTGTTAGGCTCTGCATAAAAGATATAGACGTAGGGTTCTCCATCATGGAAATTAGGATCAACCTCGACGCCATAAATACCATGCTCAATCCCGGTAGGATCTGTTGTGGCCAACTCAGTAATAAACCGCGTTTCCCCCAGTTCTGCATCGTAATAATGGATTTTTCCTCGAAGCTCTACGATCCACACATTCCCTTTCTCATCAACCGCGATATCATCGGGCCACACATTGTCAGCGATGACTTCTTTCACCCGGTACCCACCAAATTCTGCAGGGACTCTGCCGGCAACCATGCGTAAGCCTTGAAGGACATGCATCCGATACCCTTCGTTCTGCCAAACAGCCGGAAAATGCCCGAGCTTCGTCACAAATACAGACCCTCCATCGTGCTTCCGCACCCAGGAGATAGGATGATCATTCTCAGAAGGATCAGATGGACCTTGTTCGACACCCACACTTTGCATATCGAGGGATGCTAAAACCCTGGATGACCATCGGGGGTTTGTATCCAATACGTAAATTTCGTCGTTTATTTCGAACTGCTCACCAAAGTGAGAGACACCTGGATGAGAAGGTTCTTCGACCGTAATTCCGACATTTTGCGTCCAAGGATGAGAAACAAACAAGCCTCCGCCTACCATCTGTTTATACCAATCCCATTTATAAAACGCGTCCAACCCTGCATGGGCAACAGCAACTCCTTTGCCTGATCTGACAAACTCTTGAATCGCATTTTGCTGTTCAGCCGTTACCCAGTTTTCTGATCCTTCTGCATCGGATTCGGGGTCAACAAGCCGGAGGGTTGAATTTGCAAAAAACAACACGTCATAGTTAGACAGCGTCTCTGAATTGAAGTCGCTCACATCCTCGGTCACATCAATATTGAATTCATCCGTCTGGCTGACTTCCATCGCCATCTGGTGGGCGACCTCAATGGCCGGCCCGTGCCGAAACCCATGCGTTGCTGTCACCATCAAAACATTGATGGGTTCGTTTTCTGATTTATCGCTTGTTACGGCTTGAGGCCCTGAGCAACTGAACAAGGCTGCCGATATCAAAAACAAGCTTACAATGCGTACTATCATTTTATTCTATGTTTATCTCGAAGCGAATCGAGTATCATGTAGATGTTCAGCAATACGATTACTCACCAAAACCAGCGAATTGAGCGTGCTGCAATGCTGTCTGCAATCCGCCTTCCATTGCAACCGGCTCAATCTGCCCATTGTTGTTTGCATCAAATCCAGACATTGTTTTTTTAAGCAGCATGGAAAGGTCCATCGCATGCTTCTTCGCTGTACCGAGGTCATCTCCGTAGTGGGTTCTCAGTATATTTTCGGCCTGCGTATATACCTCGAAAATCCAACCGGTATCAGCTGTAGACAACCAAAACTCAGTAGGCGCATCCCATTTATAGGTGAGGTCTACACGAGGCATCCCTCCTCGAGCAGGTGCATAGTCCATCCGCATCCAGCCAATCACATTGCTTAGCGATGCTGTGATATGGTCATAATGTGGATTTGTGGTCATCGAATCGGCCCAGATAAGCTTTCGAACATGCCGGCCATTACCGACAATGCCTAACAGGGCAGGGTCCGACACCTGGGGGGGTTCCGTTCCAAACTTGGCGGGCGTCTCCAATTCAAAATCATCGGTATCCGTCTGCCAGCGGGTTTTCCACCCATGTGTTGCCACGGCCCCAGAGCCTTCTTGTAAATTAGAGGGCACTCCCCAAACGGACTCAAACACAACGTCCACATTCTGTTTTAACTCCTCTAACGATGCTGAATCGACTGCTTTTTGACTCGCTTCAAGCGCCTTGTCCATTTCTTGTTTTACTAACGATAAATGACGAGCGATCGCCTCGTTATTTTGCTGTGCAGTAGCGGCCGGCACCATTACCAGCCCTATTATTATCCAGGTAGCCACTATCGAAAGGCGGTGAACCATACGGTGACTCCAAGACATGCATACTGCACCTGTACAACTAGGTGTAAATTGCATACAAACTCCTTTGTCTTAGAAGTATTCGTGATAATCGGAAGGGATACTTCATCTCGATATGCTTCTTAGTGGTGGTGGCAGAAGATATCGATGTTGTTATTCGGTCTGTAATGTAGGTGTTTTTTGCTTACTTCCACAAGAACGCAGGGGTGTACCGCCCACATTTTGCATTATTCACGCTTTAGTAGGCAACAGGTTCATTCGTCTCGATGGACCGTATCCATCGAAAAGGCCGGCATACAAATGGCAACGTATTCTGCCCCGCCGGCTTCTGGTGTACTGTACCGAATCCACTCTCCCGGCTGCGTTATAATAGCCTGCCCCGCCTGAACGTTCAGTTCTCCTCCTTTATACTCGACACAAACCATCCCCTCAAGCACGAGAGTAATTTCGAGAAACTCCGGTGTTTGCCCGGGCTCTACCCATCCCTCGGGTGATTTCATCCTGGCTACGCTCAAATCACCGTGCCCTGTATTGACCCGGCCGACAAATTCCGAGATGGACTTGGGTTTATTGCCTGCAGACTTGATTATCGTAGCAGTTTCAATGAGTTGGGGCATGTGTGCTATCTCAGGCTTGCGATGTGAATGTTACGAAAATCGATATCCATGTCCCTATTACTGTGTAACTGAATGCCAACCGGGCCACGTTCTACAGCGGTATCTGACTTGTAGGTCATGACAAATGCACCGTTCAGCCATACTGAATAATGAGCACCTTTTGCAACAATTGTCATGTCATTCCATCCGTCTTCGTCCAGTAACTCTTTTACGCCAGCAGCCTCAACGGGGTACCCTTTGCCAGCTATATAAGGAGAAGCAGTCATATCCCGTTTCAGGGATCCTGAAATCCCAATTTGTATTTGCTCATGGTCGGCTCGAATAAATACCCCAGAGTCTACCGTCCCCTCTCCCATTTTAAATTCACATTCCAAAATAAAATTCGAATACGATTTCTCGGTCCAGAGAATCGAACCCGTCTGATCAGGGCCGCTTTTGATTTTGAGCATCCCGTCCTGGGCCTTATACCAGATGTTGTCTTGCGGGACAACCCATCCGCTTAAATCCTCTCCATTGAAGATAGGGGTCAACATTTCCTGGGCTTCCACTCGTGAATTAAATGACACTGTCATGAAGCCTATAGTGATAATCATCCAGCTCAATCGTTTCATCTGTACACTCATAATTTGTAAAAAGGGCTTTCAACACACACTCTTAATATTATCATTCTGTGACGAACGTATCTGAATTAACATTCAACTCGTAAATAAGCACATCATTGATAATAATAACAAATCACGTCCATAACGTGGTATAGAATATACATTATGAAAAGCTCTTTTCTAATTGGCGATTTTTTGCCAGGATATTCAGGGGTTTTTAAATATAAAAAACCCAAATGGGGATCAACAGATAAATCGATTAACCCATCATCATTAGGACCACGCTTCGAGGAGCGATCCAATAAATACGAATCGAGAAGCCTTGGATACGGATTGACTTTACAGCTTGGCCTTGCAGGTGCCCTCTTATTCACCGTACTGGCTTTCAGGATTCCTTTTTCTTCTGATTCAGAGTTTGTGATTGAAGACGTTCAACAAGAACTTGTGGCAATGGAGGAAATCAAACAAACACAACAGGTGGTAAAGCCCCCCCCTCCTCCTCGTCCAATGCTACCCATCTCAGTTCCTGACGACGAACTCATCGAAGACCTCGAACTAGATCTTGATATGGCGCTTGACATCGATGAAGAACTCATTGCTTTAGGGCCTCCTCCAGAAGAGGAAGCTGAAGAGGAAAGCGAGCCCGAACTCTTTATGGTTGTTGAACAACCCCCTAAGATTGTTGGTGGACTTGCAAGCCTGAATGCTTCGCTAACCTATCCGAGAGTGGCCTTACAGTCTGGTGTTGAAGGGAATGTGGTTGTGCAGGTTGTTATTAATACAGATGGGTCGCCAGAGAAACCACAGGTTGTTCGCTCAGCCAGTCCTTTGCTTGAGCAGTCTGCTATCGATGCGGTTATGGCCCAGCACTTTGAGCCAGGCAAACAACGAGGCAGAGCCGTCCGGACAGTTATCACCATTCCAGTGAAATTTAGGCTGAAGGGATAGCTGCATTACGCGAATTGAAGATAACCATGAAGCTGGCAGGGCTGAGTGCCCTACCAGCTTCATGGCAAAATATGGGTTCGTTTTAGAATAGACTTACAAATACTCTTAATTGTCTATTTATCCTCCCATGATTAAACGAACGATACTTTCCCCCATTGCCAAAATCACGTCAGTGCTCCTTGCAGGAATTATCGTATTGCTTCTGACTTTATTGATTCTTGAGATGTTTATTTAGTCAACAAGAATCAATTGTTCAGCATCCGCACGCGGCCTGAGCCGACGACGGAGGAAGTGATAGAAGGATTTCCCAGGTAGTACACAGATCCACTTCCTATCAGCGAGGCAGTGAGTTCATCGGAGACGCTTACATAGCCATCTCCACTACCTGCGATACTGATAGATACCACATTTGAGGTAAGTTGCCTGGCATTATAATCTCCAGAGCCTGCGATAGATACCTCTTGTGTGTTGGTACTACCGGCAATTTCGATATCTCCTGATCCAGCAATGGACACATCGAGTGCTTCTGTCGTCACTTCATCGATATACAGATCACCAGAACCGGCAACCGACAATGCAAACGAGGGGGACTCAAAGGCGTCAGACCGAATATCTCCTGATCCAGCGAGAGAAATGGCTTCCAACGTCGGAGTAACCAGGACAAACCGAATGGGCTCTGAAGGCCTTAGATTTATATCTCGATCAGTTTCGATAATAAGCTCTCCATCTCGCACGTAGGTATTGATTAAGTTCAGCAAGTTTTGTTGAGCTTCCACTCTAAATTCAACTTCCGGGCCTGACTCAATAATTAGATCGCCTTCCATGGCTAAATAAACGGCATTTACGGGTTCGATTTCTCTAAATTCTTGAGCTAACGGCCCCTGCCCTCTAACAGTGTCATCCGAGTCCCCATTTATTTCAACCAGGCATCCGCTTGAGAATAGGCTTACCCATAAAAGCACGCTTAGGGTAGGCAGTATATGTTTAGTCATCATGGTGGATGTAGACTTTTTATTTCAGATAGAATTTACATGTACAATACACCGCTCAAATGCAGAGGTGGTATTGGCTCTTGAAATTAATACGGATCCAGGATGAGGGTTGTTACTCAACCCTTTTATCCAGGTGGATTTATTTGAGCGTATTTAAGACATGCGTAACGGTACCCCACAGCTCAACATCGTCCTCTTTGGGAATTTGATTGTAGATGAACAATTCCAATTCACCTGCGCGAACAACAATGACGGTATCTTTTTTTTGCGGTTTCACAGAACGGTCAACAATTAAGATTGCCCCCTTTTGTACCAAAGGCCTTTCCTGACCTTGATACCGAAGAAGAAAAACAGAGGGATTTGAGAGATTGCATTCTTTATCCAGCGACAAGGGTGGCTCCCAAAAATCCCTTGCCGGTGATGGAAATGAAACTTCCTTTTCTTCCCTGTCTCGATGTGTCGAACTCATACAGTTGTGTTAGAGGAACTTAGGGTATTCTGGACCGTCAATGACGAAAACACATTCATTGCACATATACTCATGGTACAGTACGCACTTATAGATTGCAATAATTTTTACGTTTCCTGTGAACGGTTATTTGCACCTAAACTGTGTGGTAAACCCGTTGTGGTACTTAGTAATAATGATGGATGCGTAATTTCCAGGTCCAACGAAGCCAAGAAACTCGGCGTTCCAATGACGGCGCCTGAATTTAAATGGCGGGCGTTCTTTAAACAACACAATGTCCAGGTTCTCAGCTCAAACTATGAGTTGTATGGGGATATGAGCAACAGAGTGTACCGGGCATTACAATCTTTTTCTCCGACTATCGAGAAATACAGCATAGATGAAAGCTTCCTTCTTCTCCCCCGTCACATAAAGGGCAAAACCTTAAAAGAGGAGTTACATCAACACATCGGAATTCCTGTGAGTGTGGGTGTAGGCAGCACCAAAACACTGGCAAAAGCGGCCAACTACCTGGCTAAAAACAGGAAGGGATATTCTGGTGTATGCTACATGCCAACCGGTGCAGTTCAGGATGAAATACTGTACACCATGCCGGTAAAAAAGCTCTGGGGTATCGGCCGCAAATGGGCTCGAAAACTTAGCGACCATGGCATCAAGAATGTCAGAGATCTGAAATACACCTCAGACAGTTGGGCAAAGAAGCACCTTAATGTTGTTGGGCTTCGGATTATCCATGAGTTGCAAGGGACTCCCTGCCTCAATTTGGAAGAAGTTGTTCAAAAAAGAAAACATTCCATATGCACCCAATCCTTCGGAAGAACCGTTGTGGACCTGGCCGAAATGAAGGAGGCCGTATCTACGTTTGCATCAACTGCCTCAGAACGAATCCGGCGTCAGAACCTAACCGCTTCTTTGCTTCACATATTTATTTCCACAAATCGCCACAGCAAGGGGCCGAAAATCAACCTTTCGTATGACACCGCATTTTCTGAGCCCACGTCTTCTGGGACCGTCATAACTAAATCTGCCCTCAAGTGCCTTGAGTTAATCTTTCAAAAGGGATACAAATACAGCAAAGCCGGCGTCATCCTAAGCGGCCTTGAAAACAACCACGCTTCCCAAATCGATCTCTTCTCTCATCGAGATAAAAAGAAAGACGAAGCACTCATGGCCGCCTTTGATCAAATTAACACCCATTACGGACGCGGTTCAGTAAAAATTGGTTCTGAAGGCATTCAAAAACCCTGGGTCATGAAACGAGAGTTCAAATCCCCGAATTACACCACTCGATTTAATGCGCTTAAAGAGGTGCATTAGAAACAGGGCTATTTTTGCTCGTAAAACCCTGTGTTTAAACAAGATCGATATTGATTGAGCCCTTTTCCTCGATTCTTCTGTGCTAAAGAATAGAACCAAGTAGGAATCTCCTACTCTCCTTAGAATCCATACTCTTTAGCCGATATGAACGCCTCTTATCATTACGCCGAAACACAAGCTGAAATTGATGCCATTTACAGGCTTCGTTATGAAGTGTACGTAGAAGAAATGCACATTTTTGGTGATGTTGCCGATCACGAAAATCGGATGTTATCTGGACCAAACGATACAAACTCCCGATTGCTCTATGCAACAATCGACGGAGAAATAGTGGCCTCTCTAAGGCTCAACCTTGGCAAAGACGCGCCGTTTACTGAAGAACTTGAACAGACCTACAATCTTGAACGATTCCGGCCTCTGGTGGATGACTCGCAGATGCTCGTTCTTACCCGATTTATGGTCCGCCCAGAATATCGCGGCACGAGTCTTGCTCATCAAATGATCTGCAAAGTGGGTGAGCTTTGTTTAAAAGAAGAGATTGAAATCTCTGTCTGCGATTGCCAACCGCACCTGGTTCGATACTACCAACGCATGGGATTCCGGAGCTACGAATGTAAAGTATACAACGACCCAGAATTTGGTATCATGATCCCACTGGCTTTTGTCAATGGTGACCTGGACTATTTAAAAGCCATTCGCTCTCCGCTTAAAACCATTTTTGAGCAGCGAGAATGCAATACGCCTTTTGTAGATCGTTGTATTGCATCATTAGGTACACCTGCCGTTGAGAATATATCTGAGATGCCTGAAGACGACCAAACCTCACTGCTCAACCAGGTATGCGAGCAAGTACCTTTGTTTGATGGACTCGACCCTGAACTCGTTAATTCTTTCATTGGCTCAGGGCATGTAATGAACCTGTCAAGAGGAGATCGATTAATCCGCAAGGGGCAGACTGCTCAGACCATGTTCATCTTATTGTCTGGCTCCCTGGAAATGCGAGATGGAGACCAGGTTATCGGGCAACTCTTCCCCGGAGCTATAGTAGGAGAACTTTCCTTACTGCTTTCTGATCGGCGGACCAATGATGTGTTCGTAGATACTTCTAATGCTTACCTGATTAGTCTTGAGGAAAACAGGCTTAAGAAAAAGCTTAAGTCGCAGTCGTCAGCAGGGCTGTTACTCAACCTGAGTAAAACCCTTGCTCATAAGTTAAGTGCGCTCACCAGAATGGGACCCGAAAAATTCGTTTTCCCCTTACAATTAATGAGCATGAAAGCCGCCAATTAATCGGTTTACCAGAGGAAGAAGACGATAACGATGAGAATATGATGACTATTAAGTAACTATTTCTTAATCTAATTCGCTATTTGACGCAGAATAAGGGTACGCAACCGTACCAGGATGCGACGATCCATTCATAAACAGCTTAATTACTAGTATTTTAAAAAGTTACCACCCTTAGTATCCTGTTGATTTCGGAATTAAAGCCGATACGAATAAAATAATTGATGCATAGTGTTTGCGCTACTCACTATTAGACACATCATGGATTGTACTCCTTAAAGTCCTTCCTCCAGAGGATACCTCCTACTCCGTGATTATAGTATAGCTCGCTCTATGAGATTTGCATGTTAAGAAGAAGTGGATCTGCACCCATGCTGAGATCGGTAGTCGGTTGGAAAAAACGACTCATGAGCAAAGATTTGATGGCACAGTTCGTCCTCGGATCTGGGGGTAGTCTATTTATTCGGGTCATTTCAAGTGGTATCGCACTCGCCTCCACCGTCATCCTCACTCGTCTTTTAGGCCTCCAAGAATACGGTACGTATGCGTACACGATATCCTGGCTAACTGCCCTTGTACTATTGGGCAGGCTCGGATTTAATCAAGCAGCTACCCGTTATATCGCTTCTTACGCAAGCCTTGAACAATGGGGTAAACTACAAGGGTTCGTCAAGTATTGCGTGCAAACGGTGTATAAATACGCAATTTGCGTAGCACTCGTAAGCCTTGCGGTCTTATTCGTCTCCGGGGGAGCAATCAAATCGTACTTCCAAGATGACGGCATCTATAATACCTTTCTGATAGCCATGTTCATCTTACCGCTTGTTGCTCATTTAGAGCTGAACGAAGGGATCTTAGATGGCTTCAAAAAAGTAGTGCAATCCCAGCTACCTATGCGGGTGATGCGGCCAGCCCTGATTGCTCTAGGTTTGCTTACTCTCTTTTACCTTACGTCCATTGGGCAACGGGAATACGAAGTAGATGGTGTGATGGTGCGCGCCCTCACGGCCGAAACGGCCATGACCATCAATCTGTGCGCCACCTTTTTTGCTCTCATTTTCTCCATGCGGCTCAGGCAAAATGCCTTGCCACAGGAAGTGAAAACGGCAACAGCTGAATACCATAAATCCGAGTGGTTTTCTACTTCTCGGGACATGATGCTCGCGACGGCATTCTACCTTATCCTTGTTCAGGCAGATGTCATGATGCTTGGCATCCTGGTAGGTGAAGAAGCAGCCGGGCTATATACTGTCGCTTCGCGCATTGCCACGTTATTGGTACTGGCACTTACTTCAGTAAACGCAATCTTACAACCTATTGCATCTGCTCTTTATTCCAACAAAAAGTTCGACGAATTACAGCGCATCGTTTCTCTTGGTGCTACGGCCGTATTTGCAATATCCCTCCTGGGCTGTTTCGTCCTGTACTTCGGTGCGGATTACATGCACCTCATCTTCGGCGACGAATTCAAGGAAACCGATACCTTGCTTCGGATTCTGATAATTGGCCAGCTCGTAAATGCGTTTGCAGGCCCAGCTGTACTGCTCTTGAACATGACTAAACACCAGCGCGATGCAGCGCGGATTATGGCAGTCGGTGCAGTGCTGAATTTGGTGCTGAATCTTGTGCTCATTTCCTGGATGGGTACTCCAGGCGCTGCTATCGCAACAGCAACCACAACCGTGCTTTGGAATATCGCCGCTGCTTACGTAGCATGGGCGAGATTAAAAATTGTGAGTATTGCGTTTTGGAAACTAAGCTTTAGGCCTAAAAGCTAGTGGTTTTGCGTCCCTCTTTGCTTAACTGCTTTCCTTCCGAAGCCTGTTCCCCCAAATTCTCCACGTTGGTCACTCATGCGTTTATCTCCACACAACGAGCAAGGCGAAGTTTTCATTCTTGGCCCAGATAGTCCTGACTCTATTCAGTCGATCATCAACCGGATGCAAGACACAGACGTCCTTCAACTGAGAGCGGGCTCTTATCATGAGCAAGTAAACGTATCCAATAAATCCAATATTCGCATTGAGGCCTTCCCTGGAGATGAAGGCAATGTGGTTATAAACGGTTTGACCTCCGTGAACTGGCTTTGGACGCTCGACCCAGGTTCTGGAGCTTTTGTCTGTGACTATCCGGGATTGGACAGTCTCTTTCATTGGCGCGGAGATCATCCACTTGAAGAGTTCAACAATCGGCTTATGTACCCCGTATTAGCAACGATTGGAGACACTCCCCTGCTGTGGCAGCCCGAAGGAACGGCAGCGTTGCAACCTGGAGAGTTCTTTATCGACTCTGTACCAGAAAACCCAGGCAAAATA
>JAHQVL010000086.1 GCA_019634345.1 Rhodothermaceae bacterium
CTACAATAGTACCATTTCCATTTATAGGTTTTTGGGCATAAACTCCGTTTACTGCCAAAGCAATGCAGAGAATGAGAGCAGCTCTTTTTAGTGCCAGGTTAATATATGATGTTCTAGTGTTCATGCTATCTGACCAGGTTCTCTTTTTGTTAACATCGATAATGTACAGTCATTCGTATCCGAAAGAGGCTCATAAGATGATTTGAGTGGTCTCAAAAGAGGCATAAAATACTAATGAGGATTCATTAATGTGGCGGCTCATCTAAAAACAAACAGGCGCAAGGGAAACTTAGTCTTCGTTAATATATATTTAGACGTGGCTAATAATGTATTTAGCACCCTGGATATTATATAACTATGTCGAAAATAACTGCCTGCCTGCTCTTCTTCTTTCTATTTAGCCTCCCAGCATCTGGACAACAAGAGCTTGAATGGAATGAGTTGGACATCGCGATCTCTACCGCGAAAACCACAAGCCAGGGTATCTTGGTTTATATTCATGCCCCCTGGTGTGGAGTATGTCTTAAAATGGAAAAAGAGGTGTTTCCTCTCTCCCATTCTCTATTAGGGCGCTTTGAACGTGCCAAGCTTGACCTCAGTGACATGGAGTCGCACATCCAAATAGGGAAGCGCTCCCTTTCACCTTTCGAATGGGCTCAACACTGGAATGTTGATGCAAGCCCTGGATTTGTTTTCCTTGACTCTTCCGGTGAATTGATACGAACTGTGGTAGGGTATATGGATAAACACCGTTTTGAAATGCTGCTGAAATATATAGCGGACGAAAACAATAAAGAAGGGGAATATTTGGATGCCCCTGTAAAAATGACAACCAATGAATCAGGAGGTGTTAAAGGTCAGATAATATCTGCCGGGCGACCTGTCCCATTTGCTAATGTGGCTATAAAAGGCACCACGCTTGGTGCAGCAGCAGATATTTCTGGTAACTTCGAGATAACAGATATTCCGGTAGGAACTCATCGTCTTGTTGCGGCCGCAGTTGGTTTCAAAACGGCTGATATAGGCATTGATGTCCATCCTGGACGTAGGGCGGAGGTAACGTTTGCGCTCACGGAAACCGTGCATGAGATGGATGGAATTATGGTGACAGGCACATTGGTTGAGACATTTGTAAAAGACTCTCCCGTTAAAGTGAATGTAGTATCCCCTCATTATCTGGATAAAATTCCGACAGCCAATATTATGGAGGTGCTGGAGAATGTTAACGGTCTTTATCAGCAAATTGATTGTGGTGTTTGCGGCACTAATAATATAAGAATCAATGGAATGGATGGGCCTTATACGGCTGTTCTAATTGATGGAATGCCAATTATGAGTAGCCTGGCTACGGTTTATGGACTAAATGGTATCAGTCCCTCCCTTCTACAGCAAGTAGAAATAATTAAAGGCCCTATGTCAACACTCTACGGTTCAGAAGCCATGGGGGGTGTCATAAATATTATTACCAAGAACCCACAAAATGCGCCACGAATGGCTATAAATAGTTTTGGCTCAGGAGACGGTGAATATGCTCTTGATATAGGCATTGTGCCATCACGTGGGAAAATAAGTTCACTCCTATCAGGCACGTTTTTTTACAATAATCGATTTCATGATGACAACAAGGATAACTTTGCTGATCTTGTTCTCAATACGCGATTTTCTATTTTCAATAAACTTGCAATAACGGACAAAAAAGGATTTAAAAAGGCCTCTTTTTCAGCCCGATACTACTTTGAAGATCGCTTAGGAGGCACCAAAGAGTTTATACGTGCATTCTCTAATGCACTCCGGGGGTCAAGGCTGCTCTACGGCGAATCAATCCGCACAAACAGGTTAGAAGCTGTAGGAAATTACTTTTTTAGTTCTAGCAATCAGTCACGAATCGACCTGGCCTTCAACTCTCATATCCAGGATAGCTTTTATGGAGCAGATAGTTACCAGGCTAACCAATCAACAGGCTTTGCCCAACTCGTCTCCCCTATTACGCTGAATGACAGGCATTCACTACAAATTGGAGCTGCTATTCGCTTTCAACAATACGACGACAATACAGGGGTAACAGGTGTTTTTGACGGAAATAACAATCAAACAAAGAACAATCCTGATAACCGACTCATTCCTGGCGTATTTACCCAATATGAATACATTGGCTCGCCTAAAGTGCGCCTATTGACTGGTATGCGTATTGACTATCAAAAAGACTATGGTATTATCCCCTCCCCTAGAGCAAGTTTGCGCCTTAACCCTGGCGATAATACCACGATTCGAGTAAACGGTGGCACAGGATTCCGTATTGTGAATTTGTTTACAGAGGACCATGCAGCCTATACAGGGGCAAGAGCTACAGTGCTCCTTGAAGACCTTAAGCCAGAGCGTTCCATCAACAGCACAATAAGCTTACAACATATCTTCAAGGTTGGCTACAGCCCATTAACCATTGATATCGAGGGTTTCTATACGTACTTCACAAACAAAATTGAACCGGACTACTCTAGGTCAGGACTGATTCAATACGGCAACCTCGAAGGCAGCGCAACCACCAGGGGTGTATCGCTAACAATAGCCCAAAGCATTAATCCTCTTAACATCAATTATACGATTGGAGGCACCCTTATGGATGTTTATACTGAAAATCGTGGGACAAGCAACCCTCTTGAATTTGCACCAGATTACCAGGCAGTTGGAAACATCTCTTACCTTTTTGAACCACTAGGCCTCACTTTTGACTACACGTTTAACCTAACCGGCCCAATGAAGCTTCCAGAATACGAAGCTCCTTTCGCACGTGATCCCTTTTCCCCGTCATTTAGTATCCACAACTTACAAGTAACTAAGGATTTTCCTTTGCCCAAGGGTGATATATTTCAGGCATACATAGCATCTGAAAACATATTTAACTATACCCAACCAACTCCACTGGTCGATCCTCAAAACCCCTTCGGTGATCGCTTTGACACTGCTTATGTATATGGCCCAATCCATGGTGGACATATTGGGTTTGGTGCCAGATATACCATGAGATGATTTCTAGTGCTGGAAAAAGACATACAACAAATGAAGCCGGCTGCTAATTTCAGCAGCCGGCTTCATTAAGGACTATTCCGATTGTTCTCAGAATAATTCTCTACATACCAGCAAGCCCTTTAAGCGAGCTTACTAGCATTTCAACTTTTCCTGCATCATTTGACCCCCCAACTTCACCCATTAGTTGGGATGCCAGGGTAGACAACTTGTCTTTCATCATCGATCCCCCAGCACTCTCGGCAGCCTTCAACTCTGCTCGAATGGCGGCAACGCGAGTAGCAGACAAACCACCGGATCGCTCAAGCTGGTCTACATAGGCTCGAGAAAGATGAATCGATGGTGGGAAGGTGTAACTTGGCTGCCCCTGCGCATTCAAATAGTCAAATACCACAGTTTCAGAAGCCGCAATCTCATTGGAAGAGAGGTACTTGCTTGGAGTCAGCTTAAAGATGTCTAACCCTCGCGCTATTTCTGAGCTCACGATGAGGCCATTGTACCAGTAAACAGACCAACTTCCACCCATCTCCATTTGATCAGGATTAACTGGGCCGCGATCGTGATAAGCGATTTCTACTGCATTTCGGGGATCAGTCCAGTCAAAAATAGAGATCCCTCCCTGATACCAGGACTGAACCATAATATCTCTCCCAGGAATTGGAATCAAAGAGCCATTATGAGCTACGCAATTTTCTTCGGGTGTCTGAGCATCATCAATTTTGTAATAGCTCTCGAACACCATCTCATTATTCTGAAGAGTAAAGATCGCATTTGCCCCCCATTCTTTGGGATCAGTAGCCCGGCACTTAGGCTGGCCGCCACCACCCCATTCATCAGTGAATAGGATTTTAGTGCCATCGTTATTAAATGTCGCTGAATGCCAATATGCGAAATTTGAATCAGCTACTGCCGCAAGGCGTGTAGGATTCTCAGGGTCACTAATATCCAGAAGTAATCCATACCCTTCACAAGCACCACCTGCTAAGCCAAGCTCCGGATATAACGTAATATCATGGCACTGTGTAGGGCCAGGACGTGGCCCATCGTCGTCTTCTCCATCATCACCAAACATCTGGGCGATTATAGAAGGCAGGGCTTCTTTTAGTGCCACCGAATCTGCTGCAGTAGGTTCTCCGCTTCCGCCTCGTTGCTGTACCATTTGACCAAGCAGCCTGCTTGCATATCGATCTGGCAATACTTGTTGTTGTCCTCGAATGTCGACGATGAATTTACCCATCGCCTCAGCATTTTTTACCGCGGCAAGGTCGTCAGGCGCCAATCCATGAGCAGGAGGCTCTACCAGGTCATCAAAAATCCGAGGAGAGCTCACAATAGCAGCATCTTTAGGATTCGCTAATGGCACCTTAATGACCTCTATACGAAACAAGGCCGAATTGGGATCTTCATCAGGGGATAGCCCAGAACAACCCGGTAACTCCTCCGCTGGACGTACGGGTGCAGACCCCGAAACGTAAACATAGACATTGTCATTGTCATCAGGATCTTTCAACACAGAGTGCGTATGGGACCCTCTACATGTCTGAACATTTGCGACATATTGAGGATCAGTAATATCAGTAATGTCAAAAATCCGTATTCCACGAAGGCGATCCTGACTAATAGCTTCTTGAACACCTTCTGTCCCGCAATCTAGACGACCACTCAACCCTTCTCCAGAAACAAATAGCAAATTCTCATAAACAGATACATCACTCTGTGAAGCCGGACACACATATCCTTTTTCGAGCAAAGGATTCTCCGGATTTGAGATGTCCCATACCATCATGCCATTGTAGTTCCCCTGAATTGCATAAGGCCCCTTAAAAGCAAGATCAGAATTAGTCACCCCGACAAATTCCTGAGGAGGCGGAGTTGCTGAAAGCAATTCAAGATTCCAAATCGCTTCGCCCGCATCAAACAATCCCGACTTCAAACCTACCCGTGTGGGCATTGATGCCTGCATAGCATCGGCTTTACTTGGCATGGCTTCCATTTCAGCTTTCGGAGAGGTTGTTTCTGCTGTATCAGCAGCCATTTCACCAGTTTTTGGAGAGCATGATGACACCAAGAACACCCCCAGCAGGAGTGCTAATATAACATGTGAATGAGCCGCCACTGAAAGGTGGCTAAACCGCAATGAGTTATTTTTCATGTTTAAAGTATATAGTGAGTAAAATATCTTAGGGATCGGAAAACTCTGGAAGGAGGCTAAGCATAAGCTTCATCCTATTAATCTCGGTTATTTGATCAACCTGGATATCAGAGGCAAGCTTAAAGGCGGCTTCATCTTGTCCTGCACCATCAGTAGCAAAAAGTTCATGAACCATGGTCACTGCCCCTTCATGGTGTTGAATCATATATGTCAAAAACAAGCTATCATAGACATCCTCCCGACTATCTGCTAGTTCTTGTAGTTGGCTCTGGGTCAACATACCAGGCATATCATGATGCATATGCATCCCGTGGTCACCAACACCATGAATCATTAGATTCAACCCATCTATGTGAACCTCTGGAACAGCTTGATCTCTGTCTCTAAGCCACTTCTGCATGGTTGCTATCTCATCCTTTTGGGCATTTATTATGCGAGCAGCCAATGTCCTTATCTCAGAACTTGCTCCATTCTCAGGCGCTAAATCAGACATAATAAGTGCTTGAGCATGATGGGCTATCATTCCAATCATAAAATCAACATCTGCCTGCGTGAACCGCATCTTTGCTTCTTTTATGCGTTGCCCATAAAGAGCCTCTAATTCATCCAGCGAATTGTCTTGAACCGTTACTTCGGATGAAGAAGATGCTTGCTCTGCTACTTGAGATGAACTAGCACATCCAGATGCGATACCCAATACTAGCAAAAAAACCCAGAACTTCTCAAACTCGTTTATTTTCATAAGGATAGTATCTATCGCTTTCTAATCTTTCATGTGCAAGTAAAAGATCACAAATTTTTTAAGTAGTATCTGCAAAAGAACTTTGAATGGCTATTTGCCAGACGCATATTGTTCGAATAGTACGCTCTATTGTATTGTTTCAAATTCCTTCTTGCACAAACTCTATAATATTACCATCTGGATCTTCTACCATAATAATCTTGGCACCATTGCCGAGTTCCGTTAGGGGCATAGCTACAGGAGAACCAGCCTCTTTGATCTTCTGTCCATAATAAGAAATATCAGAAACCATCAATGTAACATACCGATGCCCGAGGGTCGTTGTAATTCCAGTTTCAGTTTTTGCACCTGGTGGCTCGTCCATCTGTACCAGTTTTATGAGAGACGCTCCATGACGCAATTGTACCATCGTACCAGCCCCAATCAAGGAAGTACGCACTTCTGCAATAACTGGCAAGCCGAGCAAGTCCCTATAAAACGCAAGCGACGCGTCCATATCTGAAACCACAATACCAACATCTAGTGCTACTCGTACTTCAGGATTCTGAGATTGACTCGATTCAATGTCCGCAGATGGCGCGCCTTTTGGATTGCATGCTTCTAATGACAGAAACAACGCCAATCCAGTAACAATAAAACATATTGGAAGAACAAGTCGAATAAACAGTGAGCCATTGGGGTCGATCATTGAAGTAGAAATTATATCTAGAAAACACAGGTAAGATTAAAATATAAGATACGCCCACGCCTAGCAATAACGATGAGGATTAATTGAGAAACAAATGAGGGCAAGGATTCAGGTATGAATCCTTGCCCTTATGTAGTACAGCACGACACCTCAATCACGCATCAGTCAATTTACTCATTCTCGCTTAATTATAGCTTACAACCGAGATGCACTCAGCTCTACATCGGCACGCCCCCAGATTGTATCAAATCGCGCCTCCATCTCCGTTGCGTCCTTGCCCTGAGCATTCAAGGCCTGGATTAAACCGTAAACAGACCATCCATTCCTAGGATACTGCTCTAAATCTTTTTGATAAACGTCCTCTGCAGCTGCTGGATCACCGGCTGCCAACAAGGCATAGCCCAACGTGTGCCGAGTCGGATAATACCAGAAAGGAGGTTCCATATAGGGTAGCTCGTCTTGAACGACAACGGCGGCTTCAAAATGAGAAATAGCCTCTTGATGATTTTCTTCAACCATTGCAATTTCCCCCAGTACCAGAGAGTTTGCAATCCTCAGCAGGCTGGTGCCTGGATAAGCAATTGTATCCAAAAACTCCACATCTGCGGCTTCTATTAAGGGTTCAAGTAGTGCTTGCTCTGCAATTGCTCATCAAGGCGGTCGGTGCGGGCAAAAGCAATTGCACGAGCATAGTGCCATATTCCTGTGGAAAACTCGAGATCTTCAGGAGGTGCTGGCTCACTGAGCACATCTTCCCACTTAGCAAACTGAGTCAACGAAAGAAGAGGTATAGTATGGAAGAACTCTACACTAGGAAATTGCTCAATCATTTCCAATCTCACATTTGCAGCAACTTTTCGTGCAGCCTCAATAGCCACTTCACTTCGCCCTTCCATGCTAGACGCGGCCCATAGAAAGTGGATATTATGCGGATAGTAAGCGGCGGGATAAAACCCCTGTGCGTTGCATTGAGCAATATAAGCTTCATCTACTTCTGCAGCCCGCACATTAGCCTCTGAAGCATCTTCATACCTACCAACTCGCCAGTAAATGTGAGCAGGCATATGAACCAAATGCCCAGCACCTGGCACCAAATTGGCAAGCCGATCAGCTGCGGCCTCTGCTCGATCTGGGCTAGACGAAGCTTCAACTGCATGGATATATAAATGCAAAGCCATAGGGTGCTCTGGGGATCTTTCCAAGACGGTTTCCAAGGCGTTGATCACATCCACTGTATTGGGCTTTGGGTTTTCTGGATCCAACCAATAATCCCAAGGCATTGTATTCATGAGTGCCTCAGCAAACAGTGAAGCTGCCTCATCATCATCAGGATATTTTTCGTACAGTTCACGCATCGCATCGGCATATGCCTGATCCAGAGGCTCGCGGTCTGTCTCAGGGTCGCCATTGTATCGCGTTGCAAGAGCATCGATAAAATCCTGCTCTCTCTGAGTAACGTTGCCTTTCAAGGATACCGCCTTCAGAATGGCTTCATGGGCTTGGGTTCGTGACTCTGGACTCATTATTACTTTTCCATCACTTGTCACATTAATATTCGGCCCTAGAGCAAGAGCCTCCCCCCAATAGCACATGGCACATGAGGAGTCCAACCGTTGTGAAGCCTTAAAGGACCGAACTGACTCAGCGTGATTAAATGCAAAATTGATGATCAGTCCCTGATTAAAATAACGCTGAGCAGCAGCATCTTTAGTTGTGATATCGTACTGGTGTTCTCCCATCCCTTCAAAAAGGGGCGCCCCCGCTCGTTCAAGCAAAGCATTAAGTTCTGCATCAATACCTTCTGCATCTGCTTTTTCAGGCCCACTCTCCCCGGCACAAGAGCTAAACATGAGTGCAATTATCAAGCACCCGAATACATACATACGTTTCATTGTGGTAGCTACAAGTTAATTCGAAATGCAATAGGCATTCGCACGGACATGCCTTTGTTATGCGAAGATATACAAAAGGGGTGTTTATTGCGTAATCAACATGCTAAGTATAAAAGTAGGCGGGTTCTCAATTTTCGGGCTTCCCTAACCAGAGCCATACGATATAATCAATCATCGGTGGGTCTCCACCATGCTCTCTAATCTGAAGATTCACCTGCGCACGATGATGCACACTATGGCTGGCAATTTGGTACATGGTTTCACCAAGGGTAGTATCCATCGCCTCTATGCCTAATTGCCGCTCAATATATCGCACCCACGGGAGCACCAGAGGCTTTACAAGCTCCCCTTCATCTAAGCCGTCAACAAAGGCGTCAAGGGAGTCATAATAGGTATCTTTTAGCTGTCGAATTGCATCGAATGTTGGATACGCATCAGACTTGGTGTATTTAAATTCTTTGCCCTTCCACACATCCAAGAAAGCATGTTGCGTATAGTGTATATGAAACATACGCTCTCTCAATGACTCGTCTAACTTAGCATTGGGCAAGGCGTCTAGTGCTGCCCAAATACGATTATCAGCCCATTTCATATGGGCGTATAGTTCTTTTAGCTGGGTTTTATTATTCATGCAAAGAAGAGGTAAGCGCCTGAGGCCAGGTATGCACTGTCCGTGCCAACCCGGTCCCATGCACTCAGAACAAGTTCATCAAACTAAAACACAACATCGCTTTTCTTGAGAATAAACATTCCCTCATAGCTGCTATTTACTATGATTGCTCCGCTTTCAAAGTAGGGATAATTACTCCAAGATCCACCTCCAGTCCCATCGAAGGGAGTCGTGTCGAAATATCCTATTTCCACTGGATTCTCAGGATCTGATATATCAAGAATACGAAATCCTGCATCATAATTAGATTGGTACATCAAATTATCTTTTATATACAGGTTATGGTCCATTGCTGTTGTCTCTGCCAGGTGCTCCTTAACCAAGACCGGGTCATCGAGATCTGAAACATCCCAAACCAATGTGCGAGTATTTGAGACCAATCCAGTAACTTCGTCACCTTCATCATTCATATAAAAATATCTCTGATCTTCAGTAAGCCACCCTTGATGCGAGTAAGCCACCTTGGGATAAGAAATCATTGATAGTGCTACCGGATTATTTTTATCAGAGACATCGGCAATACTTAATGCGGTTTCGTTCGACCCAAAACACACTTCTTTCCCCTGATGCTCATCATCAGGCCCGCTATAGATCACGCATTGAGCATCATGGGAGTATCCAGTTCCACGCCGTCCTGTTTCTGTATCAGCAAAGCAGCCGACAAATGCAGGCTCGAGCGGCTGCTCTATATTCACCATATGAAGGCCGCCCCCACAGGTCTCCCCTCCACCACTACTACCCACTATATATGCATAGCCTGTACTTTCATTTATGACAATATTATGCGCTGAAGCAATATTATCATAATGCGCTGAAGCCGTAAAATTCGCAGGTGGTTCTGTGACTCTTCCCAGTTGCTTAAGATCAAACACCTGCATGCCATGAGGCCCAGCACCGTCAGCGACGATGAAAGCATGGTCGTCATATACTTTTATGTCACGCCACACATTTGCACGAGCACCTTCGGTCATCGGCAAATCGCCAATATATTTTGGCATAAATGGATCAGTTACATCCACAAAGGATGTCCCGTTTGATCGACCTATCAACGCATATTCTCTCCCAGATTCTTCATCCTTCCATCCCCACATGTCATTTAGCCTTACTCCCCTTTTTGCCCCAATTTCCTTAAGAGGCAGAAAGGATAATATGTCGACGTTATCACATTCAAATTCGCCGGCCTTGTTGCCTTCGCATTTTACTTCAGAACCTGTAATTTGGGGATAGCTCTTCATTTCATTGATGAGCTTATTTTGATTCTCCCAAGACTTATCATCCTCATCAAAGGCGTATACCATAGCCGCACCAGAGCGACTGTCCAATCCTGTTGCACCAATTACCGCCATTTCATTCCCTACTAAAATAGACGAACCAAAAGCCGCACGTGTACCCGGATCTCCTCCTTTAATTTTTGTCACACTCGCCCATCCTCCCTCTTCATCTGAACCATAAATATAAATGGCTCCACGTAATCGAGAGTAACCAGGTGCTCCTACCCATAGGTCTTCCCCGTTAACGGCAAGAGTTCTTCCGAATTGCAGGAATCGAGAAGAATCAAATGCTTTCATCGTTTCCATTTCATCCCATTGGCCCGTGACCTCATCATATTCATAACTCAACACAACTCCCTGGCGTTGATCATGATTAGGAGCAGAAACATAGAGCGTGTTTCCAAGAAATGTCAGTGCTGAACCATAGCCGCTTCTTGCCTCCATTTCATCATTACTCAACTTCGCTTTTTCCTGCCATGCGTTTTCATTCGCATCATATGCATACACATAGACTGCTCCTCGGCTGCTATCGTGCCTCGGTGCGCTAACCGCAAGCATATCCTCACTCAGAGCGATTGAGGTTCCAAAGGCATCTCCGGGCTCAGCATCCCCGGTAGTTAGCAATGCAGTTTGCTCCCAGTTGCCTTCAGCAGTTTTCTTGAAAAGATAGACGCCTCCAGCCTGTTCTTTGTGGCCAGTAGCTGAAACAGCTAGTAGACCATCTTTAAGTATCAATTTGCGCCCAAATTCATCTTCTTGGCCAAGCGAAGACACCGGAAGGGTCCCAGTTCCTTGCCACATACC
>JAHQVL010000087.1 GCA_019634345.1 Rhodothermaceae bacterium
ATAAAATCCGTATCACAAAACGTGCAAACCGCACCCTGCCTGTCTTTCTCAAGTCCAGTCCATAAATTACAGCCAGCAAACCGCAAAAAAACAGCCGGCCTCCCAGCATGGGCTCCTTCGCCCTGTAATGTGTAATACATTTCTTTGACTGTGTATGCCATGGCCCTGTTGTGTTGTAACGCGTGTTTTTCTATACGGCCTGTTGATACCATGAATATACAGGGATAGTTCACTCCCCCCTTCAACTCAATGCAAAAAGCAGATGTAGCCATAATAGGCGGTGGCATTGTAGGACTTGCAACAGCTTACCATCTCGTTCAGATGTTTCCCGACCGTCGAGTCGTCGTACTCGAAAAGGAAAAGGAGGTAGCTCAGCACCAGACAGGCCACAATTCGGGTGTTCTGCATTCAGGGATCTATTATAAACCGGGATCCATAAAGGCAAAAACCTGCCGGCTTGGAAAAGCGGCTATGGAATCTTTTTGCGAACGTGAAGGCATCCGTTATGACCTCTGCGGCAAAGTTATCGTTGCAACTTCAGAAAGGGAATTGCCCTTACTTGGAAGCATCTTTCTTCGTGGCCAAAAAAACGGCGTTTCGTGTAGACTAATTGAAGCCGATGAACTGAACGAAATTGAACCTCATACCGCAGGTATTCGCGCTATTCATGTACCCGAAGCCGGTATTATCGACTACAAGCAAGTCTGCTCCAAACTGGCTGAACGAATCCAGGAGAAAAACGGCGCTATCCAAACTGGTTTTAACGTAGAGGATGTCGAAAAAACCGAGGAAGGATACATCTTGAGGTCTTCTTCGGATGAAATACAGGCTGACTATCTCATCACGTGCGGTGGTCTTTTTTCTGACCGGCTTGCCACATTGAGTGGTTCTCCCCCTGGCATACAGGTCGTTCCTTTCCGCGGGGAGTATTTCGTTCTGCAACCAGAAGCCGAGTACTTATGCAATGGGCTCATTTACCAGGTCCCAGATCCTGATTTCCCTTTTCTAGGCGTGCACTTTACACGGATGATTCAAGGAGGTGTAGAATGCGGCCCTAACGCTGTTCTTTCGCTTGCACGAGAAGGGTACAATAAAACAGATATCGACCTCTCAGATCTTCTTGAGATCGTGAAATACAAAGGGTTCCAACGCCTGGTTCAGAAGCATTGGAAGCAGGGGCTCGGTGAACTCTGGCGGTCATTTAATAAGGCAGCCTTTGTAAAGGCTCTTCAAAAATTGGTACCGGATATAAAGGCTGAACAGTTACGTTCTGCTCCAGCAGGCGTCAGAGCCCAGGCCATGAATAAAGACGGAAGCCTGGTGGATGACTTCTTCATCATTGAATCCGAAAATGCTATCCACGTTTGCAACGCACCCTCCCCGGCTGCTACGGCGTCTTTGGAAATTGGAAAGGTAATCGTTGATACGCTGGCGAAATACCTGGTTTAAATGAATGCGCTTTCGAAATCCCTCTGAATTTATGGGATTGGTTTCTTGTTTCTGGTTTCTTGTTTCTAGTTTGTTTGGCTTTGGTTTTATTTCCGCCAGGAATGGGACCAATGAAACATGCGACACCCTCATTCCCGCCAGGAATGGGACCAATGAAACGTGCAACAGCCTCATTTCTGCCAGGAATGGGACCAATGAAACGTGCAACAGCCTCATTTCCGCCAGGAATGGGACTACTGACCAGTGCAGCAACCTCATTTCTGCCAGGAATGGGACTACTGACCAGTGCAGCAACCTCATTTCTGCCAGGAATGGAACTACTGACGAGTGCGACGGCCTCATTTCCGCCAGGAATAAGACTATGGACAAGAAATTGGCAACCGACATCAATCATCCTTTACCCTCCTAACCCCTACATTCGTGACAAATACCCAAACCTTCCCTCTCTCCTACCTCCACGATTTCATTGTTCGCGTTTTAACGAAGCTAGATATACCGGAACAGGATGCACATCAGGCAGCGGAGATTCTTACGCTTTCGGACCTCAGAGGCATCGATTCTCACGGAATAGCCCGCCTCCGGACCTACGTAGGATTGCTCAACGCCGGCCGGATAAACCCTCATCCTGAGATCAAGATTGTTCGACAGACCGCTAGCACAGCTACTGTAGACGGAGATAATGGCCTCGGCCTGGTTGTGGGTCCTTTCGCAAATGAGGTCGCAATGCAGAAAGCTGAGGAGGTAGGATCAGGCTGGGTTAGTGTTCGAAACTCTAACCATTATGGGATTGCCGGCTACTATCCCCTGCAGGCGCTTAAACGGGACCTGATCGGTATGTCGATGACAAATGCCTCTCGCATTGTGACTCCGCTGTGGGGTGCACAGGGCATGCTGGGTACCAATCCAATTGCTATTGCTTTTCCGGGGCTCCATGAACCACCAATTGTTATTGATATGGCAACAAGCGTCGTCGCCTTCGGGAAGGTTGAAATCCAAAAACGAAAAAACGAGCCAATTCCTGAGGGGTGGGCCATCGATAAATCCGGGCACGGCACCCATTCCCCCGACGAGATGATTGACCACGGCGCTCTATTGCCTCTTGGCACCAAAAAGGAAACCGGTGGGCACAAAGGGTATTGCCTTGCTTCCATGGTAGATATCTTAAGCTGTGTGTTGAGCGGTGCCAACTGGGGGCCTTTCGCTCCACCAACAGCTATTGATCTTCCACGGTCAAAGGAACAAGTAGGGAAAGGGCTCGGGCACTTCTTTGGAGCATGGCAAATCGAAGGATTTATAGACCCAGCCGCATTCAAAAAACAAATCGACCATTGGATTCAGGTATTTAGGTCCACAAAGCCGGCACCTGGAACCGATGGCCCGATCATTCCTGGAGACCCCGAACGCAAGCAAGAGGCCATTAGACGAAAAGAAGGCATCCCCCTACTTCTTCCCGTAGTCGACGATTTACGAACGGTCGCACAGACTGTAGGGGTCTCTTTTTGACCTACCCTCTGTTATTTTGGGAATAGATGATACCGCCTCACTCTCGCGTCTATTTCTAATGAAGGAGAGAAATAAGCGCCGATGAACTCAAGTGCAGGACTGGAATCTGCAGAGCGAACTGTTATTCTAAGCCGGGACCCTCGTTGTTCAGGAATTTGATGCAATCGTTTGTATCCAATGGTTGAACTCTCCACGACGGTTTGCCATCGCCCTCCTCGCTCAACCTCAATGCGATGCCAATCAATACGCTGCCCAAACTGTATGGGCTCCTTTAATTCAATAATATTAAGGGACTGGCACGAAGGAACTGAAACTTCAATAGAAGCACTGTAATCCCCCTCCTCTGCGATCCAAAAAGTTAACGGCGATGCATCTAGAATATGCTGAGCACCCCATTTTTCGGTATCTCTCTCACTACTGGCTCTGATTGTCTCCGTCTCTATTAAATTCTTTTCGAATATCTGCTTTAGCCTTGAGTTAAACCTCAGCAATTGAACTTCATCCTGCTCAGGTATAACGCCATCTCGATTTGGTGCAGTACCCAGTAGTAATACCCCATTGCGGCCTACACACCCGAAATACAGGTTAAGCAGTTCTGTGGATGACTTCACCTTGCTATCCTCATTGCCCCGCCAAAACCAATGAGGCCGAATCGATACATCGCACTCCACCGGGTACCACCACGAGTCATTTACAAAACTGTACTGCCGTTCAGGCACCTCCCCAATTTCATTACCCACCCAACGAATATCAGGACCCAAGTTTGCAATCAGAGCGTCAGGTTGCAATTGCCGTATTGTTCTGAAATACCGTTCAAAATCATACTCAAACTGGACACTGGGATCTCGTGCGCTATCTAGCCACACTTCAAAGACGGGTCCGTAGTCCGTCAACAACTCGGTCAGTTGGGCAACAAAAAAGTCATGATAAGCGGGCGTACCGTACGTTGGCTCATACCGATCCCAGGGGGAGAGATACAAGCCAAACTTAATACCAGCCTTTCTACAGGCTTCAGCCAACAATTTAACCACATCTCCCTGGCCCTTCTCCCATGGACTTTGTTGAATAGAATAGTCCGACTGTTTTGTAGGCCAGAGCGCAAATCCCTCATGGTGTTTAGCGGTAAGAATCACCCCCTTAAAGCCCCCTTCTTTAGCAATGCGTACCCATTGATCCACATCAACAGAAGGAGGATTGAACACTTTAGGGGAGGCGGTACCATCTCCCCATTCATCGCCTGTAAATGTGTTTATACCAAAATGAATAAACAGGTAGAGCTCATCACGTTGCCATTCGAGTTGTTGCGGCGTAGGGATTGGGAATTCTGGTTGGACGGCAGGAGACACCGCCATACCCGAAATGCGTTCGACTACCGTTTTGTCTTTTGTAATGCATGGCTGTTCGTTTTCTTGCTCCAGGGGCTCAGCAGAATCACAACTAAGGCACAACAAAATTACCAAGCAAGCACAGAGAACCCTCACAATTGGAAACCCTCCTATTAAATTGCACACGTAAAAATTGCCATCGCAGCTAGTGCAGTCGCATAATTGTTGAGCAATATAAGCCTCACATGCTTTTTTGTCACCTATCTCTGAATACCGACCCATGCACTTTAAGCACGTATTGCCTGGGATTCCTATTTTAGCTAAACAACCTAAACCATTAGTCTGGTAATTCAATGAGGCTCCCCACCCTACCACCGATTCTTCCTTTAGTACTCGTATCGTTTGTTTTGCTTCTCACCGGCTGTACGCAACAATCCGTCGAAGTAGAATCGCCTCCCAATGTCATCATTGTTATCACGGACGATCAAGGGCATGGAGATTTTGGTTTTTACGGTAACCCCGTGTTACAAACGCCCCACCTTGATGAAATGGCCAGAAATAGTGCCAGGCTGGAAAATTATTACGTAAGCCCGGTTTGTGCACCAACCCGTGCCGCACTGATGACAGGACGCTACAATTACAGAACCCGAGTGGTCGACACCTACCTCGGCCGCGCCATGATGGCACCTGAAGAAATCACGCTTGCCGAGCGGTTACGCGATCAAGGATATAAAACGGGTATCTTTGGGAAGTGGCATTTGGGAGACAGTTACCCTATGCGCCCAATGGATCAGGGGTTTGAAGAATCACTGGTTCATCGGGGAGGAGGCATCGGCCAGCCTTCAGATCCAACAGGTGCCGAAGGGAAGTATACGGACCCGACCCTCATTCACAATGGGGAATTAAAGGAAATGGAAGGCTATTGTACCGATATCTATTTCTCTGAAGCCCTTCAATGGATTGAAGACACCCATCAAGAAGCCCCGTTTTTTGCCTATATCCCTACGAATGCACCTCATGGCCCATACCATGACGTCCCCGATAGCCTCTATCAGTATTACAAGTCGCTCGATCTGAATCATGGATTATTTCCTGAGGATACGAACCACCCATTTACAAACGAGATGAATGCAGATCGCGTGGCGCGTATATTTGCCATGATAACCAATGTGGATGAGAATGTTGGGCGGCTGTTCACCAAGCTCGAAGAGTTGGATATTACGGATAATACACTGGTCCTTTTTATGCTCGATAACGGCCCGAATACGCGTCGATTTGTTAATGGCATGCGAGGCATGAAAACATCTGTATATGAAGGCGGTGTCCACTCACCGCTCTTTGCCCATTGGCCTGGCACATTGGCCCCTGGAGTCGCCTCCGATCGTATTTCGGCGCACATTGACATTACGCCAACACTCCTTGATGCCGCAGGGGTAGATACGGAATCCATATCAGAATTTGATGGGGTTAGCCTTCTTCCTCTTCTAACAAGATCGGCATCCGAATGGCCCGAACGAAACCTATTTATTCAGACCCATCGTGGGGATGTACCTGTCAGGTATCATCACTTCTTCGCACGGTCCCAGAACTGGAAAGTCGTCCATCAAAGTGGTTTCGGCCCAGAGACCTTTGAGGGAGCACCCCAGTTCGAGCTCTACAACATGGAGACTGACCCTCTGGAAACAACCAATGTGGCGGATCAATTTCCAGACACGTTGCAGGCCCTCGTTGATGCTTACGACGCCTGGTTTGACGATGTAAGTGCAACCCGGGAAAACAACTATGATCCTCCCCGGATCGTTGTCGACCCCGCACATGAACCTACAACCGTCCTAACCCGGCAAGATTGGCGATACCCAGGCACACATGGCCGGGGAGGATGGGCACGAGATGCATTGGGATACTGGCTTATTCAGGTTGATCAACCCGGGACGTACACGGTTGATTGGCGATTCTATGCCGAAGATACTGCCGGCACGGCTACCCTTAAAGTAAACGGCACACCATACAGCGCAGATCTTGCCCCTGGTGATTCGACCTATTCGTTCGAAGCCATTGAATTACCGGCCGGCCCGATTACAATTGAAGCTGAACTAACCCATAGAGGTAATACGAAGGGGATTCATCAAATGGATATTGCGTCGCTGTAGTATGCTCTGGGTGTAACAGATTGTTCGATTTTGGCACTAAAAGTCAACCCTCTCGGTAGGCTGTAAACTCGGGTTGTTATAATTGAACGCTTGTCATTCCGTTGGAGCGAAGCGATCAAGGAATCTATGCATGGCTCTATACTCTGGTAATGGAGTAAAGCATAGATCTCTCCACAAGGTCGAGATGACAAGATTGATGCTATTTCTTAATCATGAGTATATGTTGTTTACAGAGCACTTAGCCTATTGCCTCTACACCTGAAAAGCGAAGCTCATTCTGCAATGTATCAACACTTAAAACCACTCTGTCTTCTCTTCGCTCTCGTACTGCTTGCCGCATGCGACTCTGGAAACGATGAACCGGACGAACCAACACTCGACCCTAACTGCATCATTCCAACCAGTGAGTTTGCTAATAGCACGGCTATAGACGCAATTCCCGCACTCACTGACCCGAAGTTTGTACGCGCCGAAGAAGCTGGCTATTTAAAAGACCGGGATCTTGTACTTGGGATGCAAAATGGGGATTTAACGCTGGCCGTTCCACACAACATCCTATGGTGGCACGAGGTTGTTAACCTGAGTGACACAAGCCCTAAACTCGCTATCACCTTTTGCCCCTTGACCGGTTCGGGGATCATCTTTGATAGGGCAGCGGCAGGCAATGTCGATTTTGGTGTTTCAGGCCTGCTCTGGCAGAATAATAACGTGATGTTTGATCGAGGTGGATTTTCACTATGGTCCCAAATGGGAGCAGAAGTACTGTGTGGAGAAAACACAGCACCGGGTACTCCCCTTGATGCCTATCCGGTGGTAGAAATGACCTGGGCAGGATGGAAAGAGCTTCACCCCGAAACGCTGGTTGTTGGAGACAGTACAGGATTTAACCGAAATTATTCAATCGATCCCCTGGGCGATTATGTTGAACCGGATAATGGTACACTCTTCTGGCCCATGCTGAGCCCAATAGATACGCGCCGGCCTCCTAAAGAGCGCATCCTTGGTATACCTGTTGGGGAGGGAGGGCTATCGATACCTTTTATGGAATTGGACAAACGGGGTGCTGTTGCTGCGGTCCATGCTGAATATGAAAACACACCCATAGTCGTTTTCTACGACCGTGAAAAAAGAGCAGCTGTTGCCTTTGATTTATCTGGCTCAGGGGATGCTCAAACCTTCGACGCTCAATCAGGCCAAATCGTGGATCTCGAGACCAATTCTACCTGGCGCATTGACGGGATGGCCGTCTCGGGACCTTTACAAGGCCTCAGGCTTACGCCTATACCAGAAGCGTATGTTTCTTATTGGTTCTCATGGGCTGCGTTTCAACCCGAAGCTACACTCTGGTTGTCTGACTCAAGCAGTTCTTCAACGGGGCCGTAAGAAAATACAGTCCTTCTCTGTGCACACCTTTAGCCTCCGTGTGTATTATTATATATTGAATAAGGCTAACTACTTGTCACAAGTCGCATGCAGGTATTTTCTTCCACTCAGACTCTACACGTTCAAATAACCTACCACGGTAGATTTTTGAGCCTGCTTTGCCTCCTCCTTTTTTCGCTTCTTAGTTTTCCTACACAAACCGTTGCCCAGGTTACGCCTTTTCCTGGATGTGATGTACAGACGCAAATCCCGGAAGAAGAGTGTAATGCGCTAAGGATCTTCTTCGAGAGAACAAACGGTGAGTTTTGGCTCAATCGCGGAGGATGGATGCGAGCAGGTCAGGCCTGTGAGTGGATGGGTGTCGTTTGTGAAACAGGCCCCTGGCCTCGTAACGTCAGAAAAATTATTCTGATCGATAACGATATCGCTGGCACAATTCCCGGAGAACTTTCCTTCCTTACAGAACTTGAGGAACTCGTTATTGAAAACACGGCCACCGCTGGATACTTTAATGTGGTTGGAGGCTTTTTGCCTGATGGGCTAAAAGACCTCGATAATTTGAAAATACTTCGTATCAGAGGCCATGAAATCACAGGTCCGGTACCCAGCGAATGGACCAAGTTTAAGAATCTTGAAATACTGGATTTAGGGAATAATATGTTAACGGGTCGTATTCCAGACGCGATTGGCAATATAACATCGCTCAAAGAAATCGATCTATCATCAAACCAACTCATTGGAACGATCCCCCAGAGCATAAGCAACCTTACCAATCTTGAGAACTTAAATCTTGGCTCCAACGATTTCTTTGGAGAGATCCCTCCGCAAATTGGGCAGCTCTCTGAATTAAGTATCTTGGATCTCCGTGAGAACAACTTCACAGGCCCTATTCCTTCTTCTCTGGGAACGCTCCCTAAGCTCATTTCTCTTACCCTTAGAGATAATGAACTTTCCGGCCCTCCTCCCCCCTCGGTCATAAAACTTGCTTCCGAAATTTCCATTTGCTCTATGACTGAGCAAAGCACTCAGTTTTGTATACCAGATGCACCTATATACAGAATTGACGGGCAAGACAATATTTGCGGAGTCCCTTTGGACGCGACCTGCTCCTTTTGCTCCAGTACTCTAACAGCAGGCCATGCTTCATGCGGTACATTGGAATCTATCTTCTACAAAACGGAAGGAATCAACTGGGCGGACCAATCAGGATGGCTCTCTGCCCCCGATCCCTGTAGCTGGCACGGCCTGGAATGCACAGACGGTCAAGTAACCACGTTATCCCTGCCAGACAACAATTTGAATGGAGATATCCCGGAAGAAATAGGCAATCTTACCGGCTTAGATACACTCAATCTATCTGGGAATGCCCTCGCTGGCCCCATACCGCTCTCTGTTGCTTTACTTCAAAACTCTACCAACTCTTGTAATCTGGCATCAAACGACGCAAGCCTTTGTATACCAGACGATCCAGACTATGCAGCCATTACGACTGACGCTATCTGTGGCCTGCCTCTGACGTTTTCGTGTAGCTCTGCAGGCTCCCCAGGGTCATTCTCCAGCATAGAGAGCCACATATCTAATGGGATTAATCAATTAACCTGGCGAGCTACTCGACGTATCCCGGATGCATACTTCGAAGTAGAAAGGAAGGAAAATGGAGTGTACACAGTTATCGGAAGGGTAGAATCGCCTCATACCCCTGACGATCCACAACTCTATTCATACACCCTACCAGAACTAAGAAGTGGAATACATACCTTCCGTGTCCACTTGACGACCTCTACCGGGGCTTCTCTCTACAGTGCTGAGATTGACATCATCTCGTCGGGCAATAACTATCTACTTGAACCTCCCTATCCAAATCCAACGGTTGGTCCTGCAACCCTTCGGTTTGTTATTGAGGAACAGCAACCCGTTCAACTTACTCTATACGATATAACCGGCCGTGAGCTGAAGGTTTTATATAGCGGGAATCCAGAAGTAAACCTGATACAAGAGATCACCATACAGGCTGGTGACGTTGCCAGTGGCATCTACTTTGTTCGCCTGGAAGGAGATTCCTTCAGTACCTCACAAACGCTCTTTATTCAGAAGTAACAACCATCCTTCTGATATCCGTTGGATGCACCTTATAGCTGATTCAGGTTCTCCTTTGCCCGTGCATTGTTTGGATCCACCTCCAATGCTTTCTCCCAGGCAGCCCGAGCTTTCTCTGATTCGCCTGTATTCGCATACGCCGCACCCAAATTCACCCAGACTTCTGTGAGCTCCGGACGAAGCCGGAGGATGGTTTCATAACGTCGAATCCCATCATCGATCCGCCCGCTTTCAACCAGCATCATCGCCAGGTTGCTCTGTAAAGCAAAGTTTGCAGGATCAATGTTCACAGCCGTAGTATACGATTCTACAGCTCTTTCGCGTTGCCCGGTTTGCCAGAGTAACAGGGCAAGCTCAACCCACTTATCACGATTCCCAGGATCATTATTGATACCATCAACGGCCTCGTTTACCCTTTGCTGCAACTTCTGCGCGCTATCCGCTCGGGCAAGATATATTTGAGCTTCGTCCTCTTTTCCAAGCCGGCGTAAGGCCTGTCCATAGTTGTATTGTGCACCCTGGTGAAATTCTAGTTTGTTGGCAACGGGCTCCAGGTATTCGATTGCTTTTTCTGTATCGCCATTACGGAAATAGAGCGTCCCGATAATATACTCGTAGTCAGGGTCACCAGGACGAATTTCAGCTCCCTTATGCGAGTACTCAAGGGCTTTATCTAGCTCACCTATTTCTTCCATCAACTGCCCCAGCCACATATAAGCTGATGCATTATCGGGTTGAATGTCAATTGCGCGTTCGTAAGCGGCCTGCGAACTATCCGGTTCACCAAGTTGCGCATAGGTTTTCCCCAACTCGAGATACAGTACAGCATCAGGATCCGTATTAATAGCTTCCTCGCCTTTGTAATAATCGACAGCTTGCCGTAATAGTCCCCGCCTGAACGCATTCAATCCCATATTGAAGTTAGCGCCGACATACTCTGGATCTAATTCCAATACACGCTGATACGATAGTTGCGATAGCTGCAGATCATTTATTTGGGTATACAATCTACCTCTCATGAAATGCAGATCTGCAAGATCAGGAATGATAGCCTCGACGCTATCCATGAGGGCAAAGGACATATTGTAATTTCCCCGTTGAAACGCAATTTCTGCATTTCTCATGTGTTCAGCTACCCTAGGACCCACCTGGAGACGTAGGTTCTCGGTTTTGGTCATGTTATCTTTGGAGTTCTTATCACTCGAACATCCTTGCAACATGGCAAATAGGACGACAACACAACCTACCAGTCTCAAATGATATAAGTATGAAACGCTTTTTCTCATGGTATTACGTATATCTCAAAAGGTGTGTTATTGTTAATCCATTGTCACAGGCTCGTAGGAGCCTTGCCCCTCTACAATGCGTATCTCTTGATTTACAGCAACATCGGTAAACTGATCAACTTTCCCTGTAGGCCAAACGACGCGTAATGTGTCCACCACTTCGTTTGTACCGAGGCCGAACGTAACCGTCTTTTCAGCACTTGTCAAAAAGCTTGCCCCAGTCTGTACCCACCGCTTCATAGTCAGGCCATTAGCTACAGCTTCGATTCGAGTCCCTAGCGCGTCCTTGTTGCTTTCACTTCCTCTCGCCTGCACCCTCAAGTATCCACCGCCGTCAGTATCATTGCGCCAAAGATGGGCCGGGCCTCCATTTTCTACATACAACAAATCAACATCTCCATCTTTATCGTAATCGGCATACGTCAAACCGCGGGCAACCAGCGGTTTCGCAAGAGGCCCCTCATCCGTTTCATAGGTATCAAAAACACCGTTGCCACGATTGATATAAAGTTGAGACGGCTGCTTAAACGTTACCGCTTCGGATACTTCGTTGATATGGGTAAGCACGTGCCCATTGGCCGTTAACAAATCCAGATCAGTGTCAGAGTCAACATCGACCAAGACGAGCCCAAAAGTAAGCGTTGTTGTGCTTGGAAAGCCTACTTTTGAGGCTGAGGCGCGGTCAAAGAATTGGTTATTGCCCATGTACCTGAACACACTAACCGTTTCATCGCTGAAGTTGCCTACGAAGATCGATACATTCCCTGTGCTGTCCACAACACCGGTATCAAGCCCCATTCCAGCTCGGGCATACCCATTCTTACTAACTGCGATACCACTTTGCAAGCCGGACTCTTTAAACGTCCCATCCCCTTGATTAACATAGAGCATATCATTCTCTGTGTCGTTTCCGGTGGTTATGTCCATCCAGCCATCGTTATTAAAATCAAATACAGCGACACCCAACGTTTTATCCAGCGTAGTATCAACACCGGCCAAAAACCCAGCTTCCCGCGTCCACTCTGTAAACGTCCCGTCTCCATTATTTTTGTAGAAATAACTGGATCGACCCGTGTATTCTTGAGGTGTACAAAAGACTTTTTTTCCTCTGTACATGCAGGTCAAGTCACTTGCCGGCGTCCAGTCTACATAGCTGCCAACATACAGATCGGGCCAGCTATCATTATCTGCATCGAAGAACAGGGCCGAAGTACTCCAGGCGGACTCATTATTGAGGCCGGCCTCATTAGATACATCCACAAAAAACCCTCTGTCATTCTTGAACAGCAAGTTTTTGTAGATCGTGGTCAGATAGAAGTCATCATTGCCGTCGTTATCATAGTCTGCTACGGTAACGCCAAATCCATAGGTTCTCACCAGGTCCAATCCCACCACTTCCGTGACATCCGTAAATGTGCCATCGCCATTATTATGATACAAATAGAGGCACTGCACATCATTCAATTCGTTGTGCGACCATTTCCCACCAGCAACAAGCAGGATGTCTTCCCATCCATCCCCATTGTAATCGATAAAGCCACCTCCGCCGCCGACGATCTCGGGCATCAAGCTTTGTCCATACCCACCCGTTTCATGTTTAAAATCTCCTAGGCCAGCCTCCATCGTCACATCCACAAATACAGGCTTCCCTGTCTCCATTGAACCAGCAGGTTCTTCGGGGGCTGAACATGCTGACAGGTAAGCCAGCAAACAAAAACCTATCAGATAGTTAAAGCTCCTCATACTCATCAATGCTGAAATCCTTGTTTGTCTCACACTAAAGGCATTAGCTTTCGGCCCCATTGCCAAAAGATGCAGTCTTCGTATATCCGTCTTCTCCTTGAACGACCAGAATCTCTTGATTCTTGTCCAGTTCATACAATTTCATAGAGGCTCCATTGGGCCAACGCACACTTAAAGAATCGACCGAAATATGGTTCCCTAGACCAAAAGTGACCGTTTTTTCTGAACTAGACAGATAGCTGGATCCAGTACGTACCCTCCGATGCATTGCCAGTCCATCGACATAAGCAACGATCTCTGTACTAATTGCATCTCGATTATCCTCTTTTCCTCGTGCCTTTACTCGTAGAACAGAGCCTGTGTCTTTCTCATTTCGCCAAAGGTGGACGGGGCCTTCGTTTTCCGTTAATAACAGGTCCAAGTCCCCATCTTTATCGTAATCAGCATAGGCAACACCGCGTGCTACCATTCTCTCTGCAAGGACGCCCTTGTCCGTTTCCAAGAGATCAAACACACCATTTCCTCGATTCATATACAACTGAGAGGGTTGCCGATACGTTACTTTGTCCTTATCAGAAGTCCGATCGGGGTAGACGTGCCCGTTAGCTAAGAACACATCAAGATCGGTGTCGTAATCGGCATCAAAAAGAATGACCCCAAACGTGAGAATCAATAAACTGGGATAGCCAATTTTAGAGCTCGCTGACCGATCAATAAACGATTCATTACCTACATACTTGTACACGCCAACCATCTCCTCAGAAAAATTCCCGACTACCACAGACACCTCGCCGCTGCTATCAACAACGCCAGCATCAATTCCCATCCCCGCTCTCGCTTCGCCGTGTTCACTAAAGGCCATACCGCTTTTAGTACCCAACTCACTGAAGGTCCCATCCTGGTTATTCCGATATAGAAGGTCTCCCTCCCCATCGTTCGCAACAGCCAAATCGGGCCATCCATCGTTGTTGAAGTCCAGTTCAGATACGCCGAGCGATTTACCAAGAGCAGGATAAAAACCGGCTGATTCTGTTACATCCGTGAAGGTACCATCGCCATTGCTCATAAAGAAACGACTCGGTATTCCCGTGTACGCAGCTGGAATACAGTACAACTTCACAGTACCTCCAGGAGGACAAAATATATCCGTTTCTGGAGACCATTCCACATAATTGCCTACATACAGATCAAGCCACCCGTCCTTATTCGCATCAAAGAACATCGTAGAACTGCTCCAAACGGCTTCGTCTGCTATTCCCGCTTGTTCACCCACTTCAGTGAATACACCACCGTCGTTTCGGAAGAGCATGTTGGTTCGGAGATTAGAAAGGAAAAAGTCATCATCCCCATCATTATCATAATCGGCTACATTGATACCGATTGTGTAGGCCAATACCTCAGCCAACCCCGCTTCTTGCGTGACTTGTGTAAACGTCCCATCCTGGTTGTTTCGATACAACCAAAGCCCTTGTGTATTGGGAGATGAAGCACCTTCCCAGGTACCGCCACTTGCGAGGAGAATATCTTCCCATCCATCGCCATCGTAATCAATAAACCCACCGCCACTCCCCATAGGCTCAGGATACCATTTATCCCCAACGGCACCGGTCGTATGCAAAAAATCACCCAATCCAACATCTGCAGCTACATCCACAAAATACACGGGATCGTCTACACTCGGAGTATGGCTAGATGCTTCTTCAGAATTACCGGAGGAGCAACTGAATAGCATCAGGCACAACAACGCATATGCATAAATGCGAAATGACATGCTTTTATACGTTTTAATCTGCTTGATTCAAATACCGCAAAAACAGGTAGATTAGGGTGGGTTGATCTAGGGCGGTAGAGACTCTCTGAATCCCGGAAAAGTAATTAAAGTTCCAGGTTCAAAGTTCAAGGTTCAAGGTTTTTTCAGGCCAACCCTGCACTTTGCACACTGCACTTTGCACACTGCACTTTGCACACTGCACTTTGCACACTGCACTTTGCACTCTTTATTGATCTACGATCAATAAAGAAGCCACCCCCTCATTCCCTTCCATACTGACAGGGACGAGAGGATGGCCACTTTAAACTGTATTATCAGCTCAGAGTACGCTTAGAATCCAAGTGCGATAGAGAACCTGTTTACGTTGTCAAACACTCCGAATTCTGTGAAAGAATAGTCAGCAGTTAGATTGACATTTGATACGTTTAGGTTCAAACCAGCACCGAGGCTCATGCCGCGCTCTTCATCCTGAACAAACGCTTCAGCCATACCAGCACGGAGTGAGAAGATATCCATAAAGGTATACTCTCCACCCACTTTCACGTGCTCCTGGAAGTCGCGAGGACGAGAAGCGTCTACGCGAAACTTGAAGCTGTGCATGTTAGGATCAAGGGCCGAGAAGTCGATAAGATCCATTGACAATCCAATGTTGAACGTCAAAGGAAGCTCAAAGCTATTCTGAACGTATGTTACTTCAGAAGAGAAGTTACGAGCACTCATACCGAGTACGAGGCTTCTGAAACCGGTATTGTAAAGAATACCGAAGTCAAAGGCGACTGTAGACTCGCTAAAGTCACGAGTCGTACTAGATGTAAGGAACTGTGTACCCAGGTCCTGTTCTACATACTTAATCTGAGCTCCAAGTGAGAACCGGTCTGAGAACGAACGCGCATATCCAAATCCAACTGCAAGAGCAGAAGGGCTGAATGTACCGCGATCTTCATAACCAATTTCCGTGTCAGCACGGATTGTATTTAGGATGTCTC
>JAHQVL010000088.1 GCA_019634345.1 Rhodothermaceae bacterium
CCTTCTTCGTGAAGCTGGGGTTTTCGCAAGAGATACAGATGATGAAATAGCGCTGGCATATTTAGTTGCTCATAACCAGGTTACTTCAGGAGAGGCGCCGGACATTCTTGAAAAAGCGTACAAGCAATTAAAACATAAAATCGAAGCCATGCCTAAGGCCAAAGAGCGCTACATGCAAGTGCGGGTTCGGATGGAAGAGATTGCTATGATGAGTGACCCAATAGCACAGTTTGAACAACTTACAGGGTACAGTACAGAACAGGATTTTGATGAGGTGAATGGTCCGCGTGATTTCAAGAAGCAGCACTATGCCGGGGATCGCTCAAGTGTAAAGAGCCAGGGGGTACAGCGGGTAATCCGATCCAGAACCTGGTCTCGTCTTGTTCTGGCTGGTTGTGTTGTGCTCTTTTCCTTGGGGTACTATTTTAATCGCATTGACAGGAATGCATTCACCCCGGCTGATGTTTTGCTTGTTCATGAAATTGTCGAAGAGCGAGGGTTGGACGAATTTCAAAAGCCTGTGTCCCCTGATGTGGTATTTATGTTTGCGCAGCGAGCGGTTTATGAATCGCAGCATGTTTGGCTAGGCATGTTTTATACCTATGACCAGGAACGGCTTGTGGGGGCTGAGGAGTTGTTAGACAGGGTGCGCCAGGATTCGCTTTCCTCTTCGTTCTTGCTTGAAGAATCTACCTACTTGCTAGCTAAAGTACATCTTGCGCAGAAGGACTTTAGTAGGGCTGCTTTATTGCTCGACGAACTCATTACACTAAGAGGCCGTCGTTTGGAGGAAGCGAAGGAATTAAAAGCGCTGCTTTAGAGTTAGGCGTAGGAGTTGAGCATGACAGGCATGATAAGCATGAGTAGCTCCTCATCGTCATTTTGTTCAAGCGGAGTTACTATGCCGGCTCTGTTGGGTGAGCTTAATTCGATGACGACTTCATCCGCATCGATATGACCAAGTACTTCGGTGAGATAAGCAGCATTAAAGCCAATTACCATGTCATCACTGTCGTACTCAGCATTGATGACTTCGTGAGCTTCACTTGATCTCTCAATATCCTCAGCTGAAATCTCAACTTTGTCCTTGGAGATAGAGAGTCTAATCTGATTGGTCATGCTGGATGAGTAGAGGCCTACTCGTTTCACTGCTGCCAGCATGGCTCCCCGGTTTACGGTCAGTCGTTTGTCGTTTTCGACAGGAATGACCGCTTCGTAATTCGGGTAGGTTTCGTCTATGAGCCTGGCCAAGACCCTGCTGCCGTTGAAGTCAAAGCTTATGTAGCTTTGGTCTACCGAGATGGTACAATCTGAACTGGATACGACCTTTGATGCCAAGGCCATTGCTTTCTCTGGTACAATAAAGGAGGTCGCTGCATCATTGCTGATAGAGTGAAGAGAGAGGCGGACTAGCCGATGGCCATCGGTAGAAACGAGCCGGCTGGAGTCTTGTTGGATCTGAAAGAAGATCCCCATCATGGCTGGGCGAAGCACTTCTCTACTAACCGCAAATCCTGTCTTCTGGATAGCTCGTTTCAAAATGGCTCCATCCATACGGAGGACGGCATTGTCTCCAAGTTCAGGCAATGCCGGATAATCTGCGCCATCGTACCCAACCATTTTGTACGTGCCATGGTCCGTTTGTAACGTGATCTGAAAGTCTTCATTTGTTACAAATGTTATTGGCAAATCGGGTAGTGCTCGTAGGGTGTCGAGAAGCCGTTTTGCTGGGACGGCAATTCGATTAACACGGGTTGAATACGTAGAGTCAAATTGAACTGGGACCCCCTGGATAATCGATATTTCCAGATCTGTTGCGCTGATCTGCAGCATATCATCGTTCGATTCAAATAGGATGCATTCCAGTATAGGAAGCGTGCTTTTTGAAGGAACTGCGCCGCTAACGACTGTTAGTGCTTTGAGTAGTTCAGCGCTAGATGCAGAGAACTTCATTCTAATTGGAGGCTTCAGTTATTGAGATGACGGAAAAGTAATATACAATATATCCATAAACTCTGTATGGACCCTCAAAGTTCGCACTATCTGCTTCTCAATTCAAGTCGCTGTCCAATTTCTTCGATCATGCTTTTGAATTTCGGATCAGTGTCTATTTGGTCTTCTACGCTTTGGTTAGCATGAATGACCGTAGAGTGATCTCGTCCACCAAAATGAAGGCCAATAGTCTTCAGCGAATGCTGCGTAAGTTGCTTAGAGAAAAACATTGCAACTTGCCTGGCTTGTACCACTTCGCGCTTTCTTGTTTTCCCCCTGATAAGGTCCTCGGAGATGTTAAAGTATTCGCAGGCGATGCGTTGTATCTCGTCGATCGTCAGGTTTACGCGAGTGTCTTTTATTAAGTCGCGCAGGACCTCTTTGGCCATTGATAAATCGATCTCTTGCATGCGCAGGGTTGCATGAGCAAGGAGGCGAATGAGGGCTCCTTCGAGTTCGCGAATATTGCTTTTGATGTGATGAGCGATAAACTCGACGACGTCTGCTCCAACCTGGATGCCGTCATCTTCGGCTCGACGTTGAAGAATAGCAACTCGCGTTTCGAATTCAGGCGCTTGTACGTCAGCCGACAATCCCCATTGAAAGCGAGATAGGAGGCGTTCTTCGATGCCCTCGATGTCGCGCGGAGGACGATCGGAAGACAAAATTATTTGTTTGCCAGATTGGTGAAGGGTGTTGAAGATATGGAAGAACTCTTCCTGTGTTTTCTCCTTTCCACCAAAAAATTGAACGTCATCTACAATAAGCAGGTCAATTTGCCTGTAGAATAATGAAAAGTCGCTGACCCGGTTATTCTGGATGGCCTGTACAAACTCTGTTGTGAAGCGCTCGCTGGATATGTACCGAACGCGTTTTGTGTTATTGTTGGCTAAAACATAGTTGCCGATTGCCTGGATCAGGTGCGTTTTACCGAGCCCTACGCCTCCGTAAATTAAAAACGGATTGAAGCTGGTTCCGCCGGGTTGCTGCGCAATCGCCATAGATGCACTCCGGGCAAGACGATTACAATCTCCTTCAATAAATCGTTCAAAGGTGTAAGATTTATTGATGTGGGTTTTGATATTTGCCGGCTGTAGGCCGGGAACAGCAAAAGGATTACTGAACGGTTGATGCGGCTGAGTATTCGGTGTTGAGATTTGGTGCCCGCCCTGGATCGGAGGATACGCGGCTCTTCGGTGATCGGGAGGAGGAGTGTTTGAATATTGGGGTTCCTGGTAGGGCCATCTGCCGCCCCCTGTATTTTGGGACGGAGGTTGTTGCGGCGGCGGTGTATAGGGGGAAGGTGTTTGGGGGCGCTCGTTTGCTGGCTGGCGAGCTGGAAGTTGCATGCTGGAGCCGGCATAGCCCGTCTCTGTGTCGTCTTTCTCGATGACAATGTTGTAGAAAAGCCTGCCGTTTGGCCCTAGTACTTTGGTGATCGTCCTCCTCAGCAAAGCAAAATAGTGCTCTTCTAGCCACTCATAATAGAAGCGACTAGGCAACTGAATAGTAAGCCTGAGATAATCGCTGTCATCTCGCAGTTCTACTGCTTTCAGAGGTTCAAACCAGGTTTTGAAGCTCTGTCTACTAATGTTGTCGCGTATAATCTGTAGGCAATCCTGCCAGACTTCTTCAGCCGATAGCTCCATGTGTATCCATTACATCATATAGTCCACACTCATGTCGAGCAGGTAAGTGTGATAATAAAAGAATATTTGAAAAACCGAACCAAACGATTCAGATTGAATCCGTTCAGTTATACTGTGAAATGCTCGTCCCTGCCTATACTGTCAGCGTGTAGTCCTTTGATTGTACACGCGATATGCACTGTTTATGCACACTGCCCGTGGGGGAGAATACTTATCCACGATGTAGGTGTTTACAAAGCTTGTTTTTTGAACAAGTTGTCAACACGCTTGTGGTGGCTAGGATTTAGTCCCAAGGCTGTTTTTGGTGTGTGTTGTCCTGTATGATGGACAACCCTGCTTTGTCAGGGTGTTGCGTAGTACTCATGAGGCCCTGATTTGTACCGTGACTTATTCAATATGAACAAGTTATTCACAAAATCTAAGACTAACGATGTACGCAAATAAACCTGAGTCAAACCCGTGGTACGTATACCTTCTGCTGAGGCAGAGTTGGCTGGTGATAGTGGTACGTAATAGTAGTGGCTTTCTCGGCGTGACAGAACAGAAAAGTGCGAGCACTTCATCCCTTCCCCTAAAAGGGAGAAGCATGGTACACATTAGAAATAATAACTTCAAGCAGTTGCACTATGATTTTTGCATTTGAAGAGTAACGATATTGCAACTACGTCTTTTTGGTGGAAGAATCGAGTGCAAATTGATTGCTCGGGAACGAAATCAGACTCAGTGAGATTCACGAAATAGACTGTGGCGTTATTGCTGTTCGATGTTCTCGTTTTGCGAGGTTGTGAATTGCCACCGGGATTCCGATCTTTGCTCTTCCATTTATTAGCCTGCCCTTTTGTAGATGGTTAAAATAGATTTAAAAGCGCTGAAAGCAGGTATTCACGAATATGACTGGGTTTTGACTGCAGAAACCCTGGAGATAGACCCAGAAATGTTCGGTGAGGAGATTGAGTTGTATGTGCGATTGGACTATCATGCTTCTCGAGTGCTCGTGAATATTCAGGTTGATACTGTAGCGCGTCTTGTTTGTGATCGAACCCTTGCTGGTTATGAGCAACCTGTGCAGGGGGAGTATAACCTGTTGTTTTCTGGTCCTGAAATGTTCGAAGGGATGGAAGAAGAAGAAGAGGATATTCAGTTGCTGGCTACTGATGTAGAGGAAATCGATCTGACTGATTTCATAAGAGATACACTTTTGTTGTCGCTCCCGCAACGAAGGATTGCTCCAGGTGCTGAGGATGAAGAGATCCCGCTCCGGTTTGGAGAGCCAGATGCTGCGGAAGGCAGGATTGATCCGCGTTGGGAAGCTTTAAGGGCATTAAAGGATGGCTCTTCCGACAATGCTTAGTTTAAAATGCCTGGTATAAAAGAGGCTCCATTCCATGTAAGATTAACGGCTTCTTGATAGTTCTGGTGCTTTAGAAGAGAACCACCGTCGTTTAGGTGAGTTTACTATTCCTTCTATCAACTGAAATTGAAGCCGTAGAGCATAGAAATGGCTAATCCAAAGCGAAAACACTCTAAAGCTCGAACGCGTTCGCGTCGGGCAAATTATTACAACAGTCTCAAAACTCCTCAAATGATGGAGTGTGCGAACTGTGGTAATACAAAGCTGCGTCATCGTGCGTGCCCCTATTGTGGCCATTACCGTGGCAGAAAGATTGCTGAAGGAACAGAATACGCATAACGAAATGTGTTGAAGGTTGAATCTATAGTGTTCTTCTTCGTAACCTTCAGCGTTTTTCGAATGATAAACTGATAACTTATGGCTATCCGAGTTGCTGTGGATGCAATGGGGGGAGATAAAGCACCTTCCGTTGTGGTAGATGGGGTTGTTCAAGCATTGCAAGAGTCTCAACACCCATTAGAAGTTATTCTTGTAGGTCCCGAAGCTATACTCAACGAAGAGTTATCCAGGCACGGCGGCTTAGAAAATATCGATTCACTTCGTATTCTACACGCACCCGAAGTCATTGGAATGGCCGAGTCCCCGGCATCTGCTGTAAAGAAGAAGCAGCAATCGTCGATTCATGTCGGCTTAGGAACTCACAAGAAAGGCCACGCGGATGCATTTATTAGTGCTGGGAATACCGGGGCTGTAATGGCTGCTTCGACCTTTATCTTGGGGCGGCTTCCAAATGTATCTCGTCCAACGCTACTTGGGTTTATACCTACCACCAAAGGATCTCATAGTATTAGCGCGGATATGGGCAGTAATGTGGATTGCAAGCCAGAGCATATGGTGCAATTCGCTCGCATGGCCTCCGTATTCATTGGAAAACTCTTGGATAAAGAAAATCCCAAGGTTGCCCTTATGAATATTGGTGAAGAACCAGGAAAAGGAAATGAGCAGGTAAAGGCTGCTTACGAGTTGTTGAATGCCCGATCGGATTTGAACTTTATCGGCAACATTGAGGGAAGGGACCTTCTTTATGGTATTGCAGACGTAATTGTATTTGATGGATTTGTAGGAAATATCGTCCTCAAATTTGGTGAAAGCTGTATGACGTCTGTTCTTGGTTTGCTTGTTAAAGAAGAAATGGAGCGGCTTCATTTTTCTGATGAGCAAAAGATGATCGTGAAAACCCTCCTTGGTTCTATTTCCAAGCGGTTTAATTATGAGGAGTACGGCGGCGCCCCATTGCTTGGGGTAACTGGAAATGTGATGATTGGCCACGGGAGTTCTTCGGCAAAAGCTATCAAGCATCTGGTTTATACCGCTGCTCGAGTCGTTGATCTGCAAATGGTCAGTGCAATTGAAGAGGCTATGGCCGCGTAGCATGCTTTTGCTACTTGATTTTTATTACCCTTTATTCCACTACTTATTTTTGTTATGCGAACTGCAGCTATAACCGCTGTCGGTCATTACTTGCCAGAAGACCGTCTCACCAACGCGGATCTAGAGAAGATGGTTGACACAAGTGATGAATGGATTCGAACTAGGACTGGGATTCGGGAAAGGCGGATTCTGAAAGATCCTGAGAAAGCCACTTCTTACATGGCAACCGAGGCATGCAAGGAAATACTTGCTAAGCGAGGCATTGGCCCTGAGGAAATTGATCTTATTATAGTGGCCACAATCACTCCGGATATGGTCTTCCCAGCTACAGCGTGTCGGGTTCAGGATCAGTTGGGTGCTACCAATGCGTGGGGATTTGATCTTTCTGCAGCGTGTAGCGGCTTTCTTTTTGGACTCGCGTGTGGTGCTCAGTTTATAGAATCTGGGAAGCATGAAAAAGTATTGGTGATTGGGGCAGACAAGATGTCTTCCATTTTGGATTATACGGACCGAACTACATGTATTTTGTTTGGAGATGGAGCCGGAGCAGTCTTGCTTGAACCCAACACGGAAGGGTTTGGTGTATTGGATTCCGTTGAACATACAGATGGTTCTGGGCATACGGCGCTGTGCATTCCTGGTGGAGGCAGCCTAAAGCCCGCTTCAATGGAGTCTGTTGATGAGCGATTGCACTATGTGTATCAGGATGGAAAAACAGTATTCAAATATGCCGTGAAAGGGATGGCGGATGTAGCAGCAGAAATCATGGCGCGTAATGATCTTGATGGAGATGAAATCGCTTACCTTGTGCCACACCAGGCAAATTTACGTATCATTGATGCCACTGCTCGCCGGATGGGTGTGTCATCGGATAAAGTAATGGTCAACATAGATCGTTATGGAAATACGACTGCCGGTACTATTCCGCTTTGTTTATACGATTGGGAAAAGAAATTACGTACAGGTGATAACCTTGTACTGACTGCTTTTGGCGGCGGTTTTACATGGGGTGCTACCTATTTAAAATGGGCGTACGATGGCTCTGCTGTTGCCGCGCACGCAGAAAATGCCCTTTCAGCTATACAAGATAATTAGACTTTTTACGCTTACATCTAAATCCGATTATGAACCTGGACCTGTCAGACAAAACCGCATTGATTACTGGAGGAACGAGAGGCATTGGGCGATCAATGGTAGAAACACTCGCTCAGGCAGGAGCTCGTGTTGCTTTTACCTATAGATCGTCCGCAGAAGAGGCGGAATCTTTAAAAGCTGAACTTGAGAGCCAGGGCTACGAATGCCTTTCTTTTCAGAGTGATGTAGCGGACTTTGCGGCTGCTGAGAAAACCGTAAAAGACGTGTTGGATGCCTGGGGAAAGATCGATGTACTGGTGAACAATGCTGGGATTACAAAGGACGGCTTGATGATTCGGATGACAGAGGGTGATTGGGATGCCGTAATTGGGACGAATTTGAAAGGCGTCTTTAATTTCTCAAAGGCAGTCTATAGGCCTATGATGAAACAGCGGTCCGGGAAAATCATAAACATATCATCAGTCGTAGGTGTTATGGGAAACCCTGGGCAAGCAAACTACGCTGCTTCTAAGGCTGGGATTATTGGATTTTCTAAAAGCTTAGCTAAAGAATTAGGGAGTAGAGGTGTTACTGTGAATGTAGTCGCTCCTGGCTATGTTGCAACAGATATGACAGCTGCTTTATCGGAGAAAGCCCAAGAGGCTATGTTAGGTGCCGTCCCTCTGGGGCGTCCGGCATCACCTCAGGATGTGGCGAATGCTGTATTGTTCCTCTCTTCATCATACTCCGACTATGTTACCGGACATGTCCTGCATGTCGATGGTGGTTTGGCGATGTAAATGCTGCCACCTCCTCTTTGAAATAAAAAATATATTACATGTCATTTAGTGATTCGGATGGCAACAGGTTTACAACCGTCATAGATATGACGGCTAAGGCCCAGCAATCCGCGCGCCAAGAGCGCATCGTGTCTTCCTTTGCAGAACCAGACCCTGCACTTCCAGAAGCTGTACTTTCAGATCTCCCTCATGCCGTTCAAGATGCTGTTGAAACAGCCGGTTGGAATAGCATAATGCCTGTTCAGAAAAAGGCAATCCCCTACATGTTAGAAGGAAGGGATATCATTGTTCAATCTCGCACGGGTAGTGGTAAAACAGGCGCCTTTCTGTTGCCTTTATTCGATCTTGTCGATCCTTCCCTTGCGCAAACACAAGCATTAATACTTTGTCCGACCAGAGAACTGGCTCGGCAGATACACGAAGAGTTTACTCGTATGTGTGGAGAGCAATCTGAAGTCAGTTCTGCTCTTGTATATGGTGGCGTTCGGTTTAAGAAGCAGATCAATGCCCTTGAAAGTGGTGCTCACGTTGTAATTGGAACACCGGGTAGGATACTTGATCACCTATACAGAAAGAGCTTCTCTCTGCGTTACCTGGAAATACTGATCTTTGATGAAGCCGATGAAATGCTCTCTATGGGCTTTTTACCTGCGATGAAGGAGATGCGGCGGTTTCTACCTGAGGAAAGAAAAACATTTATGTTTAGTGCTACGATGCCGCCGCGAGTTCGGTCTCTAGCTGAGGATTTTTTATACAAGCCAGGCTTTTTGTCTCTGAGTGTAGGGCAAGTCAGCGTTGACGCCATTGAGCACCGGTATTATGTCGTAGACCGGATGGAGAAAGATCGGGTTCTCGTTCGGTTATTCGAAATGGAAAATCCTGATTCGGCAATCGTTTTTGTTAACACAAAAAAGGATGTCGAGTATCTGGTCCAGTTTCTGAAGAATTTCGGATACGATGCCAGTTCAATCACAGGGGATTTAGATCAACGAGAGCGTGAGCGTGTGATGGATCGGATACGGCAAGGGGATCTGCGTTTTCTTATCGCTACGGACGTAGCTGCGCGAGGTATCGATATCTCTGATCTGGGTCATGTATTTATGTATGACGTACCGCAAGATCCTGAATATTTTGTGCATCGAGCGGGACGTACGGCACGAGCTGGCAAGACGGGGATCAGTATCGTTCTGGTTTCAAATACAGAAAAAACGCAATTACTCAGGATAACTAGAAAGTTTGGGATTGAAATCGATGAGTGGGCTGTGCCTTCTCAGGAAGAAGTTGAGAGTAGGAGCGCGGAACGCGTTACTGTCCAGCTAGAAGATGCCTATCGAACCAAAACCAACCTGGATAAAGAACGCTTTCAGAAGTTTATCCCTCTTGTGGAGCAACTTGCTTCGGAAGAACCTGAACTGCTTGCCCTCCTTGTAGATGAGATGTATCACAGGCGAAATCAGGTCGTTGTGCAAGAAGCGCCTGAAGATACTAGAAAGGAGAAACCTAAAACGTCACCCTCTAAGCCGAAAAGCAAAAAAAGAAAAAAACCTAGCAGAAATCGTTAGTGTTTAACCGACATTGATCTGTCAGTTATTGAGTGCCTGCTGCCGGGGCACCAACATAGCTAACCCATTTCACAATTTTGTTGCTCTGTAGTAGATCGAAAGCCTCTTCATCTTGATCTCCAACATCGACAATTATCTCGTTCGGGAGCGATTCTATTCGAATTGATTCGAGTCGCCTAACATGCTTTTTGAGGGCCTTTTTTGCTTGAGCACTCGACGTCCCTGCTGGATAGCTTGTGTGCAATATCAATCTCGGTGGACCTGTTTCGGTCGAGACGTTGGTGTCAAGAATAGGCCCGGGTGTTGTTTGCTGCTCAACGGTGAGAATCCTCTTGTCCTCCCTCATTTTCTGTATGACCTTCTCATCTAGGGGCTTCTCTAATTCGCCCGTAATTAAAACGGGGAAAAAATTGACATCCAAAATGTCGTAAGGAAGCTGTTCAAGATATTGCCGAGCTTGCGACTCGGAAACATCTTCTTTGAATACAATTGAGAGTTGCCCCTGGACAATATCAATTTCGGTAGGAATATTAAATTCCACTTCTTGTGCGTATGCAGGGAAGCACAGGAAGAGAATCACTACTAGAGACGCTATGGTTCGCATACTTAATGTATCTTGAAAGGAGTCTAACAACGAATGTTAATAACTACTTTTAAGATAATTAAACAACCATGTTCTGGCGCGCGTCCAATATCTTTCTGCTCTTCGCTTATTGATATCCATAATTTCGGCTATTTCAGAAAACTGGCACCCACCAAAATATCTGAGTTCGACCACTCTGGCCCACCCCGAATGTATTTTTTCAAGCTCGTTAAGAGCTTTATCGATGTCTAGTACGTTATCGATATTTTTACTTGCTGCAGAGGCTTGGTTGTGGATATTTTCGTCCAGGGCGTCAGGTCGTTGGCCGTTATTATTTTTTTGGTTATTCCTTTTCCTCGCGTAATCGATCAAAATAAATCGCATTCTTTTAGAAGCCAATGCAAGGAAATGGGTACGATCATTAATTGTGACCAATTCACTACCCAGCAAACGAATGTATAACTCATTGATTAATCCGTTTGTCGTTAAGGTATGATCTTGTCGTTCTTTACTGAGAAGGATTTGAGCAATACGCTGCAACTCAGGAGCTATTAGTTTAGAAAGCCGATTTAATGCATCCTGGTCTCCATCTCTGGCCATTCGCCAGAGATAGCTAAAATAGGTATCAGAATTAGTATTCTGATAGTGATGAATGTGCCCTTCTTTCGTTGAATGATTTAAGCAGAGTTTGGGTAACTCTTTAGAGTTAACCTTGTGGCCCTTGGGGGGTAATGAATCTCTGTCGACTCTTGAATCATCCTGGTTTTTTTTATCCGAAGAGGCCGTGGATTCTTCTTCGTTGAGGTCCCGATACATAATAGTCCTGGAAGTAAACGCAAGCATAGGAAATACAATGAATGAAAAGACATGCGCTTAGTCTATCATGTATTTACTCTATTCTGCGCCTCCCAAGGGGGCTCAACCCTATTGTTTATGGGGCAGGAGTGTAGTCGTGCCAGTCCGGGGTTCCAAACCAGTCATGCATCTCTTTTTCGAAAGGAGCAACAATTTCTCTGGCCTCAGGCCGGAAGCCTAAGTCACCAGTTTCTGCCTCCCAAATATCCAGAGCTGCTCTTAATTGGATGAGAGCTTCCCTGTGATCGGGGTTGTCTGACTCCGCAAGATTATTGATTTCATGAGGGTCTTCCAGGGTATCATAGAGAAGCTCATAAGGCATCGGTTGCATAAGAGCATAGGCAGGGCCCGTCAATTCTCCTGCTTCAAGCATTTGTCTCATCAATGGCTTGATTCGGAAGCATTTTTCCTTGTACCTGTTAAGGGTTGCGAACCCCTCTCCTTCGCTGTAGTTACGAATATAGTGATACCGCTCACCCCGAACAGAGCGCATCCTTAACTCTGTTTCGTCAATTCGATCTCTAGCCCCAAATGCATATTTTCTTGGAGGATCGGTATGTTCGCCGAAAAACACTTTGCTTTGCATACTCATGGGTGGTGTAATGCCAGCCATGGTAAGCGTCGTCGCTGTAATGTCCAGAAGGCTTATGACATCCTCATTCACTGCGCCTCTCTCAAATTGTTGAGGAGCCTGTAGGTTTTCCGGGTAATAAATAATCAGGGGTACATGTAAACCTGTATCCCATGGCCAGTGAATTCCCCGTGGTTCCATTCGTCCGTTGTCACCGAAGAAAACGATAATGGTATTGTCGGCAAGACCATCTTCCCGCAATTGATCGAGTATCCAACCGATGCGAATGTCCATTCCAGAGGTAGAATTCAGGTAGCGGGCCCACTCTTCACGAACCAGAGGATGATCGGGGTAATATGGAGGAGGGCTTACATTTTCTTGTGTTGCGATTTGAGGATGTTGCTCTTCCCCGTACCAGGTAACCCTTTCATGCTTATATGTCTGTCGATCATAAATGTCGTACTCGTTTTCAGGCATATTTATTTGTGCGAAGAAGGGTTGGTTGTTTTTTAATGTTGACCAATCGTCAGTTTGATAAACCGGGCCTTCATTGACAAAATTCAAGTCGAGTTTTGCAGTACCGACCTCTTTTTCTCCTATGTACTTAATGTTGGCTGTATGGTAACCTACATCTTGCAGTCGATGAGTAATTGGACGGACGCCTTCTGGTAGCCGGTAATCATCATCTCGATGTGAGCGCATGTGATGGGTATCTGTAGTTGTTTGATACATGCCCGTCATAAATGCGGATCTGCTCGGTGCGCATACCGGGGAAGTTGCAAATACCTTTGTATATCGAATGCCGCGCTCGGCTAGTGAGTCCAGGTGGGGAGTGTATACGTTTTCAGCTCCGTAGATGCCTAGGTCTAAGTTCATGTTCTCCCCGACAAGCCAAAGTATATTTGGTAAGTCAGCCGAAGCAGATGCCGTAGTTGTTGGCGGCGTGGGTGATGTTTCGCAGCTTTGTAGCGTTACTCCTAGAACAAAGCATAGGAGGAGTAAAGGGTAAGGGGCACGTTGGTTCATTGAAGTATAGTCTTCTTGAGAATTAGAAGGTTCTAGTGGCATAGAACCATCGAGAAATAATGATTTTGCAAGCAGTGCTTACTTTTTTGAGACTTTGGTCATGGCGTCGATTTCCGTAAACTTCACCCGGGGTCTGGCTTGTGAAGCGCCTTTCGCAAGTTCAAGCGCGTCGAGTTTTTCCCACCTTTCGTAGGAAAAGAGTTCGGGTTGCCGAGTTAGTAGGAATTCTTCCAGTTGAGCCCGTTCTGGAAAATCTGGTGAGAGAATATTCCCTGCTTTCGCATCTTCCAGCATGCAACCTGCGGTTTCAACGGCATCGGCTTTATTGGTGCCGATAACTCCGGAAGGGCCTCGTTTTATCCAGCCGGCTGTGTATTGCCCAACGACTATGGATTTAGACTCTTCCGATAAAACGCGCCCTTTTTCGTTTAAGATAACACCCCAGTCCGAATTAAAGGGGATACCGGGCGTAGCAACGCCTTTGTAACCTACTGATCGAAATACAAGGGTGGCATTGAGGGTTTCGGTAGTGGTTGTAGCTCGGGGTCTCAGCTTGCCTGTTTCGGAAGCATACAATTCATTCTTGACAAGTTGTAGTCCGCCCACTTTTCCAGTACCATCATCGATGAGTTCTGTCGGTGAGACGAGAAAACGAATCACCAGTCGCTTGGATTTCGTTTGCGAATCATTGTCAGAAAGTCCTTCAATAATTTCCAGTTTCCTCTGGGTGGTACGATCTGGTTCGGCTTCTAATTGAGCCTTGCTTAAAGCGTCTGGGATCGCTTCATCCCTGGGGACAAAAGCATCGGCATCTTCAAGCTCTCCAAGTTCTTTTACTTCTGGATTTGTAAAGGCAGCTTGTGCTGGACCACGCCGGCCCAACATATATACTTCCTTTACATTGCTGTTCTTAAGTGCTTCTAGGGCATAATCGGCTATGTCCGTTTTTGAAAGCTCGTTGTGGGTTCTGCAAAGGATCCGTGCGACATCAACAGCTACATTCCCTACTCCAATAACTGCGACTCTTTCCTGTGATAGATCAAACTCGAGGTGGCGGTAATCGGGATGACCATTGTACCATGCAACAAATTCAGTTGCAGAGTGGCTTCTTTCTAAGTCTTCTCCAGGAATACCCAACTTTCTATCTGTCTGTGTTCCTATTGTATAACAGACCTGGTGATAGTAGGAGAGAAAATCATCGACGTTAAGGTGTTTGCCCAGTTCAATGTTGCCATAAAAACGGAAGTTTTCATGCTGCGCCGTTTTATGGTAGGCTTTGGTTACGGATTTAATCTTTTGATGATCAGGTGCAACGCCGCCACGGACAAGCCCAAAAGGGGTAGGAAGCTTGTCATATAAGTCTACTTCGATGTTCAACTCTTTTTGTTTAAGTAAATGGGCTGCTGCATAAAAACCTGCCGGGCCAGCTCCTATAATAGCTATTCGGAGCGGCAATTCTGAACTACCTGGAGTGGGCATGCTCATAATCCTTTGCTAATGGATAGAATAATATCGTGCTGTTAAGAAAAGCGCTTGCGAATACGTTGTAAAGGAATTCATCGAATTTCAATCAGCCTTCATTGAAAAACGGGCGAATAGCTTGCTCTGGAGGTGGTTGAGTAGACAGGCTGACAAAGATCATTAGCAGAAGGGAGCTAATAAATCCAGGCACAACGGGATCGATATAGGGAAATCCAAACACTTTCCACAACATGGTTACTGAGACTCCACCGATCATGGATGCTATGGCACCTTCCTTGGTTGCTCGTTTCCACAGGACCCCGCCAAGAACAGGTATGCAAAAACTAGAAGCCATTAGTGCTGCGAAGAGAAGTACAATGAATTGAATCAGGGTCCCTTCCCCTACGCCATATAAAATGAGTATGAGAGGAGTTAACCCAACGATAAAAATGCCAAATCGTGCTATGAGTAATTTCTTCTCTTTGGTTGCATTTGGATACAGAACGTTATTGTAAATATCCTCTGAGAGTGCTGAACCAGCTACCAGGAGAAGAGAGTCGACTGTAGACATCATGGCAGCCGTTACCGCGGCCAGTAAAATGGCTCCTAGAACAGGAGGCAATAGAGCGTGTGCAATCAGAGGCATCGCTAAGTCTCCTGCGGGTAGGGAGGGGAAGACAGCAATGCCTGCCAGTGCCAAAACAAAAACCAGAAGGTTAATCGTGCATACTGTGACTATGGTTAATAATATGCCTCTCCGGATGGTGCGCATATCCTTCATGACGTATAGCCTGGTTAGTTTGTCTGGTGTAGAGATCAGGCTTAACAGAAGGGCGAGGCCCATGGTGAAAAGTAGGGTTAATGAGATCCCACTCCATTCAAAGGTATCAGGTTTGAGGACCTGTGCATAGGCGATGAGTTGGTCAAATGAACCGACTTGCCGTAAGGCGAAGGGAACGGCTAGTAAAGAGCCAACAAACATGATGATAAGCTGAAGCAGGTCTGTATATACAACAGCAAGCATACCGCCAAACAGGGTGTAAAAAATGAGAACGGCAGTAAAGATTAACATCCCTTGGAAGGGCGAAATACCGAAGACAACGTTCGCAACAAGACCCCCAGCGATTATTTGCGCCTGTATGTAAACAATTGTTGCAACAAGAATAATCGAAGCTGCAATGGCACGTGCCGTTTTGCTGTAATAGCGTGTTTCGATAAAAGCCGGCAATGTCAATTGTTTGACCTTTGTGAACCGCGGCGCAAGGAATGCGACCATCAACCAATATCCTAAGGGTATGGTAATAAGAAGCCATCCAAATGACCATCCAGCCGTATAAATAAGCCCGATTGTCCCGATAAATGTCCCCGCACTGGTATGGGTTGCTGCCATCGTTGCGCCACCTAAAGGCCATCCTAAGCGACCTCCAGCAATCCAATAGTCAACCTCATTTTTTGTCCTTTTTAGTCCATATAACCCAATCAAGAATATGATCAGGAAATACAGTCCAAAGACTATAAGCTGCGTATTCATGTCCGTCAATAAGGGGCAGAAGTAACATCAAAGAAAAAGCGTGCTTGTGTTACTTAGCTTTCAAGAAAGATTCGTTTTCTTATTTATTTTTTCTCCTCATCCAGAAGATATAAAAGCAAATTAGTAAGCCAATTACAATATAAAGACCCCAAAAAACAAAACCAGGTTCAGGCATGGTGTGGGCGAATTACACGTTAAACTCAGAGTATGTATGTTTCTCTGTTAGTAGAAATACGATGAAAATACATGCTGCGACCAACAAGCTCAGTATAGCATAGTCGAGTACTTTTATTGCAGTGAACGTTGGATTGTGTCCGATTAACCCTCTGTATCGAAGGAATGTTGGAAGTACTTGAAGGTGTAAGCAATTGTCCCTCGGGTCTTTTTGTACCGAGCAAGGCCCTGCATTTACAGGGAAAGAATCTTTGACATAATATTTTTCTGGAACAACAAGATGAGCCTCGAAGAACTTTTTGCTTGACTCTAGACTGCTGTTCTCGATCCAAAGCAGTGGGATGTTTATGTGGAATTGGTCATTTTCTTGCAGGCGTGCATTAATTAGTTTGTAACTCAGAACAAAGCTGAGAGAAGTGTCCGCCACTACTGAGTCAGGTAAGTCTATTTTGCCCTCAATTCTAAGCTGATGTACCTTAGGGGAAAGAGGCATATTGATTGAGTTGAAGGTAGCACTAATGTCTTTGATCTTTGTGCCGAATGCTTCCAGACCAGTATAGCTAATCGTTGATACCCCGGCAGCTTTATTCAATTGGTATTTGATAGACACGTTTATAGTGTCTTGTTGGTCTAATACGATGGCTTCCAGGCGTGCTGCTAGGGTGTGTGTTTTGTCGGGAGGTAGATCCGTGCCAGATAAGTAGCCTGCAAATAGCAAGTTACACATGAAAAACACTGTTGAAAGTAAGCCTGTCAACATTAAAAAAGGTGGTTTCGAGTCTATTGTGGTCTACTCCTAATCGATAGCAATCGGGAGATGAATTGATCGTATGGAAATGCGCATCTATGAAGAGCGCAACCAGCTAGTGTGATGCCTTGCATAATCGCTTATGAACAAAACATGCATGAATGTGCTTGCGAGGACTGATATTTAAACTGACTCTAAGTTTAAAGTCCTTTCATTGAGAAATAGTGACAGAGGGAGTTTAAGAATCCCAGGAAATAAGACAGTGTCGTTAATAATGGAATTGTTATGAATTTTGGGTGGCAATTAAGGTAAACACCTTGTGTTTAAGAATATGCTTAAATAAAGGTGCTCCCATATAGCCTTTTACTGTCCTGCTTTGTAGATATTGAGTGGAAGTGTAACTTCAAAGACCGTCCCATTTTCTGGCGAAGAAGTGCATACAATTTCTCCTTGATGCTCTTCTACTATCTTTTTAACGATAGCAAGTCCAAGCCCTGTCCCTCCTTTTTTTCCAGCAGTTGTAAAGGGATCAAAAAGTCGGCCTTGAAGCTCGGTTGGTATGCCTGGCCCATCGTCTTTAAATTCAAGCCTCAGCAAGTCTTTGTCTTGTGAAGACGCAATTGTAACGTTGCCTCCATCTTGCATTGCCTGTGCTGCGTTACGAGCAAGATTGTGGATTAAGCGCATGATTTTGTTTTCATCAAAGTAAACGACATCCGGCTTGTTGACCTCAAGGTGGATATTGATGTTCTGCCCCGCCAGTTCATGCTCTAGTTGGTCTACAATTTCTTTTAGGAATCGAGAGATGTGTACTTTGCGAATAAGCAATCGTGACTCACCTCTAGCGAATGCAAGAACTTCTCTTGTCATCCCATCCATTAATTCAAATTGTCTTTTAATCAGCTTGGTGAATTTCTGTCGCTCGTGTTCGTCCTGGCTTTCAGCCATCATGTCGCCATACCATTGTACAATGGTCATGGGTGTTTTTAGATCGTGAAGAACACCTGCCATCATTTGACCGATCGTAGCAAGTCTGTTTTCATTTTCGCGCTCAATATTTGCTCTAGCGAGTTGAACGGCTCGGGATGTTTGACCTGCGATGAGTTGAAGGAGCTTAAGGTCATCTTCATCGAAACCCTTTGTGGTATCCTTCGTCACCGGATCGATTTTGTCCATTAACTCTATTGCGCCCAATACTTCCTGGCCCAGGATCAAGGGGCAACATAGTATGTGCCTTGGCTGAACGCCAATTAGATTCGCGAAATCTGTTGCATGGCGATCATCCCCTTCTGGTAGATTGACTAAAGCTGCTTCTCCTTGTGCAGCGACCCAGCCTATAATGCCTTTGCCTAAAGGAATCCGATGCCGGCGGACTTGATCACCGTGATCGCCGGCAGTTGTATGAAAACGAAGGTCCCCCAATCTTTTGGAGCGCAATGCAATCGAACCAGCGGTGGCGCCAACTATCTTGATCGCTCTTTTTAAAATGCGCTCAAGAAGTTCATCCAAATCATGCGCCCCGTTCATCTCCCGTTCAATGTCGTACAACACGTTTAGCTCGAAGCCCCGTTGTTTAAGCTCGATCTGTGTTATATTCAGCGCTGCGTTTTTTGCTACGACAGATTGATATAGCTTTGTATTTTCAATAGCAATTGCAGCTTGCCCGGCCAGGGCTTCCAGGAGAGACTCGTCTTCTTTTTCAAACGGGCCTCCTTTTTTATTCAAAACCTGCACAGCTCCAATGATGTCTCTCCCATGATTTCGCATAGGCAGGCACAAAATCGAAGTCGTTTTGTAGCCAGTCTGCTGATCAATAGCAGGTTGGAATCGGTCGTCCGTATAAGCATCTGGGATGTTCACCAATTCACCCGATGAAACGACCCAGCCGGCTAATCCTTCACCTACTTTGAGTTCAATCTCAATATGTCCATCGCCCTGGGCCATCCTGGACCACAGCGTTTCTCCGTCATCTGTCCGGAGATATAAGGTGGACCTATCTGCTTCCATCAACTGAGTGATATTCTCCATGATGAGGGTTAGCAAGGAATCCAGGTCCATTGCAGAGGATAACGCCCGGCCGACCTCTTTTACCAGCGCAAGCTTCTTCTTCTCTGCTGAAAGCTGGGTTTTAAGTTCCTGCTTTGAAATATCCTCTGTAAACATTGCGTAGGTAGGTAAATAAGGAGTGACTCTGGACAAAGTTAGAACTATTACACGCGATACTCAAATGAAATGCATGAATCCTTGTCTGGCGTCTAATTTTAATCCAGACCATTCGTGTGCATGAAATGGTATACGACTGCTTTGGATGAGGGGCTACATCTATAGTTGTGGGACCGGAAGATACAACAAAGATGTCAGACGCAAAAGCAGTTGTGTATAATATTCCTCTACCTAGATACTCCTTACATACTACTCTGGAATAATCACTGGTTGTGTTTCTTTATTGTATTTATTGAGAACATCCTTCAGCGATTCATACACATGCATGTAAGCACGGTACTGACCAAATTGAAATGCAGTGACTTCAATATCTTTTTCGAAGTCGGAACGATGAGCTGCTTCTTTTGCGTGTTGCTTGAACGTATCAAGAAGCTGTAATAATTCTTCAGGAGCAGCGATGGAGGCTTCTTGTTTCTGTTTGCCGTGTTCTGCAGGATAGAGGTGGGAACTTGCTTTCATGACTTCGATGCCGTGGCCCATCACTTCCAGCCATATCGCCTCCAGGGAGGAGTCAAATTGAGGGTCCGAGGCTTTTACAGCTGTCATCAAGCTTTCAAGCCACAAGTCATACATATGCGGTGGAATCTTGTGGCCATAGACTCCGTGCTGGGCACCCAATTGTTGGATATACTTTTTTGATTGAGGCTCATCACTTCCATAGAAGTTCATCAACTGGTAAAGAGAGGCGTTGAGCATTGCTTTCTGACGCTCCATATTGGTATGGGCGAAGGCTTGAGCAATTTCAGGAGACGAGGAGATAAATTCATGGTAGAATCGTTCTAGAAAATGCAAATTGCTCAGGCATCTTAGTAAGCTTGACCTGAAAGATTCAAAAGCCTCGGTTTTCATGTGTCAAGATGAGAAATAATGTGAGAAGGAAAGAGTGGGGATGAACAGCTCTAAAATAAGTCGCCCTGTTTTAATGAACGGGTACAAAAATACACGTTGAGGTGTAGGGGTAACCCTGATAAATGAACGTAGGCTAGCGTAGCTGATCATGAGCTAACATCCAGGCCGCAAGAGTCATTCCATCCCATATTTCTCCATGCTTAATTTTTTTATCGATCTCATCCGGGCTGAGTAGAAGTACTTCAAATTCCTCCGTCTCGTCTTGTTTTGCCAGTCCATTGTGCGGGACAATATCTCTGGCCATGTATACAGTACAAATTTCGCTTGTAACCCCGTTGTAAGGGTTAAACTGCCCCAATTCTTGAAGTGGAGCACCAGCCTGATAGCCGGTCTCCTCTTGAAGTTCGAGTAGAGCGGTTTGCTCATAGGTATGCCCTTCATTGATACTTCCGCAAGGAAATTCCAGGCTCTCTCGATCACAAAGATATCTGTACTGATTGACGAGTACGACGTGCCCATCCTTTGTCAATGGCACTACCATGCTTGATCCCCTGGTGTACACATAATGGTACTCACCTGAGACGCCGCCTGGGATTTGAAAGGTATCGAGTTTGTACGTCCACCAGGGATTTTTAAACAATACCTTGGATGTGAGTTGGTGCCATTTTTTGAGCATACAGCTGTATCAATTAGAATAGTAGATTGATGTGAGGCTGATATTTGGATCGGCTTCTAAAGATTCCAGACGGTGCTTAAAAATAGGCCTCTTTGTTTAGAATCTGATATGAGAACTAGGTACCTAAAAAAGACTTTTAGGTAAATGATTAAATAATTGATTGATTACTGAGGCTGTCCAGACTATATGATTGGGGGATTTGCCATCGAAGAGACGTGCTGCCTCATCAATCAATTGGAATTTGACAACTGGAATGCGCAAGAGCGAAGCGAGCCTTATACTCACTTCACTCTTACTCCGGTGCAAAACTATACCTTAGTCGTTGATACGAACCCAAACTTCTTCAAGCCGGAAATTTGAAAAGTCTCCCTGGTGATACCACATTCCATTTTTGATTTCCCAAGAAAAAGGAATTTCTGTGCCGACTAGTGGTCCCGAAGTATGATACTCGATCATCTCGATGTAGGCGTTACCTTCAATTCGATAACGCCCTCCACCAGCAGTTACATTCTCTCCATCATCACTTTGGCGTCCGAAGGCAAAGTGTGTCTGGGTAATTATTTTTGTTTGATCGCCGCCTGGGAAATCATCCCCTTTAGCAAGTGTAGTGTCAACGTGGGTTTCGAATACAGATCGTTGAAATACTAACTTCCACTCACCAATCAAAGGATGATCTGCCGGGGGCATATGTTGCGCGTGTGCGTTTGAAAACAATAATGCAGCAAAAAGTAGCAATGATAACGTTTTCATGATGTCCTCGAGGGTGGTGATGTTAACTGTGTATATAATATGGTAGGTGATTTGTTATTTTTTTGCCATAAAAAGCGCTTTTTTATTTGCACATCATTGGCAAGACGCATGGTAAGGCAAAGCCAAAAGCTGTATTTTAATTTTCCTTTTGAATTGTCAATGCCCCCCTATGCGTATCTCTCTTTTTTCTCTTTTCCTTTTTCTTTGTATACCAGCTCAAGCGCAACATGGTATATCATCTTCTGAGTCAAAAGACAAAGCCGATTCGATCCGAGCTCTTATTGATGTGACTCTTGCAAGCGACTTGGATGTGTCCCTGTGGGCTTCGGAAGAACTTGTGGCCGACCCCATTGCATTATACATCGATGATGAGGGAAGAGCCTTCTATTCGAAAACGAATCGGCAGGACAATTCAGAGTTTGATATCCGTGGGCATCAAGACTGGATGATTGAATCCATCTCTTTCAGAACTCCAGAGGATCGCAGGCAATTTCTTCGCAGAGAACTAGCACCTGAGCGAAGTGAATTGAATAAAAATCGACTTGACGATTTAAACGGTGACGGATCTCATGATTGGCTGGACTTAACCATCGAGAAGGAAGAGATATTTCGCATTGAGGATACTTCCGGAGATGGAATAGCTGACCGCTCTCTCCGGATCGTTGAAGATTTTAATGAAGAGCATACAGATGTAGCCGGAGCCTTGCTCTATCACGACGGAGAACTCTTTGTTGGTGTGGGGCCTGATATGTGGAAGATGCAGGATACCGATGGTGACGGTCTGATGGATGAGAAAACGTCGATCAGTAATGGCTACGCTATACATATTGGCTTTGGCGCACACGGGATGTCCGGCCTGACGGTTGGTCCAGATGGTAAGTTATACTGGGGTATCGGTGACATAGGCTTTCATGGCGTAGATCAAACAGGAAAACTCTGGGATTATTCGAACCAGGGAGTTATCGTTCGATCTAATCCAGATGGGAGTGATTTTGAGGTGTATGCTGCTGGCCTCAGAAACACACACGAATTTGTGTTTGACGAGTATGGCAACTTAATCAGTGAAGATAACGATGGTGATCATCCAGGAGAGAAGGAACGGATAGTCTACATAACAAACGGTTCAGATAGCGGCTGGAGGACGAACTGGCAGTTCGGTAAATACACGGATCCCAAGAATAATCAATACAAAGTGTGGATGGATGAGGATTATTTTAAACCTCATTTCACCGGCCAGGCAGCTCATATCACTCCACCAATATCCTTGTACCACAGTGGCCCTGCCGGCATGAAATACAATCCAGGTACAGCTTTGAGTTCGCGATGGAAAAATCATTTCTTTGTCGCTCAATTTGTTGGTAATCCTACGCGGTCCATGGTGCATGCATTTAAGTTGAAGCCTAAAGGTGCCTCTTTTGAGCTTGATGGAGAAGAAATAGCTATCCAGGGAGTGTTGACCTCCGGTATGGCGTTTGGCCCTGATGGTGCGCTGTACCTCGCCGATTGGATTAATGGATGGGGCACCAAGGAAGAGGGACGTATTTGGAAGTTGGATGCACCCGGTAGCGACCTGAAAGCTATCCGAGAGCAAGTTAAAAACATTCTAGCCTCTGATCTTGACGAGCTCTCCAATAAACAACTATCTGCTCTGCTTTTTCATGATGACATGCGTGTTCGACAAAAAGCACAGTTTGCATTAGCCAAACGAGGGAAAAAAGGAGCCAGGGTATTTAGAGCTGTAGTAAAACAACGCAATCATCAGTTGGCGCGGATTCACGCTCTCTGGGGGCTGGCGCAGTTAACCAGGCAGGATGACAAATATGGCAAGCAAATCCTCAAATATGTAGGTGATGCCGATCCGGAAATTCGTGCTCAGGCAGCTAAGATGTTAGGGGATGTGCGTTATGCACCTGGTGGCGAATCACTGATAGAGCTTCTCGAAGATGCAGAAGCCAGGCCTCAATTTTTTGCTGCAGAAGCCCTTGGGCGAATCAGATATGCCCCAGCGGTGTCTCCGATTGTCAACCTGTTGGAAGCAAACAATGATGAAGATGTTTATCTGAGGCATGCAGGAGCGCTTGCTTTATCGAGAATCGGTGATGAGGAAGCGATCATGGAGCTAGAAGACCATCGTTCTAAGGCTGTTCGTCTTGCTGCTGTGGTTGCTCTTAAGAGGTTAGGACATCCGGGAGTTGCTGAATTCCTCGATGACGGCGATGAACAGATCGTTACCGATGCCGCTCGTGCTATAAATGATGATGCTTCTATAGAAGCTGCACTACCCGCTCTGGCTGAATTGTTAGAATCTACTTCATTCACGAACGAACCTCTCCTGCGCAGATCCATTAATGCAAATTCAAGGGTTGGTGATGCGGAAAGCGCAGCCCGTCTGGCTGAGTTTGCTCGACGATCTGATGTCAGCACTGCATTGCGAGTGGAAGCACTGGACGCACTCTCCGTTTGGGGAGACCCCTCAGTGGTAGATCGAGTTGACGGAACGTATCGTGGTCCGGATCAAAGAAGCGCTGACCCAGCAGTGAACGTATTGGTACCTCTGGCTGATAATTTGTTGGCTGCAGATAAGGCCATTGCTGTAGCTTTCTTGGAAGCGGCGAACACACTCAAAGTCGCCTCACTGGAAAATACAATGTCCGAGGTGCTGGCCAATCATAGGTCAGAGGAAGTCCGTTTAGCTGCATTAAACGCATTGCATTCGGTCAACGAAGGAGAAATTCCAGACGTGTTGGCAGGTGCCATTAAGGACGATAGTGAACGTGTTCGCATGCAAGCACTTTCTTTCTTGCCTGATCAAGGCGTTTCCGAGGAGCAAAAGGTACAATTGCTTGCCGAAGTGCTGGAACGTGGCTCGATCGAGGAACAGCAGGAAGTATTTCAAGCCCTGGGTAAACTGGGTGGAGCTGCTGAGCAGGTCCTTGATGCACACGTTGATTCGTTAGCTAGTGGTAGCTTAAGCCCTGCAACCTATTTAGAGCTAATAGAATCAATTGAAGAAATCGGTACGCCGACCCTGATGGAAAAAGTGCAAGCGGCAACATCTGATATGCCGGCCCATTTTGAAAGTTTGGAAGGAGGAGATCGACGGGAAGGAGCCAGGGTATTCTATCAGAACCCTGCCGGGCAGTGCACACGATGCCATAACGCAGGGCGAGGTGGAGGCGATGTGGGGCCTCACCTGGGCACTATTGCAACACAACTGAGCCGGCAGGAATTGTTAGAGTCTTTGGTAGAACCGAGTAAGCGGATTGCTCCAGGATACGGAGAGAATATCTCGAGTATGCCTCCTATGAGCAATCTACTTACATCCAGAGAACTAAGAGACTTAGTAGCCTTCCTTTCAGAACTGAAATAAAGCCGGATATTAATCCTGGATATTACAAGAGCTGGTAGGCAACTGTAATTCCAATATTGTTGATATTAATACTATCTAAAAATGCCGGGGCGTATTCAACACCAATATGGATGTTGTTTCGTTTCTTATTAAAGACAACAAATCCTCCTCCCAGGATTAGCCCAAACCCTGTTTCATCTGCGGTTTCAGATCCTAGTCCGGCTATTGATAACTCAACTCTTGCAAATCCAAGCCCTGGTCCTGCCTCCAAAAATAGTTTGTCATTTAGCCAATATTGAAGAGTAAGGCCTAATGTACCGGATATTAGGGACGCTTCAATACCAGATTCTTCTTCCGAAACAGTAGTTCCAGAAATGCGGCCCAGGAGAGCAAGGTTGTCGTTAATAAATCCGCCAAGCCCCAAATTTAATCCTCCCAGTCCACTTTCCGATTCTCCCTCAGCGGCTTGAAAACCAAGCCCGATAGACAATAGAAACGTAAACCCTTCTCGGTCCGGTCCGACTTCGTTCGAACGAATAACTCTCGGCTCAGAGGAAGTTACAGGCATTGGCTGTCCGGTTCCTTCCATCTCGGACTTTACTTCATCAACCATTGATACAAAGTCGGGAGGGTCGAGTACGGGATCTGGTTGATAATCAGGTACCAGAGCAAGCAGACGGCGAACAGAAGCTTTTGCGTCTCCTTCAAGACCTTTACCTATGTAGCTTAGCCCTTTCAGTCGATAAGCCGCTCTGCGTTGTTCGTCAGCAACCCCCTGTTTTTCAAGGCATTGATCTAAAAGCGCAATAGTTTCATCAAATCGACCCAGTGCATACAGGTCGGTCGCTTCGGTCATTTCCTGGTCACAATTGGAAACCTGAGCCATACTCTGTTGCGGGCTGATAAGAAAACATGCAGCTATAACGCAGAGGGAGAGAATAATTCTATACATGAAGGTTGGCCTTAAAATGGATGGAGGTCTTAACAGCAGTAAACTATATTTTGAGTGTAAAGTAGTATTCCAAAAAAATAAAGCACTACCTAAAAAGTTCTATTTCTTTATTAAAATGGTGGCCCAATGTACCAAATTAATGGGAAATGCATGTAAATCTGGTATGAAGAGAGGCTCTATAGCAACAGTTGAAGCAGTGCCTTTCCGGAGGGCATATGCTCCAGGATCACAATTGTTATGGTGCCCAATTTTTCTAAACGGATAACCAGTGACCATTCTTTGATAAGCCAGGAAAGCCCCTCACTATCCTCCTGATCCAGGCTTTGTATGTTCAATAAGCCATAACTATCCCTAACTTCAAGTCCTTCTGCCAGGATATCAATCCTTGCCTGAGATCGTAGATCCCGCAGTTCCAGAACACGCAAGTGGTGAATTAATTGGCAATCAAATGCATTATTTCCTATTTGCAAATTCAAGGAGACTTTTACAGGTAGTTCCTGAATGAAAGGCTGCACATAAGTGCTCGATTCAGATGAATGCACTCCGTGAGATGCTTTGCTTATAATGCTGGTAACAGGAATGCCGTTTTCTTCAGGCTCGTTTGAAAGCAACTCACTGTTTACTAATGGAGCGGGTTCTTCTACGTTATCGCTAAGCGGGTCCTCTACCTCAATACTAAGAGGCTCCTCTACAGCTTCAAGGCCGTTTTCAATGGGCTCTATATGTTCTGTTGCGTCTGTACCATTCGATGATGGTTCATACTGAACGGATGAATGTTCATCTGATCCATTTGGAACGAGAGGCGCAGTGTCATCAGGACGTTCAGTTGGAGAGTCCTCGGGTTCGTCTGATCCGTTTGTAGTGGCAGCTATAGGAACTGCATCAACAACGTCTTCCATTTCTACAATCTCTTCATTAGTAGCGGCTTTTGCGTAGTCTGGTATTTCTTTCCATGTTGGCAAGGAGATCGTGGATTCTTCCAATTGTGCGCTTACCACTGGAATGGATTCTTCAACACCGTGTGTTTCTGGAACCGGTTGAGGTTGGTTAATCTCAGGGGGAACAGCAATTTCAATTTCCTTTTCCAGTGGCACTTCTTCAACGGGAAGGGTGATTTCTTTTAGTGGCTCTAACTTAGGAAAACGGGGAGCTGTTTGGATCTTGTTTTTTGTAAGTCCCCATCCTTGCAGTTTAGCTGTTGCGGCATTCATGGCTTCGTTTCTATTTGCTTCAACTTTAATAGAGCTGGCTTCTCTAAATTTCGTTTTGACCCATCGAAGCTGAGCCCATTGAGTTAAAGGAGACTGTTTATCTGGGGCGTGTTTAATAATAGAGTCGTAGAAGCTTAGGATGTCTTCAAATACTCCTGCTTTTTCAAAAGCTGATCCTGCTTCTTGTAGTCGTAAGTTTTCCTGCAGAGACTGACTGGGATTCACCAGTTGCAGTTTTAGATACGTTGATACCGCATGACGCTGGCTTGGAGAGGATTCCCGTTGCAATGCTTCGGATCGGGCGAGTTGTTGAATCAGGAAAGCGTGTCCCCGTGCCGGGTCCAGTTTTAGTTGTTTGTTTTGTGTTGAAGTGCTTTCAGGTAATTCGGGCAAGGACATAACAAAGTGGAGGGCTGCGTTCCACTTTGCTGTGAATACATAGAAATGAATAATCTTGAGTACCACCTGATTGGCATGTTCGTATCTCTCTTCTAGGAGAAGCTTAGAAAGCAGTGATAGATACCGTTTTTCATTGGGATACAGGGTTAAAAAATCTTGTACGGCCTTGTATTTTTTATCATGCATGTACGCACTAAATACAAGGGTAGCATCACGATTGCTGAGCGCTGGAGGTGGAGAGTGGTCTGAGATAGAGGACTCATAGGACTCAATAATTCGGTCATGCAAATTTAAGCGCGCCAACCAACGAATTTTTTCAGGATATGCTGAGGATTCAGCAAATGCTAAGGTCGTCCATTCAGTCGTATTCGTTGGGCTAATGTTGTTTTTAACAAGTAGCTCTCTGCATTGTGTGTATTCTTCTGCTACACAAGCAATTCTAGCAAGGCTGATCGTGTCAGAGAGCGTTATTCCTGCATCTAGAATTCCTGTCAGTTGTAGCCAAACTTTTTTCCATTCTTTCGCTGTCTTCTCTTTCCCCCCTTTCTCGTCAATCTTTAGCGCCAGTTGTTGAACGGTATCTTGAATGATATTCACCCACTGTGCATCGGTAACAACGGATCTTTTGATGTCTTGGCTGGAGTCAACGGCATCATAAATGTGCTCGATACACTGAACGGATGCCTCAAGTGACCTGTCGCTTTCCATGTATTCGGCTACATCGAACAAGAGGAGGTGCTTGGGATTATTCGATTTGAAGTCCGATTTAATACCTGCGATCTCCCCGTAATTTTGCGATCGCCAGAAGCAGGCAATGGCTTCGCCTGGTTGGTTCAGTCTTACATATACAAGGCCGGCTTCTTTAAGCTGACCCTCATAGAACAGCTTGAGAGCAAGAGCTTGATCGGCCTGCTGACGTACGCCTGCTGCCAGGTAGTTCTGACGAGCGCGATCCATAAAGTATGGATCACGCAATTCCCTACCCTTCGCAAAAAAGTCGTTGCCGAGTGTGAGTGCATCATCCTTGATTTGATACCAGCTTTCTCTTGAACCCTGAATGAGGCGAGTTATGTGCTCCCTATTCCAATCTTGATTTGAATTGTAGGAATAGATCAAGGCTTGTTGATCGCCTTCAATAGCAAAGGCCCAAAAATTATCGAGCGCCTTTTTAGTGTCTACGATTATCAGCTGCTGCCGGGGTCTGCTGGCTGCCACATACAAATGGTTAACAAAGTACTCCAGAGGCAATGTATCCTCTTTGGGTAGGCTGTCCCCGTTGCCTGTTCTGTCAATAAACGGGTCAAGCAGGAGGTTGACTTGCTCCTGGTACGTATTGATTGCATGCTCTCCAAACTTATAGAGAACAATGCGCTGGAATTGCAAACCCTTTGCGCGAATAGGGCTGAGTACATCTCGGGTGACCACGTGTTCTTCCTCATCCCAGGCAATTCTTTTTAGGAAAGGATCTTTCTTTACATAGGCTTCCTCTTCTCCTTCCTGGCAAGGGACTATATAGATGAGTGCCTGCTGAGTCTGCATGGCTTGCTGGCATCCAACCTGGGCAATATCATAATAGACAGGGTCCAGTGCCGGCCGGATCTGCCACGTCTTCTGTGGCTTAATGTCCTTTATGTTAAAGGCTCGTCCGCGCATGAGTTGAATGAGATTGCAAAATTGGACGATGGGCTGCGCAGAGCGATAATTAAATTCGAGCTCCTTGTAGTTAAACGTAAGGTTTGCCCGGCTGGCAGGGTCCAGAGGGCGGACAATCGAATTATGGAAAAAAGCCTTTGTAGCGTCCCAGTCAAATCCCGTTGGGTTCAGCGTCTGAAAAGGGTCTCCTGCAAAGGCAAAAGGAATACGTGGTAATACACTATGAAGCTCATTAAGCTTAATATTTCGCTTTGCGAAACGTGAGAGCTGAAATACGACCTCAAGCTCAATCTTTGTGAAGTCTTGAGACTCATCGCAGAAAACAGCAGGGAATTGAGATAATTCTATCCTGCCTTCCTCTGCCAAATCCAAAAGTTTTCGTGCGAGATCCTGGTCATCCCAATGCCCTTCAGACTCGCAGTAGGCTTTATAAAATTTCTCCCAGATCTCTGTATAAACCAGCTCAAACGTAGGATGCGTTACTGTTTGCTGCTTGCGTGGCAACTCATTTTCATAGGCGTCGATATCAAGGTACCCATGAATGTTCTGGCGCATTCCTTTGATATATGTCCTGATGACATGCCAGGCAATCTCTGGACTGAGGCCTCTAAGTTTTGGATTGGCATCTTGCGATGTTCTTTCCAGAAATAAGCGGCGGAAGTGCGGGAAGTCTACAAAAGACTTAGGATCGAAGTGAAGCCGATCCGCAATCGGGAGTGCAGATCTCAGAAACTCCCTGAAATGCCCGAAGCTACTCTCAATCGTTTGCTTGATTTCAATATCAGTCAATTCATACTGGGACTGAGATTTTTCGCTATCGCATCGAAGAATATCAGACACGATTCTTTTTGCGTCATTAAGAAGGCTTTCGCTA
>JAHQVL010000089.1 GCA_019634345.1 Rhodothermaceae bacterium
CCACATGCCTACATCGGTAGCTGTGCTATCCTGAAAGATGAGCGACTCAGATTCTAGTTTGTGGGAGAGGAGCGTACTCGTTTCACGAGGAGCGAAATATTTCCGGATGCCCATCCGGCCTTGAATTTTGCCACCAGGAGGAAGGATCATGCCATCAGCAGTGTAAAGAGTACCCAGGCTCGTGGTGTCTCCAGCTACGAAATATTCAGAGAACAACCGATTGGATTCAGCGATCTGCTGGGTGGCTGCCGTATAGTCGATCGATGAGACCGGTTGCTCTATCGGCTCACAGGCTGTAAGAGAGAGGAGCAAAAGAAACGATAATGCCAGGGGAGATTTCATAGAGGGGTATTGGGTTAAAAAGTAAGAGTAAATAATCGGGATAAGTCACAGTGAAAAGCAATCGGTATGAACAAGTGCATTTTCGTACCCTAAGGTTGTACTGATAAACTTGACGATGATGTTTATCATACCGATCGGTAGTTCTGCTTGGTTTCAAAAGTTTGTTACGGCATTGATGAAGCCGACCGTTCCCTGGCCTTGATTGAGAGGTATCTTGTAACCCTCTTCTAACTGAGAACGTCTCTCTAGAAAACACCATGCAACTCAAACCTGTTGTTTTAAAGAAAGGCTTCTACGCAACCTTGTTTTTAATAGGGATTGCGACCTTTGCAGTCCACGAGTTTTTCCACTGGTTTGCGGGTACTGTTTTAGGCTATGACATGGTGATCACACCGAATCGCGTGTATTCAAAAACGTCTACGGAGTTTATAGATAAACAAATCATCTCCTTCGCTGGTCCATTTATCACCTATGTACAAGCTGTGATCGGGTATCTTTGGGTTGTAAAAAAACAATCAATGCTTGGATTTTCGTTATTGTACATGGCTTTTTTCATGCGTCTTTTTGCTGCTGGCATAAGTGTATTCAACCCCAATGACGAAGCCCGAATCAGCCAGGCCCTTGGCATCGGGTTATGGACGCTCCCGGTTATAGTAGTGAGTGTATTGTTCGTACTCCTGTACCTCGCCAGCCGCCGGCTCAAATTAACGGCCCGAGACCACCTATTCTGTTACCTGGTGGCCTCTATTGTTGTCACGCTTGTAGTAGGAGTTGACTCTTTTTTCTTTGCTTAGCAAATCCCAGCCATTAGCGAAATTGATTTCACGAAGTTGAAGTCCTACATTTTGTTGATCATAGTTCACCTTCCGTGTTAACAGAACGTATTGTTTATTCTCGCGAGGAGGCCACCAGGGAAAGGCGGAGTGCAATCGATGAGCGACATTATAATCAAGACGTCGAGCTTAACCGTTCATTACGGTAAGAAACGTGGCATATCCAACATCAATCTCTCCGTACATAAAGGTGAAATTTTCGGATTTCTAGGTCCGAACGGTGCCGGAAAGACTACTACCATGCGCGTTCTGTTAGATATAATCCGCCCCACCAGCGGCGAAGCCTCTATTTTTGGACTTGACTGCAAAAAACAGGGGATCGAAATTCGGAGGAAAGTTGGGTATCTCCCGGGGGAATTTAGCCCATACTCAGGAATGACCGGGCAGGAATTTCTCACCTTATTTGCTTCTCTTAAAGAGAATAAAGGAAATCTCTCTTCCATCCAGGAGTTATGCGAGAGGCTCGATCTTGACCCTTCACGCAAAATGAAGCAGTATTCTCACGGTAACAAACAAAAAGTAGGGATCATATCTGCGTTCATGGGGAAACCAGAGTTATTAATACTCGATGAGCCAACAATTGGACTTGACCCAATTGCCCAAAGAACAGTGTTGGAGTTGGTGAGAGAAACACGTAATGAAGGGCGAACGGTCCTTTTCTCATCCCATATTATGCCCGAAGTACAGTCGGTTTGTGATAGGGTTGGTATTATAAAAGACGGACATCTCATCAAAACTGAATCTATAAAGTCTCTCATAGAGCAACAGATAAAAAGAATACACCTTACACTAACCAGGACTCCGCCTCTGGATGCATTTGATATTGAGGGAGTCCGTGAAACACGGCGTGATGGCAATACGGTGAGCCTTGACGTTCTGAACAAATTAGATGATGTGCTCGCCATAGCGCTTCGTTATGGTATTGAGGATATAGAGACAGCGCAGGTTACACTGGAGGAGATCTTTGTTACCCTTTATAACCATGCGAACAAGGAGAAGATCAATGCTTAACCTGCTCATCCATGAAATGAAATCCAGATGGATAGCTGTACTAGGCTGGTCGGTTGGTTTATCCGTATTTGGGGTACTATATCTAAACATTTTCCCAGAAGTAGAAGAGCAACTCGCAGCTCTAGCAGATCTGAGTGTGTATCAGGCTTTTGGCTTTGACATGGGCACTTTTGAAGGATTCATTGGATCGACCATTGTGCTTTTTATGCCTATATGGTTGGGGATTTATGTAATAATCAACAGCACTAAAACCCTGGCTGGGGAAGAAGAAGATGGTACACTGGAGCTCCTGCTTGCTACGCCTCTTCATCGCTGGCAAATTGTTAGCGCAAAAATGGTTGCCATCGGCCTGGCTATCTTTGCAATTCTAGTGGTTGTTGCTACGGTAAATGGGCTTGTATTACGTGAAATAAATACGGTTAACCCTGTCGACATCACATTTTGGCAGCTCTTTGTTGCTGTACTTAATGCATGGCCCCTAATTATGGTTTTTGTAGCAATGGGCTTATTTTTGAGTGCTCTGCTGCCCACCCGAAAAATAGCCGTCATTATCCTTTCGGGCATATTTATAACAAGTTACCTCGGAGAAAACCTTGCAAATGACGTGGCCTCCCTGTCTTTCATTAAACCCTTTTCTTTATTCGCGTATTTCGATTCAAGGTCTACCGTATTCACGGTGGGCGTGCAAGCAAGAGATGTAATGCTTTTGCTTGGGGTTGCTGCGATGTTTTTTGCGTTAGCACTGATAAGTTTTCAACGACGCAACGTGACAGTGGGAGCCTGGCCGTGGCAGAATTCCAAGGTATAAGTAAACTAAGGCCGCCCTCCTGGCCCACCCCCGCCTCCTTCTGGACGATCATTTCCCCCGGCCAGTACGGCGATCGCAACTCCACTTCCTATTCCTAGTCCTCCACCCAAAATGTACCATCCCATGTGCCCCTTAGTCCTGGCTTCCACTTGAACTTTAACTCCTTCCATCGAAAAATTTTGAGGGATGGGCCAGAACACCGCTCGCCCTCTTCCGTGGACTATTTTTTTACCAAAGTCCCCTCGCACTCCAGCAACCTCGATCGGCTGATTATCTGGCCCAAGAAAGACAACATCCACAAAGTATTTTTTCTTCTCTGATGCAAGATCATAGGTAATCTGCAAGATATTGCCCTCGATAGACGCCGACTCATTTTGGACGTAGATCGATGGAGAAGGAAGCAGTTGAATTTGGGTCTCCAGATGAGCGTCAACCACGTTATTGCGGTCATTGCGAATATCAACCATCTGAACAAACGACGAATAACCGGGGCTCTCTACTCGTATTTCGGCAAGGCCCTGATCTACTTGAAAGTCAGTCACTGGTGCTACGCCAATTTCTTGTCCTTGGAAAAAGACGCGCGCGCCCTCCACGTTTGAGGTTATCGTCAAGGGTTGTTTTGCTAAAGATATGGCCCGCCGTTGTACGTTGGATTCGTTTAAGCTGATCTCGGCTGAAAACTCTAGAGGTTCATATCCCTCCTTGGATATACGCACTGGGTACATGCCAGGGCACAGGGCCAGTTGAACCGATCCTTTTCCAATCTCAATCCCCTGCACCTGAATACGTGCATCGGCAGGCATTGCCTCAACAACAAGCATCCCCTTCACGAAGGGGCTAGGAGGCCTTACCACATATGAACGAGCAGACCCATCATCAATAGGCGGAATTCTCAACTCGTACGCATTGAATCCGGGATATTCAATCGTCAGCATATGCGCTGTATTCGATCGCAGAGAAAGAATGTACTCCCCTTTCTGAGGATGAAATGAAGTATCTAAAAAACCGATGGATGAATTGATTACCAGGTTTGACAACGGTGAATACAACACAACCGTGGCCGCCTCAGGCAAATCGGGATGAATAACAAATGTACTGGTAACGGTGTCCTGCACTACCAGGTGTTGCTGCTGTGCATAGGCGAGTGAGGATGTAACTATCCATATCATGACCAACACAACTAAAACCCTCTTGAGCTTTTTGGTACTTACGTGCAGCTTCGTGCAGAATGGGAATAGATTTATCATTTGAAAACTCAAGTTTTTAAAACACTATCGGTAGAGTAGAAAAGGTGATGAGCAACTACTTCTAGTCTTGTCACCTTGAGGCCCCCAGAAAAGCGCTGCTATTACTTCGTCAGTCGCTTTGCTCGTGTCCGGGAAAGGGCGATAACCTCTCTTGTTGTCATTCCGGCCTTCTGTAGGAATCTATGCTTTCCTCAAGCAAACCATTAATCGATCACCCGAAAATTGCTGAGATTGATAACGGCTTCCCGGGGCGTTTCTTCTTTCGGTTGCCAGGTTCGAACGTGAATGACCGGCTCATCGATGTTACGAAGATCGATCATCAGAAAGAGATACCCTTCGTCCTTGTATCCAGTCCTTCTCGTGGAATACGAATGCCAGTACTGAAACAACTCAACTCCATAAATACCCGGTACTTCTGCATGCTCATACACGTTGATTCCATCAAATTCGACTTTGATGAATTCATTTCGTTGGAAAACACTATGAAGCCGAGCCAGGTATTCTTGTTTGCTGTGCTTGATATATTCAACGCGTTCGTTGCCCAGGCCCGTAAGAAGCTGCCCATCCCCCGCATGCTCTTCTTTGACTCGAATCACCCGCCCTACGATGATCAGCGCATTTTCACTGAATACATCCTCCAAAAACGAGATGTCTTTTCGATTGTAAGCGGTGCGAAAGTTGTCCACGAAGTCCAGGATCACCTGGCGGTGCCGAAACTCTTGCACATCTTTTCGCTCTTCAAGAATCTGTGTGTAGGTCTGAATATCGAGGCCAAACTTAAAGTCGGCAATCCGGCCCTTTTGGTCGACAATGAACAACCCTTCCTCTCTGAACGAAGCTCCAGACGCATCTTTGAGGTGAAGTGTTACACCTCGAAACTCAAAAAGTCCATCGGCAGAACGGCGCAAAAGGGGGCCATCTAACACTGTATAAATACATCGAAATGGCGCTCTGCTCCAGAGTTCTAACACGGCATCTCGCCCATGTGGTGTAAAGAACGAGGTATCAAGTTCTGGCCGAGTACCAGCAGAATAGGCCACCTGAAAAGCCTCCAACGCACCTTCCATGCTGGCAATAGCCTGTTGTTTTATCACCTCATTCAATGTAGACGTGATTTCAATCTTCGTATTGATTTGTTGAGCTATTGCAGTGGAATATCCCATCAGTATCAACACGATCATGCTTGAAAAGTATTTCATCGAGTCACGGTTGTGTGCGAAACGCGAAATTAAGGGTCAATAGAAACCGAAATCTTTTCGCCTTCCCGGTCGACATAGTCGCCAAAAAGAGACCCTATATTGTCGCTTCGTATAAATGTATATAGATCGGCATCCAACACCGGAATCTCATCCCTCGTTGACAAGACGTGATCCAGGTTGTGGATAACCAGTAAATGATTGTAGTTGAGAGATTTGTGTTTAAATACTGCCGTACCTGTGATGCGGCGATCCTCGTTCTGCTCGAATCCAACAAAGGGTTGGAAACTGTTGGCGTCGAAGTATCTCAATAACCCGCCTAAGGTCATCTCCCACGAAGTCGATTCCAGCCCGTACATCTTGTGCTCAATGCGTACCTGCACAGATAAATCTGATGGAGGACAAAGGATCATGTTGTTGAGGTATTCAAGCCAATCGGATTGGTCCCTTAACAACTCGAAAGAATGGCCTCTACTCTCCTTTTGGAAATAGATTTCCGAGCGGATACCCGGATACAAGATGCGCCCCTGGGTACGAAGAATTCCTTTCCGATGCGGATCCAATGACGAAGAAGCCGGCACAGTTGTACACAATGCCGATAACTGCCCAGGGCCGACCCGTTGTTCTAGCTTCTTATCAAGAGCTTCCTGTAATTCTTTTTTATCCAGGCCCAACACCAACTCAGCATGAGCAGGAATCTGCAACTCGATCAGGTCATAATCGTCCGTCTCGCACGTAAAGAAGTAGGTATAGGCCCTCCAGTCGAGCGTGCAAGAGCGTTCTTTCATTAAGTACTCCGTGAGAACGCGCACATCATTGGACACACCGTCTGAGTCCCCCAGTGTATACCCGTTTATCTGAATGGCTATTTGCTGAGATTGCAGTAAAGATAGCGACATCTTGGGAGACAGTGCGCGGGCATAAACTTGAAGCAAAAAACGCTCTATGAACTGCCCAACTACCTCAAAAGCAGCCGACTCCTCACCTGAAAACAGATGAAGACCTACATGCTGGACGTGCTTTCCATCTTTCACTTTCGCCGCCAACAAACCTGGTATCCCTTGCGGCGCTGCATACAGGATAATGGAAGAAGTAGATGCACCAGGCACATGCATCGTGTCGAGAGGAGTTGCCTTGCCTAAGTCGTAATGGCCGTACAAATAGGCCACTTGATCCGATTCGAACGTAATCCTACCCGAATTTTCACGCTTTACTTGCTCTGGCCCGATCGCAATGAATGACCACGCGATCCACAGGAGTAAAACAAATAGAGTTAGATAATTCGTCACAATGCCTCCACGCCTATTCAGCGCTTCGTTTTAGGGGGTATGACCCATTCTCAGTTTTTCTTCACTTTTCCTACACATTCACCCACCATCAACCCCTAATGCATCGCAAGATTTATTTGCCTTGCACAGGTGACAAAATCACAACCTGGAGGTACCCTTCACGAACGGTACCGGTAAGTCAAGGCCCCCTTGAGATACCTTTCACACACGGTGCAGGTAAATCAAGGCCTCCTTGGAATACCCATTACATGCAGCACAGGTAGGTCAAGGCCTCCTTGGAGTACCCATCACATACGGTACGGGTAGATCAAGGCTTCCTTGGAGCACCCATTATATGCGGTACGGGTAAGTCAAGGCCTCCTTGGAGCACCCATTATATGCGGTACGGGTAGATCAAGGCCTCCTTGGAATACCTTCCACATACGGTGCAGGTAGATCAAGGCCTCCTTGGAATACCCATCACATACGGTACTGGTAGATCAAGGCCTCCTTGGAATACCCATTACATGCAGCACAGGTAGGTCAAGGTCTCCTTGGAATACCCATTACACGCGTCATGGGTAAGCAAGGCCTCCTTGAAGTACCCATCTACTTCTGGTAATTTCTATCTTATACCACCCTGAAACGACCATAAAAGACTCTCATGCGCACACACAACAGACGCCGCTTCCTCCAAACGATGACCGCCGGCATCGGCACGGTACCCTTTTTCCATCAGGAATGGTTTGATCACCTTGCCAACGCCCTAATGCCATTCAAACATCTCATCCCTGAAGAAGCAGCGCGCGACGAAGAATTCTGGTTACCCATTCAACAAGCGTTTCATCAATCGCCTCTCTTTATTAACCTGGAGAACGGGTATATGAGTCCGCAACCCGTTGAAGTGATGCAGGCCCAGTTTGCCAACATCCAGATGATCAACGAGCGAACGTCGTTCTATATGCGGCGTCGTGCCTGGGACGAAGTGAGGGGCGTCACTCCGCAACTCGCCGAACTTGCTGGTTGTTCGGTAGAAGAACTGATCGTTACCAGAAATACCACGGAAGCCCTCGACACCGTGATTGCCGGTATCGACTTCGAACCGGGCGACGAAGCCATCATGTGTGACCTCGACTACAGCAGTATGCTGCAAGCGTTCGAGCAACAGTCGCACAGGTTAGGCCTGGTGAGGACATTTATCGACCTCCCCTTGCATCCAGAGTCGGATGAGCAGATTGTTAACATTTACAGAGAAGCCATCACGCCGAAGACAAAGATCATCCTGGTCACTCATTTAAATAATATTACCGGCCAGGTATTACCCGTCCGTGCAATCTGCGACATGGCCCATGAGTACGGTGTAGAAGTGATCTGTGACGGCGCTCATTCGTTTGCTCATATCGACTTCAAAATCCCTGACCTGAACTGCGACTACTTCGGAGCCAGCCTGCACAAATGGCTCTGCTGTCCGATGGGCGCCGGCATCCTCTATGTAA
>JAHQVL010000090.1 GCA_019634345.1 Rhodothermaceae bacterium
CAGATATTTAAAATGGTTGCTTCCGTTTAGTTGTTGGAATTGATACCGGCTTCTGGAGAACGAGGCAAGCAGTTTGATGTCTGCAAGGAAGAAAAACGGGTAGACGTGCTCCGTAGTGACTTCAACGGGACCATTTGGTGTGGTTCTACTATATACACGCACTTGCGCGGGTTCGCTGGATTTTATACCACCGACTGCATGGACCGCAACGATATGTTCACGGGATGATTTTCCAAAGAGTGTGAAGTCTGAAGGTAATGCCATGCAGAATTTTACAATGACCCAAATTAAATGGGCCGAAGTTTTAGTGCTGAGAGTTCGTTAGAAATATAAGGAATAGATGTGACATCCCTATGGCATCTCAATGTTGGCAAACGTACTATGCATCCAATGCGATACAGAAATTTAGTTGTGAAATAGAACGATTGCATGATTAGGCTTGATGTAGAGGGCATTTCTAAACGATTTATACGACGTCTATTATTCAAAGAGTTGTCATTTACTCTTGAGGGAGGGCGTTCGCTAGCTATCACTGGTTCAAATGGGTCCGGGAAATCGACTCTGTTGCGAATTATTGCCGGGGTTATGACGCCCAATAAAGGAAAGGTAGCATTAACGGTTGATGGAATAGGGCTTGAAGGGAATGAGCGTCCGTTACACGTAGGTTTTGTTGCGCCTTATTTTAATGTTTATGAAGGCTTCAGTGCGCGAGAAAATCTCGACTTTGTCGCAAAGGTAAGGCGGATTGAAAATCCTAAAGATCGAATCGAAGAGGTGTTTTCCCTCGTTTCTCTCCAGCATCGAAGTGAGGACCTGGTAAAAACATATTCATCAGGCATGAAGCAGCGCCTTAAATTGGGCGTATCCATATTGACAAATCCACCCCTCTTGTTGCTTGATGAACCTACAACTACGTTAGACCTGGCGGGTATCGATATTGTACGCAAGGTGATGAAAAACCAGGTAGACCGTGGAGGATTATTGATAATGGCAACGAACAATCCAGAGGAAGTTTCCTGGTGTGATTCGTCATTATCTATTGAAGATTTCAGGAAACGAACTGCCTAAATCTATTCAGCCTACCTACGGGTGAAGGCAAGAGTGGCAACATTGATAGGACCTGCACCTGCCTCATGCAGCGCTTTTGCTGCCGATAGAATTGTAGCTCCTGTAGTCATCACATCATCAATAAGGAGGATGTGCTTCTTAGTTATGCGTTCGGGTTTTTTTGTCGAAAACGCAGCAGCAACATTCTGTTGCCTTTCTTCGTGGGTAAGGCCAGTTTGAGAGCGCGTTGAGCGCTTTCGGACGAGCACATCCTCAATTAGAGAACCCTCTATCACTTCAGCGATCCCTTTTGCCAACAGCGTGCTTTGATTATAGCCTCTCTGGAGGAGACGCCGTCTATGCAGAGGAATAGGGATCAGTAATTCAGGCACGGAAGATGGGTAATATGCTTTTAGTCCATGACCCATCAAGGTACCTAACGCAATACCGTAGGAGGGCCTGTTTCCATACTTTAGATATTGATGCAGATTCTGAAGGGTGCCGGCGTGGTCAAAATACCAGTGCGTATATACCGAGTGAATCGGTATTTGCGACGAATTGATTTGTTCAAGGTGGTTTTCAGCTTCTTTAGGATCAACCTTCTCAATAGTATTTAAACAGACCGGGCATACGGGAAGTTGATGCGTTTGGAGAGGGGAAGAACAAGTGATGCAACGCACCGGAATAAAAAAGTCCAGAAAATGGCTTGAAATTCGCATTATCGAAGGCACAGGCATTTCTGTCGAAAAATGATTTTGGTGATGGTTGGAATGCGCTCCTTGATTAAGAAGTTCTTGTAGATGACGATCATACTGATGATAGTATCCATCGTACTTTCTATTCCTAGTCCATTCTTAGAATGATTGAAGGTCGCCCTAAAAATGAGAACACATCACAGCCGAAAAACGAGCTGCGAGATATAGAGAATGATGCGCCGATTTTAGGCTCTATTTCTCTGCCTTCAGTCTTTGATGGGGCTGTAGAGCCTCATTTATTGATGGACCTCCAGGGACATATATTGGAAATCAACGAGGCTGGTGTCCAGTATTTCGGTCAACATCTCTTTGGGAAAGCCCCCGCAAGCCTATATAATTTTCTAGACGGAGAGTGTGCTCAACTTCTAACGTCGATGCTAACAGACATTCAAGAAATGCCATCAGGGGTTGTTGAGATTCAGCTTAAGAAGGAATCAGTTGGTTATTTAACGAACGAAATGGCGTACCAGCTGGTTGATAGTTCCGCTGGGCCTGTCGTTTACGCTCGATTTCATGATCAACAAGTTGTACGCTATCTCAATCGACTTCTGGAAGAGAAAGAGATATTCTTCAGAGGCGCTGAGCGGCTTGCTAACCTGGGGGCATGGGAGTTCTACCCAGAAGAGGGCCGAATAATATGGTCTGAAGAAGTCTATCACATATTCCAGATCTCAGATACATCGCGGCCACCCTCATTTGAGGAATATATGGCCAAAGTACATCATGATGACATAGAGAATTTAAAAGCGGTTATCGAAAATGCGATTCAGAACAGAGAAGGGTATGTGATTAAGCATCGTATCGTAACACCTGGTGGATCAATACGGTGGCTATCTGGGCGGGGAGATGTATTGCTCGATGATGAGGGAAATCTTGAAAAGATATACGGTACCGTCCAAGATATTACCGAGGAAGAGGAAATTCGGGAGGTGATGCGAAAATCGGAACAACGGATCCGTTTTCATCTGGATCGTTCTCCGCTGGGTTATATTGAATGGAACAGTAACTTTGAGGTAGTAGAATGGAATGAAGCTGCAGTAGAGATCTTTGGCTTTACAAAAGAAGAGGCATTGAGCGGCAAAGCGGATATAATACCAGAAGACGAGATGGAGTATGTGAGTTCGGTAGTGACTGATTTATTAAATGATGTGGGAGGGACGCACTCCGTAAATACCAATCTTACCAATACCGGTCAACGCATCACTGTAGAATGGTTTAATACGACGTTGAAGGGCGAAAACGGAGAAATAATTGGGATAGGCTCTATTGTGCAGGACATTTCACAACGCATTGAAGGCAAACAGCAACTTGAGAGCTATGCACATGATTTAGAGATTGCTCGCGACAAAGCAGAAAGTGCAGCAAAGGCAAAGAGTGAGTTCTTAGCCAATATGAGCCATGAGATCCGGACGCCGATGAACGGAGTGATTGGTATGTCCAGCCTCTTGTTAGATACGCAGCTCGATGATGAACAACGCGACTATGTAGAGACGATAGTTCATTCAGGAGAATCATTACTGTCAATCATAAATGATATTCTCAATCTATCAAAGATAGAAGCTGGGAAGATTGAGCTGGAGTCGTTTCCTCTAAGTATCCAGGAGATCATTGAAAATACGTTCGATTTACTAGCCGCAAAAGCAGCTGAGAAAGAACTTGAGATGGTGTATTTCATTGCGCCAGACATTCCGCATCGAGTCATGGGAGATCCAACTCGAATTCAGCAAGTCGTACTAAATTTATTGGGCAACGCGATAAAATTTACAGAGAACGGTCATATCGCGGTTGCATTGGAGTCTGAGCGGGTAGACCCTGACCATTTGATGCTCACCATTCATGTCTCTGATACGGGTATTGGCATTCCGGCGGAGAAAATGGATCGGTTGTTCGAGGCGTTTTCGCAGGTAGATGCCTCTACAAATCGAAAATATGGGGGTACAGGTTTAGGACTGTCCATTTCGGTCCAACTTGCCCAGTTGATGGGAGGGAAAATTTCTGTTGAGAGTACTGAAGGCGTTGGATCGATGTTCTCTTTTTCATTTAGGGTCAAAACGAATCAGAAAAAGGCTGCCGTACGTTATGATCTTTCAGAACTCGATGTATTGTTGGTTGAGTCCAACCCTATTTTGCAGAAGATGATTGGGTCTTATCTGGAAAAGTTAAACTGTAATTGGACCGTGGTGCCGAACAAGAAGAGTATGCTAAATACTTTGCAAACCGAGGCGAAGTGTTTTGATGCGATTCTATTGGAGAGCACGCTAGAAGGGGAGAGCGCATTTACTGTTGCAGAAGAGATTAAGGCCTGTGGAAGATCGGCTCCATCCATTGTGCTTCTTACATCGATTACAGATAGAAAAGAATATAAAGGGTTTTTTGGACGGCTAACGAAGCCTATACATATTAAAAATTTGTACCGTACCTTAAAAAAAGTAGGCGTACTTCAAAAATAAATCATTAATAGCAGTTCTCCTTCCAATTAGTAATAATTTATATTTCAAGTGTACAAATTATTGGTTCTTATACTTTCAAATTGCGTATGAGTCTGATATGACTCTTTAAATAAGGCCAATACAAATCAAGTTAAGAGGTGATCGTGTGGCGAAAAACAGAAGAGGCATGCTCATCAAAAATACAAATGATCGAGCAGTAACTATAGAAATGAAAAATAGAGATATTCTTCTCAATCCCGGTGAAGAGAAGTTTATTACCGCAGAAGAAGTTCGAGATGAACAATTACGTGCAAAGCTCCAGGTGCGGGCGGTGAGCATTGTTCGGCCGTCAACAGAAGATGAGGAAGTTGAACTAATGAAAGAGATCGAGTCATTGGCGATTCATCAGGGCGAGCCCGATGGTGAAGAAGATGTCCAGAATTCTCCCGATTCAATGTCCTCCTAGAGTTAACTAGGGCTCAAACCTACGTTTATGAAAGTCTTAGCGCTTGAGCCCTGGTATGGGGGATCTCATCGAAACTTCTTAGATGGCCTATCAACCCATAGTAAGCATGATTATCATGTGATTACTATGTCCGCCCGTTTTTGGAAGTGGCGAATGCATGGTGGTGCAGTGACCATGGCGCGAAAAGCGCTAGAGGTTATAGAAAAGGAGGGTCCGCCTGACGTTCTATTTGCAACTGATATGCTAAACGTGCCTGCGTTCTTATCGTTAACGCGGCACGTATTGTCTAATACCCCTCTTGTGTTGTATGTGCACGAGAATCAATTAACCTATCCCTTAAAAGAAGGCGTAGAGCGGGATTATACCTACGCCTATATTAATTACCTTTCCTGTTTGGCAGCAGATCGGGTCGTCTTCAATTCTGCCTATCACATGGATGAATATCTGGAGGCCCTTCCAGGCATGCTGCGGGCGTTTCCAGACTATAATCATTTACACAGTGTGCAGTTAATCCGGCAGAAAAGTGTCGTGCTTCACCTGGGTATGGATCTGCGAGCACATGATTTGCATGCGATAAAAAAGACCCATCGGAGCCGTACCCATATGGCAGACTTGCCTATTGTTCTGTGGAATCAGCGCTGGGAATACGACAAAAACCCAGAAGCCTTCTTCCGAATGATGAATCGGCTCGATGATGCAGGGTGTTCTTTTCGGCTCATACTGGCAGGTGAGCATTTTGAAGAGCAGCCAAAAGAGTTTGAGAAAGCCTTTAATCGATATGCTGAGCGCATCTTACACTATGGGTATGCAGAGGACTTTGAGGAATATAGTTCGTTGCTGCACCAGGCGGATATCATAGTTTCTACCGCGATTCACGAGTTTTTTGGTATCGCCGTGTTAGAGGCCATTTATTGTGGCTGCCATCCCCTTCTTCCAAATAAATTAAGTTACCCAGAACTTATCCCTTCATCCTTGCACAAGCCATTACTACATGCTCCAACCTTATATAAGGATGAAGATCATCTCTTTAAAATTCTATATGCTATCCTGATGGGTAAGGAACGCCCCTTGCCCATTGAAACATTACGTGAGATCAGCAATCATCTGGATTGGCGCGAACAAATTCAATACTACGATTCCGTATTGGAAGAGGTCACCCGAACGGATTCTACCCCGTTTGCCCTTGCCTGAGTTGATTTCACAACGTGTGTAGCCAGGCAACTCCACACATCTCTTTGTCCATGTAAGTAATTCTATATCAAGGAATTGCCGTGGCCTCTAAGTACTGTAAGGACAAATAGTTGACCCACTTCATCCCCCCTCTTTGTAGTTGTCGACAGACTAAAAAATCACATCGAAATTCCGATATGCCAGTGTCATCGAATGGTCGAATTTTAATGCTGTTGGAAAATAACGGCTATCCCGGGGATACGAGGGTGCGCCGGGAAGCATTGGCTCTTGTAGAGGCAGGGTTCCAGGTAGCAGTAATCGCTCCTCGTGAAGGTGTCGAGCCTTCCTATGAAATTGTAGATGGAGTGAGTGTATATCGATATCCTCCTCCAAGAGAGCACGACAGTGTCCTAGGGTTTGCGTGGGAGTTTTTCTACTCGACAGCCGCTGCCTTTTTTGTGTCTTTCAAAGTAGCGATGAAAGAGGGCTTTGACGCAATCCATGCTCATAGTCCACCTGACACCCTTTTTGCAGTTGGTTTGTTTTATAAACTCTTTGGGAAAAAATTTGTGTTTGATCATCACGATTTATCTCCAGAGTTGTATCAAGCAAGATCAGGGGGTAATGGCAATCCGATCTTGTACAAGACGTTGCTATTCTTAGAGCGCATGACGTTTTGGACGTCAGACCTTGCTATCGCTACAAATGAGTCGTATAGGAAAATTGCCATGGAAAGGGGGGGAGTACCATACGAGAAGACCGTAGTTGTGCGCAATGGTCCGCCGTTGACGTTGTTGGGCAATCACAAGCCGTACGCACACCTGGCGGAGTCCGGCAAAACATTGTTGGGTTATGTAGGAGCAATCAGTATTCAGGATGGCCTGGAGTACCTGGTTGAAGCCATGGATCACATGAAGCGAACCCATCGTCGTACGGATGTATTGTGTATTGTGATGGGCGATGGAGATGATTTGTCAAGGATCAAAGGTTTGGTAAAAGAAAAGGACCTGGATGACCTCTTTTTGTTTACCGGGTGGTTAGAGAGAGAGGAGTTGGGCCGATACCTGGCATCCATTGATATTGGTGTTGATCCAGATCCCTCGAACCCCTTCAATGATAAGTGCACCATGATTAAAATGACCGAATACATGGTGTATGGGAAGCCTATTGTTGCATTTGACTTACCGGAGCATCGGTATACAGCAGGGGATTCGGCTATCTATGTTGCTGATAATGATCCCTTGAAGTTTTCAGAAGCCGTCCTTGACTTAATGGATCATCCTGCCAAACGGACTGAGTTAGGGCAGAAAGGGCTCTATAGAGCAAAAACTGAAATTGCCTGGGAATATTCAGTACCGCACCTGGTGAAGAGTTATCATCAACTGTTTGGCCGGCAGGTGAACGTTGTCCCTAAAGTTAGTTCGGATGTGCAAGAGGAATTGGTTTTAGGCAGCCACAGCGGAGTAGAAGGATAGGTATACGTGAAGCTTTTGGCAGCGTGCCAGGTGTTTTTCCTGACACGCTACCTTCCGTCATATTCAACCCATGTTGTTAACCATGGCTTGCGCAAACTCGCTTGTTTTAAGGAGTTTAGCGCCTTCCATCAGGCGTTCGAAGTCGTAAGTGACCGTCTTCTGAGTAATGGTTTTCTCCAGAGAAGAGACAATGATGTCTGCCGCTTCCTTCCATCCCATGTGACGAAGCATCATTTCTCCAGATAAGATCACAGAGCCAGGATTTACCTTGTCTTGTCCTGCATATTTTGGAGCTGTACCGTGTGTAGCCTCAAAAATGGACATTCCCGTATCGTAGTTGATGTTTGCGCCAGGAGCAATCCCGATACCACCAACCTGCGCTGCCAACGCATCTGAGATGTAGTCTCCATTCAGGTTCATCGTAGCGATAACGCTGTATTCTGCTGGCCGGGTAAGAATTTGTTGCAGGAATGCATCCGCAATAACGTCTTTGATGATGAGTCCATTAGGCAGTTTACACCAGGGGCCTCCATCCAATTCTACAGCGCCAAATTCCTCTTTGGCGAGCTCGTAGCCCCAATCACGAAATGCTCCTTCCGTGAATTTCATGATGTTGCCTTTGTGAACGAGAGTTACGCTAGGCAGGTTCTCTTCTAGGGCATAGTTGATCGCAGCGCGAACAAGACGTTTTGTGCCTTCAGAAGAGATCGGCTTTATTCCAAGTCCGCTGGTTTCAGGGAAGCGAATGGTGGAAGCGCCCAGCTCATTTTGTAGAAACTGGACAAGCTTTTTGTTCAGGTCCGAGCCGCTCTGGTATTCAATTCCGGCATAAATGTCTTCCGAGTTTTCCCGGAAGATGATCATGTTAACCTTCTCAGGGTGCTTGACAGGGGAAGGTACACCATCAAACCATCGCACAGGGCGAACGCATGCGTAAAGGTCTAACTTCTGCCGAAGCGCCACATTAAGGGATCGAATACCCCCGCCAACGGGTGTTGTGAGGGGCCCTTTGATGGACACAAGGTAGTTTTTGATAGCTTCAAGAGTATCGTTAGGTAGCCATTCATTTACCGAGTCATGGGCTTTCTCGCCGGCGAATACTTCAAACCATACTATTTTCCGGCTGGAACCATATGCTTTCTCTACAGCTGAGTCAAATACATGCTGAGCGGCACGCCAGATGTCCGGGCCAATTCCGTCCCCTTCGATAAAGGGAATAATGGGGTTATTGGGTACAACCAATTGGCCATCTTTTAATGTGATGGCCTCGCCCTCAGCGGGAGGAGTCAAATGAGAATAGGTAGGCATTGCAAACTATATCTAAGAATGTAAATGAATAAGATCAGAGTAGGCTGATAAACAGGCCAAAGGATATGGTTTGCTGTTAGGAAACGTTCCTAATTTCTCGCTTTTTCGTATTAAATTAGCGAAAGTGAGCCGTCCTGGGCTCTAGAGTTTGCGAAAAGTGTCTCTTAGTCGCAGTTCCCAGACCTTGGTCATGGCTTCCATGACGATTTTTTTACTCATCTTAGATTGACCTTCCGTTCGTTCTGTAAAGATGATAGGCACCTCTGTCAGGCGAAATCCCTTTCTCCACGCCTTGTATTTCATTTCGATCTGGAAGGAGTATCCGTTGGATTTGACTCTTGAGAGGTCCAGCGTTTCCAATACCGTTCTATGGTAACACTTGAAGCCGGCTGTTACGTCGTGGACGGGCAGTTGCGTGATGGCACGGGTATAGATGCCTGCTCCATACGAAAGTATAAGCCTGCTTAGAGGCCAATTCATGACACGCACTCCGTTAATGTATCTAGAACCAACAGCAACATCAGCTTCCCCGTTGCGGATCGGGGCAATAAGTAGGGGAAGGTCATCCGGGTTATGGGAGAGGTCTGCGTCCATTTCGCAGATATAGTCGAATCCGAGTTCGAGGGCGCGTTTGAAGCCCGTGAGATAAGCGGTGCCGAGGCCTAATTTCCCTTCGCGTTCAATAAGTGTGATTCGCTCGGGGAGCCGCTCTTGAATGCTTTTAACGAGGTCTGCAGTACCGTCAGAAGAATTGTCGTCAATGACAATAATAGAGATCTCTTCCTTGAGGGAGAGTACAGATTCTAAAACGATTAAAATATTTGCAGCTTCGTTGTACGTGGGTATAAGTACCACGGCTCGGTCTGTCATGTCCTTCAACTTCGTTCGGGGCTCGGTTAAACACTGGTAACGAATGGAAGCGCTGCGGTGGGATTACCTTGTGTGCGAGCTACGTCAAGTAGTTAGCGTGCCTAATATACGCATAATATCGCGACAGACCAAAATAGTATGCATATGAAAAAGTGATAGTATCGTAGTTTCAGAGGCAGATTCGTGCAGTTTATTGTTGTTGAGGGAGGTGTTCACGGAGGAACGTACGCGTAAATTCAGCAAGATCTTCCGGTATTTCGAGCATGCCATCTTCGTTAACCATCATGACAGTGTCATTATACTGATCAAAATAAGCGCTACAGTTCGGGCACTTATTGATGTGCATCTCAAATTTTTTCTTTGTTTGAGCAGGGAGTTTATCCTCGAGGTAATCGATGATAAACTGATTTATCTGTTCACAGGAAAGCATGGGATTAAACATGCGTACTATTTTTTGTATCAAGTTCATGTAGTACCTGTAGTAATTAGGAGCTAACTGAAATATTGATCGAGCTGTTTTCTTAGGGCTTGACGTGCTCTATGCAATCGTACCCGAACAGCACCTTCACTGATATCTAGGACTTCAGCTACCTCAGTCGTAGATAGCTCTTCAATATCACGTAAGGTTACGATGGCGCGATAGTCATCTGGGAGCTTATTAATGGCCTTATGGACCAACTCTTTTCGCTCTTCCCGTTCTGCGATCTTTTGAGGGTTCCAGGTTTCATAAGAATCGGCGTACATCCCGTTAGAAAAAGCCGGTTGCATCCGATCGATAGCTTCTTCGTCGAGTGTATCGAAGCGTTTAAGTTTGCGCAGAGACGCACGTGCCAGGTTAAGACCAATCGCGTAAAGCCACGTTGAGAACTTGGATTCGCGCCGGAAGGTGCTCAACCTCTTATAGGCTTGTAAAAACGTCTCCTGCATTACGCTTCTAGCTTCATCTTCATCCTGGACGATCCTCATGATCATCCTGAACAAGCGCGGGCTTTCTTTTACGATTACCTTTTCGAAAGCAGCCTTGTCTCCAGCTAAAAGAGTGTCCAGATCTATGTCACCTTCATTGTTGTTTAAGCTTTTCAAGGTTTCGCTATTTTAGTGCGCAGTTGAGGGTGATTGTTACAATGATTGTTTCAAAGGGTAATGAATGGAAGGTAAAGGAGTTTTATGATTAATATTAACTTCTTGTTAAGTGAGGACCCGATTACGGACTCTTGCATGAAAGAGTTCACAGTATACTCAAGATTATACTGTTTGAACTGGCGAAAATAAGAAGGTTTTTTTATAAATTAAAAAGCTGGACAAAATTTTGACCCGTTGTAGGCATCAACTAGTGCATTATTGGGACGATATAAGTATGGGTAGAGGAAGATTGATTTGTGGCAACGAAACGAATATCTAAGAACTTACATCTTATGGCAAGCGAAACGAAAAAAAAGACAACGAAACGAACAACAAAAAGAGCGAGTACTGCGGCTAAAAAAAACGGTGTACATGAGCAGTCTGAATTCGGTGTGGCAGAGGATCTGAAAGTTTCCTTCAACACATATCAAGCTGGAGCCTATACGCATACTGAATTAGGAATAAGCGAGGAGCGTGTTCTCGCTATGTATGAGAATATGCTACTCCAGCGGCGATTCGAGGAACGAGCTGCGCAAATGTACGGAAAGCAGAAGATAGCCGGTTTCTTGCATCTCTATATTGGCCAAGAAGCCATTTCAACAGGTACCGCGGAAGCGATGAGGATTGGAGAAGATTCTGTAATAACTGCGTACAGGGACCACGGTATCGGATTAGCGTTAGGAATGGACACGAATGCCTGTATGGCCGAGTTATTCGGTAAAATAGGCGGGTGTTCAAGAGGTAAAGGCGGCTCTATGCATTACTTCGACGCGAAATTGAAAATGATGGGAGGCCACGGTATCGTTGGCGCTCATATTCCTGTAGGAACGGGGATTGCTTTTGCGAACAAGTATAAAGGTGAAGACACCGTATCTATCTCTTTCTTTGGTGATGGAGCCATTCACCAAGGGGCGTTCCACGAAGCTGCAAACCTGGCATCATTGTATGACCTCCCTGCAATTTTTGTTGTAGAGAACAATCAATATGCAATGGGGACTGCTGTAGAGCGCGCCGCTGCTGAGCCTGATCTTTACAAGCAAGCACTGAGCTATGACATGACAAGCTCATTGGTAAACGGTATGGACGTTTTCAGTGTGAATAAAGCAATGCAGGACCATATCGCTATGGCGAGAGAGAACAAGCCTTCTCTTATTGAAATTCGCACATACCGATATAGAGGACACTCAATGAGTGATCCGGGCAATTATCGAACGAAAGAGGAAATGGATGCGAAGAAAGACGAAGATCCCATTCTTCGTTTGAAATCGTATATCTTGGAAAACAAGTTGGCAGACATCGGTGCATTGGATACCATTGACGACAACGTGAAGGCTGAAGTGATGGAATCTGTCGAGTTTGCAGAAAACAGCCCGTTTCCAGATCTGGACACGATATACGAAGATATCTATACCCAGAAAGATTATCCTTTCCTTACCTAGGAGCCTTCAACAGAGGACCAGGTCGTTACTAATTAAGCCGGCTCATTGCTGGGCGTTTGATTTTGAATAATACTACATATATACAATGGCAGAATTACAGTTAAGAGAGGCGATTCGTGCTGCGATGGTTGAAGAGATGCAGCGTGATGAGAACATCTTCCTCATGGGAGAAGAAGTGGCTGAGTACAATGGGGCGTATAAAGTGAGTGAAGGAATGCTCGATATGTTTGGTCCCAAAAGAGTGATCGATACCCCTATTGCAGAAAACGGATTTGTAGGATTGGGTATCGGAGCAGCTATGAATGGACTGCGTCCTATTATCGAGTTTATGACATTTAACTTCTCCATGGTTGCCATGGATCAGATCATAAATAATGTCGCTAAAATTCGCTACATGTCCGGTGGTCAGTTCAAGTTTCCGATTGTGCTCCGAGGGCCGAACGGCGCAGCGGGACAGTTAGCAGCAACACACAACACATCGTTTGAGTCTATATTTTCTACTATTCCTGGGCTCAAGATCGTCTCCATCTCAAATCCTGATGACGCAAAAGGGCTTCTGAAGTCAGCTATTCGTGACGACGACCCTGTCTTGTTTATGGAAAGCGAGAAGATGTACGGGATGAAAGGAGAGGTTTCAGATGATCCTGATTATTTGATTCCTATCGGAAAAGCTCGCGTTGCTCGAGAAGGCAAGGATGTGACTATCATTGGTCATAACAAGAGTTATTGGGTTGCAATGAAGGCTGCAGAGATGCTTGTTTCCGAAGGCTTCGATCCGGAGGTTATTGATCCTCGGACGATCCGTCCATTGGATCTGGAAACGATCATCGCCTCGGTCAAAAAGACAAATCGGTGCGTTATTGTCGATGAAAGCAATCCGTATGCAAGTGTTGCTTCTGAGATCGGATTCTTGATTCAGCGGGAAGCCTTTGACTATCTAGATGCACCCGTATTGAGAGTAAATGCCAAGGATACCCCGGCTCCTTATGCCAAAAACTTGATTGAGTTTTACATGCCTAGTGCAGAAGATACCTACAAAGCATGCCGGCAGGTGCTTTATGCAAATTGATGAAGGGCTATCTTGGCCTTGCATCTAGGAGTTTCGCTTGATACAAACAGAATAGTTAGAAATTATTAATTTGAAACTGAAAAGAGGAAAGGATGGCAATTCCCGTTGAAATGCCCAAAATGAGTGATACGATGGAGGAGGGTGTTTTAGTAGCCTGGATGGCTGAAGAGGGTGAATCCGTATCAGCAGGAGATGTTATAGCACAGGTAGAGACTGATAAGGCGACGATGGACCTGGAAGTATATGATGATGGTGTGCTTCTAAAAAGAGTTATAGGTGAAGGAGATGCAGTACCCATTGGTGGTTTGATAGCCATACTCGGTAAAGCAGGTGAAGATGTGTCGGCAATTATGGCCAAGTACGTTGGAGGGGATGGCAAGGCTGTATCTATAGCCTCTGGAGCCAGTGCTCCAGCAGAGCCTGCTCCCAGCCCTGTACTTGCTGAAGCTCCGGCTCCTATTGCCTCTGGAGATGGTGCTTCAGCGTCTGTGCAAAGTGAACCTGTAGCTGTTGGTAGGTTGAAAGCCTCGCCGTTAGCTAAACGAATTGCGCGTGAGCACTCAATCGATTTGCAGACGGTACGTGGAAGTGGTCCAGAGGGACGTATAGTACGGCGTGATGTGGAAGAAGTGATGGCAAAAGCACCAGAGGTTGTAGTTCAGACTCCTTCTGTGGCATCACCTGCTCTTGCAGAGGGTGGCAGCTATGAGTCGATTCGCATTTCCCAAATGCGTAAGACGATTTCTAAGCGTCTATCACAGAGCAAGTTCACGGCACCTCATTTCTACCTTACTGTAGACGTAGAAATGGAAAACGTGATTACGTTCAGAAAACAATTGAACGAGTTAGCACAGTCACAGGATCTCGGTAAAGTATCGTTCAACGATTTTATCACAAAGTCCTGCGCACTGGCTCTACGCCAGCATCCCTATGTAAACGCCTCCTATCTAGCAGAAGAGGGAGAGATTCGGCTTCATAACGTCGTAAATGTGGCCATCGCTGTGGCCGTTGATGAAGGCCTGGTGACGCCGGTGATTCGAAATGCCGACCAGAAAGGATTGGGGCAGATATCTGCTGAGACCAAAGCCTATGCGGCTAGTGCGAGGGATAAATCCATTCAGCCTGCTGATATGGAAGGGTCCACGTTTACTACGAGCAACCTGGGCATGTTCGGCATTGAAGAATTCACTGCGATTATCAACCCTCCTAATGCCTGTATTCTTGCGATCGGTGCTATTCGGGAGACCCCCGTTGTGAAAGATGGAGAAATTGTGGTTGGTAAGAGGATGAAGCTTTCTTTATCTTGTGACCATCGAGTCGTTGATGGTGCTACTGGAGCACAATTCCTTAACACTGTCAAAGGATATCTCGAGGACCCGATGAACCTTCTGCTTTGATAAGAGCATTGAGAATCGCCCACCTTTCAGATATTCATTTTGGTCGTATAGCTCACCCCGGTATTGTTGAAGACATCATCGAAGATGTCAACAATGCCGGGGTTGATCTTATTGCGATCAGTGGAGATCTTACCCAACGAGCTATTCCACGTCAATTTCAGGCGTGTATGGAAATGCTCAACGAGTTCACTTCCCCACTTCTTGTTGTTCCTGGGAATCATGACGTATTCCCATGGTGGAGACCCATATCGAGGCTTTCTAAGCCGTTGTCCATGTTTAAGAAGTATCTGGGGAGCGACATGATACGCTCTTTTGAAATGGACGGAGTGGCTATTCTTGGTGTCAATTCAGCTCATGGAAAAACGATAAAAGGAGGAAGGCTAGAGCCTGAGATATCTGAGGCAATTAAAACCTATTTTTCTTCTAAGGGAAACGGTGTTTTTAAAATTCTCATGCTTCACCACCATTTGAAGCAAATTAAAGCATTAATGCCCCATGATATCGTTCAAGATGCTGATCGTCATCTAAAAGAGATAATACAACATGGCATAAATCTCATTTTGTGTGGGCACGTTCATATATCCCATGTTGAGTCTCTAGATAGTCAAAACGATGCTCCTTTTGTTATAGCCAGTGCTGGAACGGCAACCAGCAGTAGGGGACGGCGATCCAACAGGCGGAAGAATTATTACAACATTATTGACATTTTCGACACACATTTCACAATTGAGGAACGAAGATACAATTCTAATGAGCGCCTTTTTAACCCAAAGCGCACAACTCAATTCGACCGATCTAAATAGTTAAATAAACCACATAAAAGGCCTGATTACACCAGAAGACCATCAATTAGGGCCTGTATCGCGGACTGTAGTTTCTACGAGAAGAGAGGGGCGATTCTCCCTGTAATAGCACGTCACTAACTTATTGTGCACTACAAAGTATCCAGTTGGCATAGTATTTGGTTAAATGTAAATCAAGTTCAGTTCACTGGTGCTTTGCCCCTCTGCATCAACTTATTGAAGCTATTCGAGAAGCTATACGTGGATTCGATTTCTCAGCATAAACGAGTGATCGATTCTCTAATGCTTGCTTCTGTCACAAAACCACAATTGAAAAAATCATGCGTAGATTCTTACCAAAGGTCGTAACCTTGGTACTGGGAATGGTATGGCTTATTAGCAACAGTTCTTTCGCGCAGATACAAGTTAGCCTCCCTACAAATTTCTATTCAGAACGAGAGGTTTCTCTACCTGTGTCTATTCAAGACGTATCGCAAGACTCCATTTATGCCTTTTTGTTTACCCTGTCTTATGACGCTGGGATATTCGAAATCACAGGCGTTGAAGCAGCTGGTGATATTGCAGAAGATTTTGCGTTTGTCCTAAACACATCAACACCTGGTGCCGCATTGGTAACAGGGGCACACTATGAACCTTTACAAGGCGAAGGGACCTTGTTTCGAATTACCGGTCAGTTTATCAATGATGGTACTACAGACCTGGTTTTTGATTCATTTACCTTTAATGAAGGCAATCCCTTAGCAGCTCCTAAAAACGGCCGCATATCAAATACTTCTCCAATCAGTAACGAGGATGAAGGCGTATTGCCTGCGGAGTTTAGCCTAAAAGGAAATTATCCTAATCCTTTTAACCCAACAACTTCAATCCAATTTGACTTGCCCGAGCCGGCAGATGTAACCGTCAATATAGTTGATATGTTGGGACGAGTTGTGATGACTGTACCTTCTCAAGCTTTTCAGGCTGGAAGAGCACATCAACTTCAACTAGACGCATCCTCTATCGCTTCAGGGATTTATGTCTATCAAGTTATTGCCCGAGGAAATCAGCAAACATACACTGAGACCTCAACAATGACATTGATTAAGTAAACACCCAATTCGCTCTAATATCCGTCAGCCTTATCGTTAAATCGTCTTTACCTGTTTTGTTACAAGAATCGCGAGTGAACTCAACGAGTTTGCCACGGACTAGGTGGGGAATATTCCAAAACGGCGGTACGGAACTAAAACAAAAAAAATTTACTTGGCTATGTGGAGACTTCTACAGCGGGTAATCCCCCTCATTTGTATCGTATTTCTTGGTTTGTCTGGGCAAAGTTTTGCACAAATATCTGTCAGCTTGCCAAGTTCTCAAGGTGTTGTAAATAACAGTGGCACCATTCCTCTTTCAGTCGATGATCTAACCGGCCAGGGGGTGACTGCTTTCCAATTTGTTGTTACCTATGATCCCTCCGTGATTGAAATAACGAACGCAGCTGGTGCTGGTACGTTATCTGAAGGGAAGTTGCTTCTTAGTAACACTACAGTGTCTGGACAGATCAGTGTATCTGGGGCCTCCGATTTTGACTATGAGGGAGGAGGTATTCTTGTTAACCTGGAAGTGACCTATCTGAGCGAAGGGACGACTGATCTAACGATCAGCTCCTTTATGTTTAATGAGGGCACGCCAGCATCAACGAGTACAAACGGATCTGTGACGGTCACTAATGGACAAGGGCCTTCACCTGTAAACATATCAGTGCCGAATTCATCAATTGGTACTGTAGATGAATCCCTTACTATCCCCGTCTCAGTAGATAATTTGACAGGAAAAGGTGTTCAGAGTTATGAATTCACTTTCACCTATGATGCAGCCGCCTTACGGGTTGATGGTGTGAATATCAACAATACACTCTCTGCCGGCACCAATCCCACAACCAACTCGGCTGTATCTGGACAATTTGTTGTTACCTGGTCATCAGGGAGTAATTTGTCGGGTGCGGGTACATTGATTGAGTTAATTACAACTCCTCTGAGTGCGGGAAATACAAGCATTAATCTCACAAACGTTGTTTTTAATACAGGATCCCCTTCTGCAACCGTATCTGGTGGCAGCATTACGATAAGTGATGTTGGCTCAGATATCGTTTCTGTTTCACTGCCCAGCCTTTCTGGAGAAGCTGGTGAGCAGTTGTTGATTCCAATCAACGTAAGTGATGTTACGGGTAAAGAGGCATCGGCCTTTGAAGCCACGATTGACTTTGACCCTGCGATCATTCGTATCGATGGTGTTTCTCAAACAGGAACGCTGACAAACGGAACAGCGCCTATCCTTAACCTGGCAACTCCAGGAAAAGCTGTTTTATCATGGGCTGCAGTAACGGATTTGAGCGGAGCTGGTGTTCTTCTGAATTTTGAAGTTACGTTGTTGACTGCTGGTGTGAGTCCTTTCAGTTTTGACTCCTTTATATTTAATGAAGGCACTCCTGAGGTAGCTCTTGCCTCAGGGAATGTAAGTGTTGTTGATCCTGGTTCATCCATTGATGTTTCCTTGCCCTCAGGGATTACCGGTGATCGGGATACACAGATTTTAATACCAATGACAACCGAGAGCCTCACTGGAGAAAGCATTACCTCCTTTGTATACACGGTTACCTACAATCGGTCTGTACTGGAAATTACCGGTTTGGATTTGACAGGGACAATCACAGATGGTGCACCTGTGTCAATCGACACAAGCACCCCGGGGCAGGTTATTGTTTCCTATTCTGGAACGACGCCCCTATCTGGAGAAGGTACATTGATGAACCTTGTGGCTGACTTGCTTGCTCCTGGGACCACTTCATTAAGTATTACTGCTTTCCAGTTTAACAATGGAGATCCTGTTGCTCAGACTACGAACGGCCGAGTAACCGTTAATGGGCAGGCTACATTCGTTCAGGTGGTACACAATTCATCGGATGCTTCGGCTTTCGATGTATATATCAATGATGAGAAGCGAAAGGATGATCTGACCTACGCCGATGCCACAGAGTTTCTGAATGTGGAATCTAATCAAGCCAAGATAGAAATTGTTGAAGCAAATGCAGCGAACAACTCATCACCCATTGCATCCCTTGTGGTTGTACTAGAAAACGGTAAGGACTATGTAGCGGTCATTAATGGGTTGGTGTCAGGTTCTGGCAAGCAGGCTATTGGATTGGTAATACAAGAGTCTCAGCAGGAGGCTGCTAGCGCCAATTCAGTCGGCCTTGTCATGTTTCAGGGGTCGCCAGATGCGCCGCCAATCAATGCGTACATCGTTGACGATTCAGGGCAATACAACAGAATAGCTACATTGGCGAAAGGGCTGGGTTTTGGTGAGTCTTTTCTGACCAATGAGTTTGAGCCAGGCGTATACAATATTGAAGTTACCCAAAATAACGGGCCTCGGATTGGGATCTATAGAGCCGACTTAACCCGTACGGGAGGGGCTTCATTGTTATTCATGGTACAAGGGTTTGTGAACCCCCTTATTGGTCAGCCGGATCTAGGAATGACGGTTTATGCTCCAGACGGACAAGGATTGCCGTTGCCTATTACTATTACAGTGAGCAACGAGGATATTGATGAGCTTCCACGTGCATTTAAAGTGCACGGGAATTACCCAAATCCTTTTAATCCTACTACAACCATCCAATTTGATTTAGCAGAGCCTGCATCTGTTCGTGTAGAGATCTATGATATTTCCGGAAGAAATGTGCTGTCTATACCAGGGCGGCAATATCTTTCAGGCAATGACCACATAGCACAAGTAGACGCCTCAGGGCTTTCTTCAGGCATCTATATGTACAGGCTTATTGCTGAGAGTGGCCAGAATACATACGTTGAATCTCGAAAGATGACACTCCTCAAGTGACATAGCACAACGAATTTCCTAACTAAGGCAGCAGGCCGTTCGGAACTCCCGGATGGCCTGCTTTGGTTTTGTGCAAACTAAACAGTTGGGAGCAGGTTGTAAGGTATCGCAATTGTTCAAGATTGGACGGAATTATTATATATTAGCCCACTATTTATGGGAATCCACCCGGGTTTATGGATGTAGAACTGCTCATAATAGCCCTGCTTACCTTTGTTATTCATCTCATTGCTACCCTGGCATATGCTGTTCGGATAGCTGGTGTGCGGACGGGGAGAGTCGCAGTATCGATGGCTCTATTTAACATCTTGATGCTCATCTCCAGGACCTCAAACGCAATTCAGGCCCCATTGCTTGCTAAGAGGGTAGAGCTGAGCATTCTTGAGGGTTCAATGGAAGGTGGATTGAACGACTTTCGATTGATAATAGTAGCTGCATCACTGGCTACCCTTTTTGGAGCGTTTTTTATTCCTACCTTTCAAAGGATGTTTACCCGTTTAGTGAATGCATTCAGTGTCTATCAGTCGGTCCCGAAGTTGTTGGTGCGCGTTTTTACATTCAAGGGGCTATCGCATGCTAGAAGCTCTTTGCGCATTCCAATGCTTACGAATGTGAGTACTGCGATTAAGGGGAAACGAATATCATTCAATGTGATCGTATTTAACACCATCGCAGTAGCCATCTTTACAGTCGGCGTCCTGGCATCTATATATGCCGGCTATTTAAATCCAGAATTAAGAGCAACGGCTGGGCAGTTGTCAGCTGTCGTAAATGGAGTCGCAACCATTTTGCTGTTTGTATTTATAGACCCGCATATGTCGATGATTACCGATGAAGTTGTTAACGGGGAGCGGGAAGATGGTTTTTTGAGGCGTTCAGTGATCTGGTTGGTTGGGAGTCGCCTGGCTGGTACTCTGCTTGCTCAACTAATCCTTGTGCCCGGAGCGATATGGGTCGTTTTCATTGCTGAGTTGTTATAAGCTGGATATTTCAAAGCACAAAAGATGAACTCAGTTGGTATTCTTCAGAACCGCCTGCGAAGTTTTCTTCTCTATAGTAATTCTCATATTCCACTCATTGCATTTGCACTTGTCAGCAGCACGTGGGTTGTCTTTAATCTTGAACCCTCTTGGGCCCTGGCTATAGTTGCAAGCTCGGGAGCGTTCATCGTTTATCAACTAGATCGAGTATGGTTTACAAGCCCTGAGGACCAGATCAATCAGCCGGAACGCGTTAAGTGGTACCGTGATCATGCCGCTTATCAACAGGCTTCTATAGGTTTCTGTGCCATCATAGGGTTTGTTGCATTGTTTTTTTTAAGGCCAGCAACACTTTGGATGGGGGTGCTTTTGGGGGGCGCAGGGATGATTTATTTAATGCCCTATGGTTCTCAATTGGTCAGGTTAAAAGGACATTGGTTAGCCAAACCGCTTTTTATAACCATTTGTTGGTCTGTTGGCGGTGTAATGCTGCCTTTGATTGAGAGTGGTGAGCGCGTGGATGGCATGGTTTGGGGCTTTCTCCTCTATCGAAGCTTATTGATTAGTTCGAATGTGTTGTTAGCGGATTTGCCCGATAAAATGGGAGATGCCAACTCTAATTTAGACACACTGGCTGTGTTGTTATCAAAGCGCTCGTTGATGCAGATCATTTTTTGTTTGTCGACACTCGCGTTGATTCTAGGAGGGAGCCAAGGCTTCCTATTAGACTGGCCGGCTCTCCTATATATTGATTTAGCAGGAGCAGTCTTCATGATAATGATGGCGAATCAGGCATATCGAAACGAGGCTACAGATTCCCACTTTCTGTATGGTTATGTCAATGATTTGATTATTGGGTGGCCCCTGGTACCTGTTGCTCTATACTGGTTAAATGGCATGGGTAGCTGACTGGATCAATTATGTTTTTATAATTAAATGAAGTGTTCGGGCCGATCATTTTTTAGATTAAACGCGTATATGTGGCTCAATTAATTAATTGAGTATATTGCTGCTTTCAAAAAATAGAGTCAATGGAACCACCTTTTCTAAGTGGTTTACTCTAGCATTCAGAAAATCAACTTTCAAATCTTGTGAAGATGGAATACACTACTATTGAGCAATTAAATAAATTTGAATCAAAAACAGTTGAATTAAAGGGCTGGGTCTATAATAAAAGAGGATCTAAGGGACTGTTTTTCATCGTGCTTCGTGATGGCACTGGACTGGTTCAATGTGTAGTGAATAATGGAGAAGTCAATGAAGCCAGTTGGGAAGTTGCGTCTAGCGCTACGCAAGAAAGCGCAATTATCGTTCAAGGAGTAGTCAATAAAGACGAGCGGCAAGTAGGAGGGTATGAACTTCAAGTCACTTCGTTAGAGCTTGTGAGTATTGCCGAGGAATATGCCATTTCTCCGAAGTCTCACGGTGTTGAGTTCTTGATGAACCATCGGCACCTATGGTTAAGGAGCCGAAGGCAGTGGGCCATCATGCGTATACGTAATCGCATAATAATGTCTATACACAACTTCTTCCAGGAGAGCGGTTTTATTCAAGCAGATGCCCCCATCCTTACTGGAAATGCGGTAGAAGGAACGTCTACGCTGTTTGAGATCGATTATTTTGGAGACCCGGCCTATTTAACGCAGAGCGGACAGTTATATGGGGAGGCGATGGCCATGGCGTTTGGTAAGATCTATACGTTTGGACCTACGTTTCGGGCAGAAAAGTCTAAGACACGCCGTCATCTAACAGAGTTTTGGATGATTGAGCCGGAAATGGCGTTTTATGACCTGGCAATGAATATGGACCTGGTGGAAGACTTTTTGGTGTATCTGGTGAAGGATGTGCTGGCAGATTGTAGTGTGGAACTGGACGTATTAGAGAGAGATATTGAAGCACTTAAACGGGTAGAAAAACCATTTCCCCGAGTCCATTACAGCGAAGCTGTTGATTTGTTGAAAAGTGACAAGACGTGGGATATGATATCGGAAGAGATTGCTGCACTGAAAGCCGAAGTTCCTGTCTTAGAGGCAGAGTTGGCAGACAACAAGAAGCGATACGGTCAGGCTAAGAAATGGGAGAAGAAAAAAATAGACGCCCGTGAGATTGAGATAAATCAGCGGCAAGAAGAGATCAAGGAAAGCCTGAGAAATCTACCAGAATGGCAAGAATCTGCACGAAATTTTGAGTGGGGTAGTGATTTTGGTGGTAGTGATGAAACTTTGTTGACCCGGCATTACGATCGGCCTATTATTGTGCATCGATACCCGGCAAAGATAAAAGCCTTTTATATGAAGCGGGACCCAGAGGATGATAGGCTAGCGCTTGGAATGGATGTATTGGCGCCTGAGGGATACGGTGAAATTGTAGGGGGTGGAGAGCGAGCTACAGATATAACGTTTTTAGAGGATCAAATAGCCGCTCACAACCTGCCTATTGAAGTGTTTAAATGGTATCTGGATTTGAGGAGATTTGGTTCTGTTCCCCATAGTGGCTTTGGGTTGGGGCTCGAACGAATGGTAACCTGGATTTGTGGATTGTCCCATGTAAGAGAAACCATCCCCTTTCCTCGCTTATTGGGGAGGCTCCATCCATAAAAAAGGTGGGTTCGTTTCTAGAAATGAATACGATACAATTCCGTTGATGCGTTTAATAAATGATTAGCGGAGAGTGGATGGTGCCAACCTTCATAAATACTTGTAAGCCGTACTTAATAAAGAAATGAAAACGAACGTACTTTATATTTATCTATTGTTTTTTTTAGGAGCATTGCTCTTCCATTATCCAAATGATTTAATGGCGCAACAGAATGACGAATTAAAAAGACTAGTGAGTGTGAGTGGGGAGGGGACCGTAAAAGTTATGCCCGATATGGCTTCGGTTCGCTTTGGTGTAGTCGTGAGAAACGGAGATCCGGAAGAAGCCCGGCGCATTAATGCAGAGACTTCCAGGGAAGCGATGAATACGATTCGAGAGCTAGGTATTGAAGACTCAAAATTAAGTCTTCAGACATTGCGACTCCAGCCGGTTCGGGAGTACGACCAAGAAACTCGCCGGCAAGTGGAAAAAGGATATGAGGCGACCCGGGAATTGGTCGTGGTTGTTGAAGATTTAGATCAACTCCCCACATTGGTAGCTGAAATTGTGCAAAAAGGAGCGAATCGTTTAAATGGGATTACGTACGGATTAAAGAACAAGGATGCTGCGAAAGATGAAGCGCTTGTTCTGGCCGTTCAGAGAGCAAGGATTAAGGCAGAATTAATGGGGTCCACACTAGGAGTGCGATTGGGGCAGGTGGTTCAGATTCAAGAAGAGGGTATGAGTTTTCCTCAACCTGTTATCATGCGAGAAGCCGCTCCCCAGGTAATGATGTCAAAGGCTGCAGCTCCTGAGCCAGATGCCTATGCCGCCGGAGAAATGGAAGTAAAGGCGAGTGTTCGAGTTACGTTTGAATTGGAATAGAAGATATGGCAGTGACTAATCATGTACCCTTAGTGTATGATCGTTATAGTGCGGAAGAGATGGAGCGCAGAGCAGAAGCATTCTACGAGCTGATGAATAAGCGGCGTTCCATCCGTTATTTTTCTGATGATCCTGTTCCCAGGGAGTTGATTGAAAAAGCGATACTCACCGCGAATACAGCCCCAAGCGGTGCCCACATGCAACCATGGACCTTTGTTGCGATCAGTTCGCCAGACATGAAGAGAGAGATTCGAATTGCTGCTGAAAAAGAGGAGAAAGAGAGCTATGAAGGCCGGATGTCTCAGGAATGGCTTGATGCATTAGCGCCGTTTGGTACAACGTGGGAGAAACCGTTTCTGGAGACGGTGCCCTGGATTGTTGTCTGTTTTGCGCAGAGCTATGGCCTGGATGCTTCGGGAGATAAAATTAAACACTATTATGTACAGGAGAGCTGTGGAATAGCGTGTGGGATGTTTATTTCAGCGCTGCATAATATGGGGCTTGCCACACTTACTCATACACCGAGCCCAATGCGGTTTTTGGGTAATATTCTTCAACGCCCCAAGAATGAGAAACCCTATATTTTATTTCCTATTGGCTACCCGAGTGATGACGCTGTAGTACCTGATTTGCAGCGAAAATCGCTAGAAATGTGTAGCCAGTGGCTCTAGATACCAGTTACTGTTCTGATGTGTCATATTGGCATGACCGCGTTTTATCGTTCAAAATGACAGGCAGAATTTGCTTAGATCTGTTCGATTTTTGTTCAATTTAAAAGATCGTTTATCTTTTGGTTCATTGATACTGACGATACGACGTACTATATAGAGTAATATTAATCAGGCAAGGCTTTTGCTGAACCAACCTATTGTGCAATCAAGACATAAAACATATAAAGAAAACTTAGGGCGCACACTGACCGAGAGGGAGAGCATGGTGTTGGGGTTGGTTGTGCGTAGCTTCATAGAAACTGCAGGGCCAATTGGCTCAAAGTTTCTTGTTGATACGTATTCTATGGGCTTGAGCTCTGCTTCGATCCGAAATACCATGAACGATCTGGAGCAGTTAGGGTATTTAGGTCATCCCCACACGTCAGCAGGTAGGGTCCCCACTGATTTAGGGTATCGGCAGTTTGTTGATGAATTGATGGAGCCTTTTCCGCTGAGCAAGAATGACAAGCAGCTGCTGAAGGACCAATTGGGCTTGGCATTCCAAGAACCCTTAGTGGTGTTGCGTGAATGTTCGCGCTTGCTTGGACAACTTTCGAATCTTCTAGGTGTGGTCTTGAGCCCCCGTCTATCAACCGGGGTATTGGAACGCCTGGAGTTGGTGCCGCTATCTTCATCACGCGTCATGTTTGTGATAAGTTTAAAAGGACGTTTGGTAAAGACGGTTGTGCTAGAAATGGCTTCTGAACTAACTCGGGATGAGTTGGATCGAGTAGTGCGATTGTTGAATGAGCGATTGGCCGGGCTCACTCTTGAGGAGATACGTAATTCTTTTGCCCAGCGAATGAAGGATGTGACGGACGAGCCCACTGGTATTGTGAGATTGGTGTTGTCAACTTCCCATACTTTTTTTAGTGAACCTGCTGAAGAGCGAGTCAGTTTAGCTGGAACTCAAAACATAATGGTGCAACCTGAGTTTTTGAGTGAGCCTGAAGAACTTAAGAGATTGGTGGGTATGTTAGAAGATGCGAACTTCATTGTGCATCTTCTAGAAGAAGAAAGCGAGCAGTCTGGCCGAGCAAGTGTGCGGATAGGGAGTGAGAACAGCGCCAGTATGGTTGATAAGTACTCTATTGTGACGGCTAATTATACATTTGGGAATATAGTCGGAACGCTAGGGATAATTGGGCCTAAACGGATGAATTATGCGCGGGTTGTTTCCCTTGTAGAGGGGGCGGCTGCATTATTGACCCATACGGATCCATCTATCCATCGATATGATTAATAAGAATTATATTGCTTAACCCCCTTCACTTAACGGATTAATGCTATAAACAGCAAGAGAAGAACAGAGCATGAAAGAAATGGATGACACCGTTGAAATCTCTGGCGAGGGTGCAGCTAAAGCTGCCGGCGAGTCAAACGACACTGATGAACAGTCTGTGGATGAACAATCTATAGATGAGGAATCATTGGCTGAAGAGCCTACTGATACAAACATTGAACAAGGCGAGGTGGAGTCGGTGCGTAACGAGCTGAATGATACAAAGAATAGATTATTGCGCCAGGCTGCAGAATTTCAGAATTACAAAAGACGTACAGAGCAAGAGAAAAGCCTATACGTCAGAACCGGGAAGGAGCAAGTAATTCAGCCAATGCTGGATATATTTGATGATTTTAGCCGCTCTATAAATGCAACCAAGCAGGCTGAGGAGCAAAATGAAAATCTGAACCCAATGTATTTGAAGTTGCGTGAAGGCGTAGAGTTGGTCTATGAGAAATTTCGCAACGAACTGAATCGATTGGGTGTAGAACCGATAGAAGCTGTTGGAAAGTCATTCAACGAAAATGAGCACGAAGCACTCATGCAGCAGCCAGCCCCGGAAGATGTTGAGCCGGGAACTGTACTTGAAGAAATTCAGACGGGGTATCGCATGGGGGACAAAATATTACGCCATAGCAGGGTGATCGTTGCCAGTTGAGGGCATCAGCAATAACCAGATATACTATGCGAGATTATTACGAAATACTGGGGGTTAACAAATCCGCGTCTGAATCTGATATTAAGAAGGCTTATAGAAAACTTGCCTTAAAATATCACCCAGATAGAAATCCTGGGGACAATGAGGCAGAGACAAAGTTCAAGGAAGCTGCAGAGGCTTATGAAGTATTGTCTTCTCCTGAAAAGCGATCCAGATACGATCGGTTTGGGCACGCAGGTGTTCGTGGTAATGGCGCTGCTGGTGGAGCTGGATTCCAGGATATCAATGATATCTTCAACGCATTCAGTGATATTTTTGGGGGTGGTGCAGGTGGCGGATCTATCTTTGATGAAGTTTTTGGTGGAGCAGGCAGGGGCCGTCGGGCCAGAAGAAGAGGCCGGCCAGGTGGTGACTTGCGTATCAAGCTTCCACTTAGCTTAGAAGAGATTAGCGAAGGCTCCGAGAAAAAAATCAAGGTAAGAAAATTTGTAGCATGCAAGCCTTGTAACGGTTCTGGAGCTGAAGCAGGTAAAGAAGGGTATTCAACCTGCCCAACCTGCCAGGGTATGGGCGAAGTCCGCCAGGTAACACGGTCTGTGTTTGGTCAGTTTGTGAATGTTCAGACTTGTTCTGATTGCCAGGGAGAAGGGAGGACGATCAACAATACCTGTAATGAGTGTAAAGGTGAAGGACGCGTCAAGGGAGAGGAAACCATTCCAATTACAGTACCTGCTGGGGTTCTAGATGGCAATTACCTGACGTTAAGAGGAGCCGGCAATGCTGGAGTACGAGGAGGAACGGTAGGAGACCTTCGCATTGAAATAGAAGAATTGCCGCACAAGTATTTCAAGCGAGAAGGGCTGGATATCTATTATGACTTGTTTATATCCTTCCCAGATGCTGCTTTAGGAACAGAGGTAGAAGTGCCCACACTGAAAGGCCGTGCACGTCTTGATATTGAGGCCGGTATTCAGTCCGGTAAGTTGCTAAGAATGCGTACAAAGGGGCTTCCAGAACTCAATGGGAATGGCAGGGGAGATCAGATGGTGCGAGTAAATGTATGGACGCCACGCGATCTAACAGAGGAAGAAAAACAATTCTTTGAAGAATATAGAAACTCACCCTCTTTTGTCCCCAAACCTGAAACAGAGGGAGGGAGAAAATCATTCTTTAGCAAAGTAAAGGACGTGTTTACTTGAATTCATTCCTATGATACAAGAAGCGCCTTTGCATTAAGTACCTTCCCTCACATTGGTTTTTCCTATTAACTTTGCGGTATGAGTGGTTTTATTGGTGGAGATGACTTTCGTAGTTTAATGCGGCACATCCCGTCTCCAGTGATGGTATTGACCTATGAAAACGAGTCAGGGCCCCGTGGAGTTACAATTGGTTCTTTTGCTAGCGTTTCTCTGGATCCTCCTTTGATCTCATTCAACTTAATGAGGAGTGGGTCTTCTTCTGAAGACATACAGGGTGTTTCCTGTTTTGCAATTCATGTTCTTAGGAATGATCAATCGCGTTTGAGCGAGCATTTTGCGCAGCCTGATCTCTCCAGTGGTGTGCAATTTAAAGATATAGATTATATATATTCCAGCGAAGGAGTCCCGGTTATGGATGATTGCCTTGCATTTATGATTTGTGAACTATTCGATATAGTTACTGCTGGGGACCATTCATTAGTATTAGGCAAGGTTCTTCGTGCAGATGTGGTAACCCCTTCAAAACCATTATTGTATTTTCAGCGCTCATATCATGAAGTTGGAGACTCCATGTAGCTCTCTTTCTAGAGTCATTTATAGTAACCCATTTAGTAGTCTCATTGCATCCAACCCTATCTGATCTGTCTGGGCTATCTATAGCTCTTATTTATTATCCCATTCTCATCGTTGCACCTGGGTTTGCAGTCGGTCTCTTGACTAATGTCTTGTCCTTTCGTGAAGGTAGCACCACATCTCGGATGTTGATAGCGATTATCCTGTCTATATCTATTTTTCCAATCGTTTATTATTGGGCCCTGCGATTTACTCATATATCAGTAGTCTGGGGTATTTTGGGGCTGTCTGTTGGAATAGTACTGTACAACCTATTCCAGTCTTTGTATCACAAGAAAACCAGGCTTGCTTTTAGTGTTAAGGGAGCAAAATTAATACTCGGCCTAATTGTTTTCTGGACGATTATGGCCTTTTTGCTAGTTGATTTAAAAATCGATGGTCAATTAAGAAGTAGCCTCGTTAGCTACGATTATGTGAAGCATACAGCTGTCACGGACTCTATTTCCAGGACTGGGATATCTCCAGTAAATCCTAGCTTTTATCCAGGGGAGGGGCTGAGTTTATTCTATTATTATTTTTGGTTCATTTTTTCGAGCCTTATAGATCAACTCGGGGGGGAATTAATAAGCCCCAGGCATTCAGTGTTTGCGGGCCTGATGTGGTTTCCTGTCGGGCTTGCAGCCATTACATGGTTCTTTGTTAAGGCATTTGGCAAAATTGCTATTCCGGAAATTGATGCACGTTATTATCCGTTGATCGTAACAATGCTTGCGGTTACGGGGCTGGATATGTTACCAATAGTAAGCCACAAGATTTTGGAGTATACCGTTGGTCTACCTGCGTATTTTGTCCCTTCGATTGAGTGGTGGAATGAGCAAGTAGCCTCGTGGTTTAGTGCGATAATTTGGGTGCCCCATCACGTAAGCGCCTTTGTTGCAACTTTATTGGTATTTATTCTGATACGAGAGTGTGTGGATGAAGAGTATGCAGGGAGCAAGCAATGGCAAGTACTGATTCTTTGCAGCCTGGCATTGCCATCTGCTTTTGGGATGTCGATCTGGGTCACCCTGGTGTTTTTGTGCTTCCTTGTGGTCTGGTTTGTTTTTACTCTATATAAAGGGTATTGGGAGGAGGTATCTGTTTTACTAAAAATAGGTATTCTCTCTCTGGTCTTCGTGTTGCCCTTTGTATTAGAGCTCAATGGGGCTAACTTTAGGCCAGGAGCACCATTGGCATTTTCAATTCGTCCTTTTTTTATTTCAGATGAATTGGTGTTTGGGGCAGCACCCGCGTTAGTGCAAATAACACGGCTAATTTTTTTGCCGATAAACTATTTTCTGGAAATAGGATTTTTCTTTCTTGGCGGGTTGCTTTATGTGTTATATCGGAAAAGTAGAGGAGGAGTCCTTAGCCGGCAGGAATGGTACCTTCTCGTTCTTCTTGCAACGAGTGTAATCATATGCTCTTTTGTCAAGGCGAATATAAAGCATAATGATTTAGGTTGGCGTGGGTTTATGTTTGCCCAGATAGTGCTGCTTTTATTCTCAGCTCCTTTATATGTTAGTCTATTTAAGAATGTAGTAATTGAAAAATTAGAAATCGCTCCAGTCACACGAATTGTAGCGATTGGCATGCTCTTCCTGGGGATTACAGCAAATCTGTATGAGATGGCAATAATTAGAACGTATTCACTGGGGCCTTCGGGAGAGCGGGGACTGATGTTAAGGGAGCTCTATGAATGGGTAGATGAAAATACTGCTGAATCGGCTGTTTTGCAGCATAATCCCAACGAAAAAACAGAGTATTACCATGCTTTATATGGGTTTAGGCAAGTGCTATTGGCTGATGAGGTACTGGGGAGGCTTTATGGTATTAATGAGGAGATGTATCTTGAATTGTACGATCAAATAATTCCTATCTTTGAATCCTCTCTCGATGAAGAGAGCGTCTTCCAAAAATCAGAGGCGTTGGGAGTAGATTTTATAGTTCTCAAAAAAGAAGACCCGGTGTGGAGGGATACAACCAGTTGGGTGCAGACGGCTGAGCCAGTCTTCAAGAATAGTTATGGTAGGGTGTACCAAGTTTCCAAGGAGGAATAATGGCTTATGTGAAAGAGACTTTAACTGTGGTTATCCCTGTTTATAATGAAGAAGAGGTCATTGAGACAGTGTTAAACGATTGGCACTCGACGCTCACCTCCATGGGTATTGAGTTTCAAATAAAGTGTTATAACGATGGCTCAAAAGATGACACATGGGGAGTTCTACAGGAATTGGAAGATTCGCTGGCTCATTTGAATGTCTATGATAAACAAAACTCTGGGCACGGTCCCACGATTCTGAAAGGATATCGTGATTCTTTTGATAGTACCTGGATATTTCAAGTGGATTCTGATGATGAGATTCCAGCATCTGAATTCTTTAAAGTATGGGAGGAACGTGCGCTTTATGATTTGATATTAGGGAGGCGCATCAAAAGCAAAACACCTTTGCCAAGAAAGATCATTTCCTTTATATCACGGATTGTTGTTGGATTGCTCTACGGATCGAACGTTTCCGATGTTAATACGCCATTTCGACTGATGAGAGTTGGTGCACTTTCGGAATATATCGGTAAGATACCACCCACCACCTTTGCACCCAATCTGCTCGTTACTGGTCTTGCAGCATTAAAGGAACTCAATTATCTCGAAGTGCCTGTGCACTACAGAGTTCGGCAAACGGGGACAATATCCATCCAGAAATTAAAGCTTCTAAAAGTCTCATGCAGAGCTTTGTTAGAAACAGTTCGGTTCAGATTTAAAAGTGCTCAATAATCTGAAGATATACTGGTAACGTCGATTTTGTTAGTACCGGTATGATCCGGGTCGATGGGAATCTTGTTTACCCCCAGGCCAAAGAACGCAAAATCATATTTACAAGGGTCCTCAGGGCATAAGTAACGGCAATTGTCAGTCAACTCGAGAACGGCCCTCCAGTCATCATTTTTCCTGTTAAGCATACCAAGAGCCCGGGCTTGCCTTCCGGAATGCACATCGAGTGGAAGCACAAGCTTTTCTGGACTCAATGAATTCCAGATACCTAAATCAACAGGTCCAGGGCGAGATACCCAGCGTAAATACATACAAAACCTTTTGCATGCACTTCCTGAAAGGGGGCGAGCGAGATGTTTTCTGACTCTTGTGGGCGTAGCCGGATTAATGGCAAACAACAGGTCGCTAAATTTCTGAAGGCCGTTTCCTATATGTTTGTCGTCATGTTTAACAAAGCTTGAGAAGGCGATCTCCAGAGAGCCAAATTGTTTAATGACAAGTGAAATGTTTGTAGTAAGAGAGACTGCATCAACAGGCTGGAAGGTACGGTAGATGAAGTTGGCAAACAGGTGAGCGTCTTTTTCTGGATCAAAGTCATATACAAATTTTCGAGGTTTGTATGACATTATTTCGCAGAGATCCTCAAGCTTTTTAAGTAACGTTTTGCGTTGCCCCCAGGCCAATAGTGCTGCATAGAGGCCAATGATTTCCTGATCTAAAGGGTCTTCAAAACTGTGTGGGATTACAATAGGATCATTATGAATGAATTCCGGCTTTTCAAATCGGTCAACTAAGCCGTCTAGGTACAGTTTTAGATTGGCGAGGGTGGCCATCAGAAGAAATTACTAGAGCTCAAGGTAGGCTTGAGCTATTATTGAGGTCAGGATTATCAGTGTAGTCAGGATTATAAACGCGGCGGACTGATTCAACTTTGTATAGTGAGTTCTCTATCGTGTAAATAATCCCTTGTTTTTTGTTGTACTCTTTTAGGTGGTTTACAGCTTCATTTTCGTTAGGAACTACCTGAATACAACGCCCTGAATAGTATTGAAATTGTGGAGCCATTACAAAGTTCTTGGGGGCTTTAATCATTGATCCACCAAGCGTTTTGGTCGTTTTAAAAAAGATTGTATCGTCGGCGTTTGATGTCTCTTTTATTTGGGTGCCTAATCTAAGGGATAAGTATTCGCTCGGTTTGAGTATATGTGTGTAGTAAAAGTATGTACTCATGCAAAGCATTCCCGCAAACACGATGTAGTACAGGTATCTGAGCGCTGTCATTTCAGGTAAATCGGTTCTTTTTAGTACTCTGTAGCTGAGGAATGCAACAATCAGGCTAACAGGAACAGTCCCTTTTACCAGGCTCAGTTCGTGAACGATAGTGAATTGGAATAACAAGTAATGATGCAACAATACGGGAATGCCTACAAGGGCAAGAACCATCAACTCAGTTCTGTTGGATACCTGGAGATTGCGTTTCTTGGAAATGAGCAAGCAAGCAAGACTGAAAAAGATAAGAATGAAAAAGGGAAAGAAGTTGCGCATGTACATAGTCAAGAATTTCACATGCGCCCCGCTGTCGAAGATGGAAACGGGTCCTGAGTTACCGCTCCTTTCTGCATATCTATGAAGCAGTGTGTCAATGTAGCTGTCCATACCAGCTATTGAACTGTATTGGAATACAAATAGAGCGATGGCAGTCAAAGAACTTAGCGCAATGAGAAATGAGACCTTGATATCTTTTCTAATAAAGAGAGCGTGCATGCACAATATGCCGCCAGCCAATAGCCCCAACCATTCGGTATACACCATGAGAAAAACTGACGTACAGGTTAGGAGCAAATGAAAACGCTGGCGTTCCACCTGGATAGAATATTTTAAATAGAAAAGAATGGACAACAAGAAAAATAACTGTACCAATATGTCTGAGAAGTACACATTTGCATGATACCACAGGTTGGGTGTAGCAAAGATGTAGACTAATGAACCTGCAAGAGCTGCTCGTTCTCCTCTTTTAGATTGATATATGTTTCGTATGATGAAAAAAATGAGGAGTGAGCATAAGAAGTGAAGAAGGATATTGAAAGATTCAAGCGTGAGGGCGGATAAAGGTAGATTGGTTACCTTGAATAGAATGAAAGGAAGAATGAAAGCTAGTGGGGGGTACGATACATAATAATAGTTTCCTTCTTCATCAGATACCCCACTGATCGGGCATTTGATGTGGTGGTCGTTTGGGTTAGTGAAGGTATAAATAGGGTTGAAGTTGTGCCTGGTGATGCCTTCCTCCATCCAGATGTTCAAGGTGACAAGCGTATGAGCCGTGACCCATTCGTATCTAGAGGATAAGGGCCTGTCTATATGAGGCAATCGCACGAGAACAGAGATGAAGAAGAGAATAAGCAGATAATAGATTGGAGCGACTTTATTCATAATGGTGTATCTCTGTGCGATCGAAAGAGTAGAACTAATCTAAGCGGATAGTTTCTATCCCGATCAACCCCCCATACGTATTAAATATATATAGCTTGCCTTCTGAAATGCTGTTTGTACGAAGGTGATTGATTGCATCAACTCTTTTTGAAACGGGCAACACATTTTTATTTATAAGCATTTGTATTTGGGTAGAAAACGCTCGATCCTCTCCCATAAATACGATTACTCCGTTGGTACGATCATCGGTGACTTGTGCGAAAAGTGCTTGTTCAGAAGTTGATGAGCTCTCTACGGTATCGGCATATCGGTATAAAAATCTTGACCTGTCAAGGCTGTAAAAGAGAGCAATGTTCAGAAGTATCATTAATATGAAAACAGGGAGGAATACCCATCTTTTGTCAATGGAAGTGATTTTTTTATCAGACTCGAAATCTACTCCGTTGTAGAGAATAGGTAGAAGTAAACAGAAAGGAATGGATGCCTTCAGGGTGGAAAAATCGTGCGTACTGGAAAATTGCAAAAAAATCGTATGGTGGAGCAAGATCGGTATAAATGTGAGAGTAAATAGAAAACCTGACTCAGCAGTGAGGTAGTTTTTTTTCTTCTTGGATATCAAGAACAAAGCAAAAAAAGCAGCAATGAGCATAAGATTGGCTCTAGGAAGATGGCCATAATAGGATAAGACGCGCTGCATCTGAAGCTTGACAAAGTAAAACGCGTGTTCATTGATTCCATTTCTATCCGCGTATTTCGAGATGGAGGTGTCCAGAAAGGCTTCTAATCCGTCGATGGCGGCGTACTGGTATAACGTGAGTCCGAGGGCTAGTAAAGTAGCCCCGGCTATGATCAGAAGTGTGCGTAGATAGATGGGCTCCCTAGTTGATCTGTACAAGGCATACATAAATAAGGTTGCACTTACAAAAAGGCCAAGCCACTCCGTATAGATGAGGAGAAAATTGGTTATAAAAAAGAGGGTTAGCACGCCTCTGCTGGAAATGTGATCGCGTTTAAATATCAAGAAAGAAAGCAGTAGGTAAGCGACCCAGAATAGCTGAACCAGCGTGTCTGCAAAATACATGTATACATGACACCAGAGGGTTTGGGCAGAAAAGATGTATAAAGAGCTTGCAAGTAGGGCAGGAGTATACAACATTCCGGTTATTTTCCTCTCAAACAACACGCAGATAAGCATATAGAGTAGACCTGCGATTAGGCCCTGTACCAGAATGTTAAGTATAAATAGGCCAATTATATTGGGCTTAAGAAGAAGTACAGTAAAAAAGAGATATGAAAGGTAAAAACTAAAAGGAGGGTAAGAAACATAGTAATAGTTACCCTGATCGTCAGGTAAGCCGCTTCCCAAGCTGCGCATGTTTCTATTTGTTTCAGCTGGGTAAGTATAGACAGGATTAAATTTGTATGCACCAATTCCTTCGGAATGCCAGATCTGATTAGTCATGATTACATGAGTACTCAGCCAGGTATGACTGCCTTGAACAGGATCAGTGATTGCCGGCCATCTTATTACGGTAGAAGTCAATAAGAGAATGCAAATGCAAAGTAAAGGATAGGATTTAAGCGTACTCATCCGTATTACGTGCTGGCATGATACCGTCTAAGAATGGCATTATAGTTTTTGTAGCCCTGTTTCAGTAATAAGAGCTGATTCCTGGTAACTTTCGTAGTTCGTGTTTACTTCCCAGAGGCTTTGGGTGGAATTGTTCAATACTTTATCTGCAGCAAGGATACCCATCAAAATACTGTGGTCCTGGTTATTGTATTTAAACGCTCCGTATCGACCAATTGCAGTCAGATTGTCGAAGCCATTCAAGTATTCTTCTATTGGCTTTAAGTGGGTTTTATATCCCTTGTCGTAGACGGGATAACACCTGTTAATTCTTATGACCTTACCATCGGTAATCTGGGAAGGCTCAACAAGTCCTGTTTTAGTGATTTCTTCTTTTCCCAGGTTGATGAGCTCTTGATCCGTTTGATTCCAAAGTGGCTCGTGATTATAACTCCAGTATTCCAGTGCCAGGATGGTTGATTGTTCGGATCCATACAGGTGAGGAGACCAGTTTCTGAAGTTTGTGACTCGTCCTAGTTTTAGGTTGGGGTCATGGATGTATATCCAATTATCGGGGAATAGTGAATCCGACTGAATATGGAGATAGACCAAAATGGTGTTTCGAAATCGCAGCGATTCAACGTGTTTGAGGATCTCTGGAGACACCTTGGGTAACCTCTTTACTAGAAGCGTCAGCGGCATGGATGAAATCACATGATCATAAACCATTTCGCTTGAATCCTCCATGTGAAGAGCGATTTTACCACTATCCAGCGGTGAGACGCGGTGGACAGGTCTATTCAAGTAGATCACGTTACCCTGCTCCTTAATTCGCTCAGCCATGGTTTCATAGACATATCCCGACCCGGAATGTGGATATGCAAAGCGGTCGACCAATGTTTTATGTTTGTTGCCTCTACCTTGCAACATTGCGTTTTTGACGGCTTCAAGTAGTGATAATTTTTTTATGCGTTGGGACGCAAAGTCTGCATCCAGTTCCTTGCAACTGATACCCCATAATTTCTCGCTATATGATTTGAAGAAAATATTGAACAGATGCCTACCAAATTGGCTAACCACCCAGTTTTCAAAGGAACCATCCTGTTTTACAGGATGTATTCGCTCTTGCATATAGCTCGAAAGGCACCTGACTGCTTGTGGGAGTCCGAGGTTAGCTAGGGTATTGCCTAAATTGAGCGGGTAATTGAAGAATTTTTTCTTGTAGTAGATCCGAGTAAGTCTCTCAACCATTTCATAATTGGACTCTACTACTTCAAGCCATAGCTTGTTAACTTGCCTGTCTGTACTGAAGAACCGATGAGGGCCAAGATCGACTCTTTGATTCCATAGTGTAATAGACCTTGATAACCCTCCAACAGAGTGGCTCGCTTCATACACGTCAACGTCTATTCCTGCTTTTGACAATTGATATGCGGCAGTCAATCCAGCAGGGCCGGCACCGATTATTCCGACTTTCATTCTCCACGAGGGTTGGTTTTGAAGGTGTAAATTGTATATGAGGGTCTTGTTTAAGCTGGAAAGAGGTACTGCATAATATAAGCTTAAATTTCCGTACAGCTAAATATTCGTTACAAAGTCAAATTGAAAAGAAATAGCTCCCCTTATGTTCGTGAAAATAGAAATTATTGTTTAGTTATGAAGCAGGGAGGTATGAAAATAGAGGTGTATTTGACACAATGAAGAATATCTACGAGCGTGCAGAATCCTTGTTGGGTATAGATGCAAGATCTTTAGGGCTATTCCGAATCGCTCTAGGTGTTGTTCTGTTGTATGATTTGGTTATCCGATCGTTTTCCTTGAATGCCCACTATACTGATCAAGGGATTGTGTCTCGGCATGTTTTAAAAGGCCTTTCTGATAATCCCATATTGCTTTCATTGAATATGCTCTCAGGAGATCCGCTTTGGCAAGGACTCCTGTTTTTTCTTGCTGCCTGCTTTACTGTCTGCTTGATTATTGGTTACAGGAGCCAATTGGCGTGTTTTGGGTGTCTTGTTCTGATGCTTTCTATTCATGTGCGAAATCCTTTTGTAAACAATCTAGGCGATTGGTTTCTTTTGCACCTGTTGTTTTGGGGGTGTTTGTTGCCGCTGGGAGTGCGGTTTTCAATCGATGTACGTAGGCTGCCTTCGCTGAGGCAGTTACCCAGGCAAATTCTGAGCATTGCAACATTAGGTGTTTTGGTTCAAATTGCGGCTCTCTATTTTTTCTCTGTCTTAAAAAAAAATAGTCCTGTTTGGCATACGGATGGGACCGCGATTCATTATGCATTAAGGCTTGACCGATTCGTTACGCATATCGGAGAATGGGTTCTTTCTCTGCCTTATGATTGGTTAACCACATTGACATCCGCAACGCTATTCCTTGAACAGTGGGGGCCTATTCTGTTGTTTATTCCGTTTTTTATAGGACCTATCCGTATTGTCCTTGTGAGTGGTTTTGTGCTGTTTCATAGTGGGCTGGCTTTGACCCTTGAGCTTGGGATATTCCCTTTTGTTTGCATCAGTGCATGGTTCCTTGTGCTGCCTGGTCTATTTTGGGAAACTCTCATTTCGTTTAGATACAGGAAGCCGAGGAGAAATATAC
>JAHQVL010000091.1 GCA_019634345.1 Rhodothermaceae bacterium
CAGCGGCGACGGCTCAGGCCTGGCAACCGGTACGCTTTCGGAGAAGGGGAGCGCGGTTTAACAAACACCAAAAGACCACGAGGGTCTTTTGGTGTGTTTCAGGTTTCAGGTTTCAGGTTCTTAAGAGCCAGAAACTTTGAACCTGGAACCTGGAACCAGCCCTACAAGCCCACTTGTTGGGCTGCTAATCCAACGGCTTAACCATGATATTTTTGTAGAATATCACGCTCTCCGGGTCGTGGCCCTGGAGGGCGAAGGTGCCTCGGTCAACTCTTCGGCCGGACATGTTATTGGGCCGGTCGGCGTCATCGGGCTCGGTGTAGTCAACTTGAACATTGCCATTTACCAGTATCACGATGCGTTTGTCGCGAACGATAATTTTCTGGGTAAACCATTCATCGTCTTTGGCTGGAGCTTCTCTTACATCATCAATCGCATATAAGCTGGACGTCCTTCGCCAGTCTCCCGACGAGTTATTTACCTGAACCTCGTACCCTTTACTCGGCCACCCTTCTTCCTGGTATTCGGTGTGGAAGTACATGCCGGAGTTTGCTCCAGGCTTCGTCATCACGTCTGCCTTAAATTCGAAATTTTTGAAGTCGTGCCCTTCCACATCGCCTACATAAAACAAATGAGAACGAGGGCCATCTACGACGATCACTCCGTCCTTTACACTGAACGTTTCCTTGTTTTCACTTGCCCTCCAGCCATTTAGTGATTCACCATCAAACAAGTTGATCCATTCTCCTTCAGCCTCTACAATAGGCTCACTTTGTACAGGTTGAGCATCCGAGGATTGATAGGACCCTTTACACGAACTAAACAACAGCAGCAAAGAAACAAGCAAAGAAACAGTTTTCATCGAAGCATACAGAAATAAGTTCTGCCCAAGGCCACGCGTTTAAGGTGGGAATTATCTAATCAACCTTGAACATCGAACAATGAACCTTAAACTAAAAAAGAATACCCCTTTTTGGTTAATAAGGAAAGTCCAACCAGAGAAAGACTGTTAATACACGTTAAAAACGAAGCGATTCACCCCAAATAAAACCAAGAGCGCAACTTCACGAAAAGCGATTCCGTAGGCTCCCCCCAAGACTGTCCTGAACCAACAGTCAGACTGTCCTGAACCAACAGTCGATTCCTTATTTTCAATCATAATAGCTTCCTTGAGGGAGGGTGTAGCTATGAAAAAATCAACCGTAATTGCGGTTGTCATGCTGCTTGCTGTAGGCATGACAAATGTAGAAGCATCTCATTTAGTTAACGACGAAACTGAAGCAATTGAAGCACTCAACAAGAATGCAATTACTTATGTCGAATCTGGCAAATGGGAAGCATTCAGTGAGAACCTCGCAATATCTCTCCAATCTGAATACGATGGCGTTAAATCAGCTGCCTTAGGCATGATTATCCGCTACGGCAACCAGCTCGATATGGAGCAATCCGTATTTGAGGTGATGAAAATCTACAGAAATCACGACAACGAGAACATGCAACGCATGGCTCTGGTTGCTCTTGGACAAATGGACAATGATTGGGCTATCGAGTTTCTAGAGCGAGCTCATCGCTTTGAAGACTCTCAGGTATTGCAACAAACAATCAAAGCTGTTGTCGCCGATTACAAAGAAAAACACAGCTAGCATTCATTCTCGTAATTGCAACGTATTGCAAGGGAATTGAACCTACATTGAGTCCCCCTGTAAGAACCCGAATTCCTTAACCAGGAATTTGGGTTTCTTGTTTTACAGGGGTATCAATCGAATCCGAGTTCATGTTGCACATCTTGTTTCAGGATGATCATTACGTGGCTATTCACAAACCAGCCGGCCTGCTTGTGCATCGAAGTTCGATAGACATACGAGAAAGGCAGTTTGCTTTACAAAAAGTACGCGATCAAATTGAGCAAAAGGTATATCCAATTCATCGCCTTGACAAACCCACTTCTGGTGTACTCTTATTTGGTTTATCTTCAGAAGCTGCAAAAGCAGCCAGCACCCTATTTGAACAGCAAGCGATACAGAAAACCTACCTGGCCCTTGTGAGAGGATACACGGAAGAATCGGGAGAGATAGATCACCCCATTTCCTGGATCCCTGAAACAAAGAAGGAAAAGAAGGCCAGTATTCAAAAAGAGCCCCAGTCCGCGCTCACTCATTTTTCCTTAGTCAGTAAAACTGAGCTTCCGTTCCCTGTTGGACGATATGAGACCTGCCGCTATTCGTTGGTCAGCCTCACACCTAAAACAGGCCGGAAACACCAACTCCGCCGGCACATGAAGCACATCAGCCACCCCATCGTCGGAGATACCCGCCACGGCGACTGGCGGCACAACCGCTTCGTCGAATCCCAATTCGGATGCCACCGCATGCTCCTCCACGCTAGCGAATTGCAATTCACTCATCCTTTTACAGATGAAGCTGTACGAATTCATGCACCGCTTGATGAGGAATTTTCGAGTACGATAGCAGCGATGGAGCTGGCAGACCCCTCAGGCCCATAAATAAAAAAGTGAGCGCCTCATTAAGGCGCTCACTTTTGAAGTTCAAAGTTCAGAGTTCAAAGTTCAACGTTAGTTCAAGGTTAGCTCAGCCAACCTTAAACGTTGAACATTGAACGTTAAACTTATTTCAACAACGTCATACGACGAGTCAGCTTCGTATTGGCAGACTCGATCGTGTAGAGGTAGATACCTGCACTGAGGCCAGAAGCATCGAAGGAAACCGTATAACGGCCCTGTGCCTGATAACCATCAGCAAGAGTAGCTACAACCTGACCAAGCATGTTGTACACTTTAACACTAACTTCACCCGCTTCAGGTACACCATACGAGATAATCGTAGTTGGGTTGAATGGGTTTGGATAGTTTTGCTCGAGTTCAAACTCTTCAGGTACATCGCTCTGGATTGCATTACGATCTGCAATGCCATTGGCAGCAGAAGGTGCAGCAGTAGAGCAATCGAAACCAGGATCAGTGTTTTGAGCTGGATCGTAGGTCAGCGTTGGATGCGTTACGTTATCAGCACAAATACCGAGGTCGAATGGACGAGCGGTAAATGAATCTGAAGTAAGTACCGCTTCACCGTTACCGTCGGTAACACCACTGTCTGAACCTGTAAGGTCGCCAGAGAACGTACCGTCTACAGTAGCGCCGTCAACGGGGCTTCCAGAGTCGTCAACGATCAGGAAGGTAGCGTCAACTGTACCTGATCCACCACCACGGTTGATAACCGTTGTGATAGACTCGATGTGCATCGTGCCACCGCCTGTTCCGTCGTTAACGGTTACAGACTGGCTGGTTGAGCCAGTAGCTCCCATGTCATCAGTAACAGTAAGTTCTACAGTGTAGGTACCGTTAGCCGCATACGTGTGGCTTGGGTTTTGGTCTGTAGAAGATGCGCCGTCACCAAAGTCCCAGCTCCAAGAAACAACAGATCCATCGCTGTCTGAACTTGTATCAGTGAACGATGCGTCAAGCAACGTAGTTGATACAGTGAAAGCAGCTGTAGGAGCAATGTTGCCGCCACCGCCTTCACATGCAAACGCAGGATCGCTGTTGTCATTAGGATCATAGGTTAATGAACCGGTTACGTTACTAACACAGAACTCGAGGTCAAACGGACGAGCAGTGAATGAGTCTGATACCAGGACAACTTCACCGTTGGAGTCTGTTGTACCTGAAGGTGTACCCGTTAGATCGCCACTGTACTCACCTGATACCGTAGCACCAGAAACAGGCGTTCCATCTTCATCATGGATGGTCACTGTAACTTCAGCTGTACCTGATCCCCCTGCGCGAACTGTAGTCACTTCAGAGATCGCTTCGACGTGCATCGTAGCAGGACCTGTTCCGTCATCAACAGTAACAGAAGCACTGGTTGATGCCATATTGCCATCGTTGTCTGTAACTTCTAGAGAAACAGAGTATGTGCCTGCAGCTGCATAGGTATGGCTTGGATTCTGTGACGTAGAAGTAGCACCGTCACCAAAGTCCCAGCTCCAGCCTGTGATAGTTCCATCGCTGTCTGTACTGGTGTCTGTGAAATCACAGTCAAGCAGTGTACAAGAAGACGTAAAGCTTGCAGATGGAGCACCTGGGTTGCTTTCAAGAGTGAAAGAAGCGATACGTGTCTTGAAGTTGAAGCTTGATGTTGTTTCGTAATACTCAGTAGTATACCAGAAGTCAGTGTTGTTCACTGGGTCAACTGACATTCTAGAGTAGTCACCCCAGCGGCTTGCGCCTTCCTGAGAACCAGTACCCGCATGAATCAGCGTTTCAGTAACGTTCATGATACCTGATCCACTTTGATCAGCAGTCTGACCAGTGAAGTAGATAGAAGGGAACATGACACTGCTAGAACGAGAGTAGCCCAGCGCAATGTCTCCGTTTGCGTTGACTGAGATTGAACCCATCCAACGGTCATCAGAGTCAGGGCTGTAGGTGCCTTCTTGATGAAGCGTCCAGCCACTGCCAGACTCACGGAATTCGTACCAGCGAATGCCGATTGTTCCGGGCTCTGTTTCCACAGAGTGGTTTGCAACCATGGAACGGTGCGTTCCAAAGTCACGAACGTTCAAACGATGCATAGTAAAGAATGAAAGATCATCCAATACCTGGCCGTTAGGCTGATCGGCAGAAGGAACGACATTGTCGTAGGTGCTGATCGTTACACCAGGAATAGAAGTGAATGTAGCAGCATTGGGGTTTGTCCAATCTACATCCAGCTCCCATAATTCGAACTCTGTATCACCATCATTACCATGGGCACCAAATACCGCAGGTCCAACTGCTCCAGCTCCATCAAAGTCAGCTGGTAGAGGACCATCACCGATAGAGGTAAATGAGTTAGCGAATCGTACCATCGTGGTAGGATCACCATTCAACATGGCATCACGATCCATAGCAACAGCACTGATACCCGCAAAGGATACCCCATTTGCGAAGTCACGTGTTGTCATTGTGTACGAGTCGCCCCAGATACCCAACTTCGGGTAGTCAGGGAAGTCTGTACCAAAGTCAAACTCATACTGATGGTATGCGCCTAATGGATCAGAAGTCTCAGAGATAGCAACACACATGAAATAAGGTGATGCTTCTACTGCAAACTGGCTTACTAACCAGCGGTCAGCTTCTTCGTCATACAGCGTAATAGGGTCCCCGTTGTTATCAGCTTCACAGTCACCACCCAATCCCTGGAAGTACAAGTTTCCAGCAAAAGGTCCCATGAGCGTGTTACCGTTTCTGTCAAAGATTTCAGAGATGGAGTTGATCCACTGTACGTAGTGGTTCGGTCCTACATCACCATCTGTATCAGGAGGAACAACGGCGAAACCAAGAATTGCAGAGTTATCTGCATCCGTAGATCCGTCGAAGTTAACCAGTACTTCAGGAGCAAGAAGCCCATCGAAGTTCTGACGAATGGGATCTGCTGACAAATTCACTGCATTTTCAGCCTCAGCGCGGCCTCCAAATTTCATGAACTTGTTAGCAATCGCATACGGTGCCCTGACGTTTGTCGGCGAAGCCGGAGGCGTCATTTCCCGTAATGGAATGGAAGTATTATGCCGCGCGCTCACTACCTGACGCTCTTGCGCAAAAGAGACATCTGTAGCAAAAAAGCCAACACAAAGCAGTACGGCTAACACTGTAGATAAGTGTTTCATAAGTAGCTTATTAGTTAGTTGATTGGTTGGTGTGGAAAATAGGTAGCCACAGTCATGAGGCGGGGAGCACTCATGCCTTAGAGACTAAAAGAACAAAAGGGGGGAGATGAGCAGAATACGTTACACTAATGGAGTATTCCTACAAACACAATCTCAACGCACTGGCGACCTGGGAAAGCTTTGGGGTAAGACGTCGCCACTGCCCATAATAGAATAATGCGTGGAAGTATAGACATTGCCCCTACACTAATGCAAGGGGATATGGCTCATATATTATTTTTTTGTGTACAAAAAAGTGAGCGCCTCAACGAGGCGCTCACTTTTTACGTTCAAGGTTCAAAGTTCAAGGTTCAACGTTAGTTCAAGGTTAGCTCGGGCCAACCTTGAACGTTGAACGTTGAACTTTAAACTTATTTCAACAGCGTCATGCGACGTGTTTCGCTGAAGTTGCCGGACTCCATCACATAGAGATAGACACCAGCAGTGAGGCCAGCAGCGTCGAAGGAAACCGTATGATTCCCTGCGTCGCGAACTTCGTTCACCAGCGAAGCGACTTCTTGACCAAGCATGTTGTACACTTTAACTGAAACGTGTCCAGCTTCAGGTACAGCAAAGTTGATCATTGTAGTCGGGTTGAATGGGTTTGGATAGTTCTGCTCTACTGCAAACTCAGTAGGTACATCAGATGCGATCAGTTGATCAGCAGCATTGATGTTAGCAGCTCCACCATCAGCAAGATGGCTACCACCTGAACTCAATCGGAATGCAGCAATTCGAGTTTTGAAGTCGAATCCAGCTGTTTCTTCGTAGTATTCAGTTGTGAACCAGAAGGTCTTGTCGTCTCTAGGATCAACAGAAACCTTGCTGTAGTCACCCCAGCGGCTAGCGTCTTCTTGAGAACCACCACCTGCCTGGACAAGTGTCTCAGCTACGTTCATAACTCCTGTACCACTGTAATCACTGGTCTGACCAGTAATATAAATGGAAGGGTATGTCGTGCTGCTTGAAACAGAGTAACCAAGAGCGATGTCTCCGCTACCGTTCATAGCGATAGACGCCATCCAGCGGTCATCAGCATTCTTAGGACTGTAGGTACCAGCCTGATGAATCATCCAGCCATCACCATAATTTCGGAACTCGTACCAGCGAACACCAGCGGCATCGCCTTTTGCACGAACTGTGTGGTTTGCAACAATAGTACGGTGTGTACCAAAGTCACGAACCTGAGCACGGTGCATGGTGAAGGTTTCGAGATCATCCAAAACCTGACCGTTAGGCTGCTGTACATAAGGAGCAGCAGAAATATTGTAGTCAGGAATATCCAGTACTGGAAGAATGATGAACGATGCAGATGCAGGGTCAGCCCAATCAACATCGATTGCATAGAGACGGAACACCTGGTTGCGGTCGCCCCGGCTAGAACCGAAAGCAGTATGCCCACCGAACATCGCAGGTCCGGTGATTCCTGGTGTATCTGAATCCATTGGAAGGATGCCATCTTCGAAGAAGAAACGTGGCAACCTGACGCTAACAGCATTTACTACTGCGTCGCCATCTAGCATCGCCTGGCGATCCATAGCGATTGCAGACTGGTTGAAACCAGTTGGATCGTTAAAGTTACGCGTTGTAAGGGTGTACGAATCGCCCCAAATTCCAAGCTTTGGATAATCAGGGAATACGGAACCAAAATTCAACTCATACTGATTATAGGTTCCTGTAGGATCTCCTGAAGTAGAGACCGCAATACACATAGCGAAGTTGTTGTTAGCAAAGTCCAGAGCGAACTGGCTAACATTCCAACGATCAGCGCCTTCGTCATAAAGAACGATAGGGTCACCGTTGTTGGTTTCCTCACAAATGCCGCCTAATCCTTGGAAGAAGTAGTTTCCAGGGAATGGACCCATGATCGTGTTACCTCTTTTGTCAAAGATTTCGGCAACAGAGTTTATCCATTGAACATAGTGTTTAGGGCCAACGTCTCCTTCAGTATCAGGAGGAACAACGCGGAAGCCTAAAACAGCCGCATTGTCATCATCGTTTGCTCCTTCAAAGCTTTTACGAATATTGGCATATCCGCTTCCGTCTTGAGTCTGCAGGATATCGTCTCCTTCAGAAGACAATGTTTCCATTGCTGCATTTTTCATTGATCCGAACTTAATAAACTTGTTCGGAACTGCAAAAGGTGCAACCGGTCCTTGTGGCGTGTCAGGCATCTCCATTGAATGGAGCGGCGCGGAAGTATGATGACGCGTCATTTGCATCTGTTCTACTTCCTGAGCAAAAAGACTACCCGGGACCATCAATGCTGCAAGCAGCATACATGACCACACTGTATACAGTTTTTTCATATAGTCTACCCAGTATTAAGGGTTACAAAAAACAACAAACCCTGGAAGCGCTACCATCTACTAGCTTTTTCTAGATGAGAGTTGAGCTCTTCCCGGTTATCGGTAACATGGGGGGTGTAATTAGACTCAGATAATCGATTAAATCGTCTTGGAGGGATGTGATTCTTGGCGCACTAAAACAAACTGCACACACGGTGTTGACTCAACCAATTTTCTAACAATGCCCCAATGGTAGTGAAGTGAATCTGGAATGGCAAGGCCTATTATAAGGATGCGCTATTACTTGCCCCACAATAAGCAATTACCACATACCCGGGTAATCCATTTGTACAAAAAAAGCGGGCGCCTGTGTAGGCGCCCGCTTTTTTTGAGTTCAAGGTTCAAAGTTCGAAGTTCAATGTTTGGTTCAAGGTTGACTCAGCCAACCTTGAACGTTGAACGTTGAACTTATTTTAGCAACGTCATCTTATTCGTTTGGGTGAACGAACCAGACTGCATCACGTAGAGATACACACCGGCTGGGAGGTCGGATGCATCAAAGGTTACGGAATGCTGGCCGGCATCTTGAACGCCGTCGATGAGTGTAGCCATTTCTTGACCCAACATGTTGTACACTCGGATCGTTACCTGGCCTGACTCAGGCATGGTGTAGTTGATCAGTGTGGTTGGGTTGAATGGGTTCGGATAGTTTTGTCCCAATTCGAACGACTCTGGTACGTCCTGATTGAGGCCAAATGCTGCATCCGGTCCGTTTCCTGCGATATCAGGACCAGCGGTACCACAATCCCATGAAGGATCACCGTTTCCTGCTGGATCATAGGTATACCCAGTTGCTACGATGTCCTCAACGCAGAATTCAAGCGATGCGAAATCTCTGTTATGGAACGTCTCTGTAGAAACGATGATAGCGCGTCCTCGACGATCGGTATCTTCTGATCCTGTTTCGTCGATAGGTCCAGAGAAGGTTCCTGTAACCGTTGCGCCTTCGAAGCGAGAGCCGTTTTCGTCTACGATGGTCACGGTTGCTCTACCCTGACGCTGGCTTCCTCCTGCTCGTACTTTACCCAAACGAATGTCAAAGACACTAAGCGTTGGCCCCATCGTACCGTCGTCAACGGTCACGGCTTGGGTAACAAAGTCATTGTCGCCGGCGTCGTCAGTAACAATGAGCGTAACGTCATATGTCCCTGCTGCTGCGAACGTATAGCTCGGGTTTTGAACGAAGGAAGAATCAGGCCCAAAGTTCCAGGTCCAGGCAACGATTGATCCATCGCTGTCAGTACTGGTGTCCGTGAAGTCGGCCGTTAATCCTGACGTGGTGAAGGTAAAGGACGCAACAGGCGGCATATTTCCACCGTCAGAAACAGATACATCGGCAGTAGCGGTATCGGAATCGCCGGCATCGTCTGTAACTGTTAGAGAAACGGTATACGTGCCGTTAGACGCATACGTATTGCTTGGATTCTGGTCTGTAGATGTAGTGCCATCGCCAAAGTCCCACGCCCAATCAACAATCGTCCCATCGCTATCCACACTGGTATCCGTGAAGTCAGCAGTCAGGCCTGATGTGGTAGAGGTAAAGGACGCAACGGGTGCGTTATTTCCACCATCGTCTTCACCCAATGTGAATGAAGCGATACGGGTGGTGAAATCGAAGCTCCCTGTGTTCGCATAATACTCTGTAGTAAACCAGAACATGCCATCCACAGGGTCAACAGCCATCATGCTGTAGTCACCCCAGCGGCTAGCGCCTTCCTGCGAGCCGCCACCTGCATGGATCAATGTTTCTTCTACGTTCATGACGCCTGTTCCGCTCATATCAGCAGTCTGGCCCGTGAAGTAGATAGAAGGAAACATGCTGCTGCTTGAACGGGAGTATCCAAGAGCGATATCGCCATCGGAATTCATTGAAATAGATCCCATCCAGCGGTCATCATCATCTGGGCTATAGGTACCTTCCTGATAGAGTGTCCAGCCACTACCTGTATTCCGGAACTCATACCAGCGGATACCATGCACACCTGGGCTTGTAAGTACCGTATGGTTTGCAAGCATAGAGGTATGCGTACCGAAATCTCGAACATTCAGGCGGTGCATGGTGAACCCACCCAGCGCATCGAGTAACTGCCCATTAGGCTGATCAACGGTTGAGGAGAAAGACGCTTCATCAAATACACTGACGCCTACACCTGAAATCTGGTTAAATGTAGCCGCTCCAGGATTCGTCCAGTCTACATCCAACTCAAAGAGTTCAAATGTTGTATCACCGTTTGCCCCATGGCCACCAAAGATAGCCGGCCCTGATACCGCATTATCTGCGTCGGCAGGAAGATAGCCGTCTACCAAAAAGTTGTTCGGGAAAGAGAATGAAACGATGTCTGCAGGACTACCGGCCAACATTGCATCGCGATCCATCGCGTGTGCCCATACCCCATTCCATGATGCAGCATTTAAGAAGTTACGCGTGGTCATGGTATAGGAATCGCCCCAAACACCCAGTTTCGGGTAATCAGGAAAATCGTTGGCAAAGCTGAACTCGTATCGATGGTAGCTGCCTGTAGGATCTGCGGTTGTAGATACCGCCACACACATGCTGTACGTATTGTTCGTAAAGTCGAGTGCAAACTGGCTGATATTCCAACGGTCGGCAAGCTCGTCATAGATAACGATTGGGTCGCCATTGTTTGTGGTTTCACACAATCCGCCAAAACCAGCGAATACCGTGTTACCAGCGATGGGCCCAACAAGCGAAGTACCTGATTTGTCAAAAATCTCAATAATTGAGTTGATCCATTGTACATAATGGTCAGGACCCACATCGCCTTCCGTATCAGGCGGTACAACACGGAATCCAAGAACAGCCGAGTTGTCATCGTCGGATGCCCCTTCGAAGTTTACACCAATAGTTGGCACCAGGGTACCCTGAATCGTCTGTACAACAGGGTCTGCTCCATTTGCAAGGATAGTAGGCTCACCCCCTTTAGGTGAACCAAATTTCATGAGTTTGTTCGGCGTAGCAAAAGGCGCAAGGTTGGTTTTTGCAGCCAGTGGAATGCTCATATCTCGCAGAGGCACAGACGTATCATTGTTTGCACTTTGCGTGACTTGCGCGTCTTGCGCTAGCGTTATATTAGGTATCGACAAGGACGTCAATACCAATAAAAATAGTAGTCTATAAAGGTGTTTCATAGAACGAGACGTGTTTGAATAGTAGGACGTATGTAGAATAGCGGGGGGGATTGGACCTGGCAGTAACGCAAATAGCAGGCCAAAGGGGGGATCTGAGTAATCGATCAAATTAATCTTAAGGGATTGCCTGGAGTTGTTCCAGGTTTCAGGTTTCAGGTTTCAGGTTCAAAAGCAGGGTAAAAGCCTTAAAAACAACCTGAAACTTGAAACGTGGAACTTCAAACCAAACAGAAAAGCCATTCAATGACTATGAACCTGAAGAGTGATCCCGAGGATAAATATAAGCAGATAGTGATACCCGCCTTTCAGTTTTTGATACGCAAATGTGAGACAATAGACACTTCTTTGTTACTCGCTCAGGATTACATCGCCACAAAATAAAATGGAGAATAATTACAACTTCGCCAATAAACCGCCATCTAGAATCAAGTCTATCCCAGTTATCCATGAGGCCTGATCGGAGGCGAGGAACAGGACACCTTGTGCAATATCCTCGGGCTTGCCCAACCTGCCCAACGGATAATTTGGGATCCACTCCCGGGCTGCTCGCTTATCCCAGTCTTCTCCAGGCTTCAACCGGGTACGAGCCATTTCAGTGTCTACCAGGGCGGGTGATACAGAGTTTATACGAATCCCCTTGGGCCCATAATCCACGGCAAGCGAGCGCGTCATATTCATGATAGCGCCTTTGGACGTGCTATAGGCTGAATTCGAAGGCTGCCCGCGCTGCCCAGAAACAGACGCGATGTTTACAATAGATCCGGCGCCCTGCTTTTCCATGATGGACAACGCCTCTTTACAACACAAAAAGACCCCCCGAACATTAACATCCATCATTCGATCCCAGGCATCGATTGCAGTATCTCCCAGGTTGGTGCGGCTCACTATGGTAGCAGCATTGTTTACCAACACATCAAGCCGGCCCCACTTCGACACCACTGTGCGTACCATTTTAGCTACATCTTTAGGCGAAGCCACATCCGCTTTAATCATCACCCCTTCCCCATCCATCTGACTCAACGTCTCCTCTAAAGGCGTTTCCCTTCTACCAGATACCGCCACCCTTGCAGCCTCCTTACTAAAATGCAACGCAATTGCCCGTCCAATCCCCGTTCCACCTCCCGTTACCAAAACAACCTTATCTTTAAATCTCATTTTTTTATCTTGACTATAATTAGATGAAGCCGATTATTCTTATGCCCGAAACATCAGGAAGACCTCTTATCAAAAAACTAGGCATCAAGCCTGGCCACAAAGCGTTTTTTCTTGATATTCCCTCACACTACTACGATCTACTGGGGCCTCTGCCTGAAGGACTCATCATTGAAGAGGCGCTTGTCCCCAACCTGGACTTTATCCATTTTTTTACAAAAGAGAGACAGTGGCTCGTCGAATCTTTTCCTGCCTTAAAGTACCATCTGGACAAAAAAGGCATGATCTGGATTTCGTGGCCCAAAGGGGCTTCAAAAGTCCCGACCGACCTGAGCAGTAATATCGTGCGAGAAATCGGCCTAAGCAACGGTTTGGTGGATGTAAAAGTATGCTCGGTAGACGCCGTGTGGTCCGGATTGAAGTTCACCTACCGGATTAAAGATCGCTGATCGAGAACCATTGATGGAACACTTCCCGATTTAGCAGGGTCAGTATCAGGCAAGTTAAACTTAACAGTACAGTAAAGCGACATGGCTGGCCACAGTAAATGGTCCAAAATTAAGCGGGCAAAAGCCGCAACGGATGCAAAAAGATCGAAGGTATGGGCCCGTATCACTCGGGAAATAATGATAGCCGCCCGGGAAGGAGGTGGTGATCCAGGCATGAACCCTCGCCTTGCACTTGCGGTTGAGAAAGCCAAGGGCGAAAATATGCCCAAGGACAATATCGAGCGGGCGATTAAGCGCGGTACAGGAGAGATCCAGGGAGCCGACTATGCCGAAGTGAATTACGAAGGCTACGGCCCGAATGGGGTTGCTATTTTTGTAGAAACCCTCACCGACAATATCAATCGAACCGTGGCAGACATCCGGCACATCTTCACTAAACATGGCGGCAGCCTCGGGCAGAGCGGATCCGTAGGGTATTTGTTTGAACGAAAAGGCAATATCGAAATCCCCGTCGAAGGCCGTGACGAGATGGAACTGTTCGACCTCGTCGCCGAAGCCGGAGCGGAAGACCTCGTTCAAGAAGACGCCACGTTTATCGTCACCACCCCAGTAGAAATGTTTGGCGCTGTTCAGGCCGCGTTGCAAGAAGCCGGAATTAATTCAGAAGAGGCCCAACTCATTCGGATCCCTACAACAACCGTATCCCTCGACCCCAACACCATCAAGAAAGTCCTCAAACTGCTAGACGCCTTCGAAGAAAACCAAGACGTTCAAGCCGTATACAGCACCCTAGAAATCGACGACGCAACCATAGAGGCGATCTCCTAGTTCACTCAAATAATGTTTATTTGAGTGGTTTCGGGTTTGTTGCGAGTTAACAATCTGAAAACCAGAAGCCAACACGAAACCCGAAACAAACCAAAAAGCCATTTTTGGTTTAAAAGAGAATGCGCATACTTGGAATTGATCCGGGATCCCGCCTTACAGGGTATGGGGTTATTTCATTTGAGAAAGGAAAAGAAAAGCTCGTCGAGTACGGCGTGTTGCGCCTGGATAAGGAAAAGAGCCACGAATACCGGTTGAAGCAAATCTATGACCGGCTTACAGCTGTCATCGATCGCTCTCTTCCCGATTATAGTGCGGTGGAAATGCCCGTCTATGGTAAAAACCCGCAATCTATGCTCAAGCTTGGGCGTGCCCAGGCAGCGTGTATTCTGGCTAGCCTAAACCGGGAAATTCCTATCGTTCAATACACCCCTAAAGAAATCAAGCGGGCTGTTACCGGGAACGGAAACGCGTCAAAAGAGCAGGTGTGGTTCATGGTCCGCTCCATCCTCGCGATAAAGGATCAGGATGAGAAGTACACACTAGACGCAACAGACGCGCTCGCCGTAGCAATCTGCCACGCACACAGGAACGCGAAAAAGGGACCATCCTCACACGGGGGTGATTGGTCTAAGTTTGTCAGGGAAAATCCAGATAGGGTAAAGTAACGAGCGATTCAGGAGTACCCGTTTATCATAAGCGTTATCAGTCGTAGAAGAAACCGCGTTCCTCGTCACGAACACGCACCACCTCAGCCAATTCATCCACGTCTAACCGGTCATTGCTCATCTTTGAAATCATCTGAGCCATTTGGCGGTCTTTCTGTGGAGCCTGGTTCCATTCAGGGTGCGCTTGCTCTACAATACTAATCAGGATTCGTAAATAGGGGTAACGCTCTTCGGGAGTTTCTAACTCCGTGATGGCTTTAGCAAAGAGCTCGGCGTTGCGGCCTACCTGACGATCGATAATTTTCTCATGCTTATTCATGAAAGTGTACTAGTAAAGAAGGGGTTTGTTAACGATACGGAAAAGACTGAAAGTTGGTGGAAAAAGGAGTGGGGTTATTGCTCAATCTTTCCCTTGAATATGCCTAAAGAAACCATAAAATAATCATTATTTTAATCTAAAATGGTCTATCATTCTAAATGTTTATGAAGAAAAACCGTTACTGAGCGAATAATATGCCGATTTGGAGGTGTTCTAAACTTGCAAATCTGTAATTTTGTCTTGTTCTTCCGTTCTCTCAGTAGAATCTTCAGCTCTTAACAAGCGTACTAATTTTTACCAAGTAAAACCTTCTTAGGAAGAGAGATGCCTATCGCTTCCAGTAACAAATACAGTCCATATCGCCTCGAATTACTTCCAAGTATTCCAGCATTTCACAGGCGCGCCAGGAGAAAAACGTCCCTTAGTAAAGGGGAATTGGTCTATTATGGTCCTATGCCAAGCTATTATGGAATTGGAGAAGTTACCCGAGTTTTAGGCCACTATGTAGCCGTGGACTTCAGAGGTACAGGATACTTCGGTGTTCATGAAGACGTTTTCGAACAACAGTATCTTATTCCTGTTCCTAAAGCTACGATTCCTTTACTGTGAATTGCATCAATACGGCTCGTTTTAGGGGTACCCTGAAGTCGTCACATCCATAATTAATGCGAAATTCCAATATTCACGTCACTTCGTGTGCCTTTCTGCGTAGTTTAGGTGTATAATAGCTGGTAAAGCGGGCGATAATACCCACCTGATAACGATATTCCCTCTGGTCGCCCCAGGTACTACTCTACACATTGTTGGTTTGTCAATAAAACGTACTCTATGGCAAAGCTAAGCCTCGACGGTGTTACAAAACGCTACGGCAAGAAGGTCGCTGTCGATAATATATCATTTGAAGCCCAGTCTGGGCGTGTATTGGGCCTTTTAGGCCCTAATGGTGCAGGTAAGACGTCTACCATCCGCATGATAACCTATATCACAACTCCTGACTCTGGCGTTGTGGAGTTTAACGGAAAACAGGTAGGCGCCTGGAGCCAGGAACGCATGGGGTATCTCCCTGAAGAAAGAGGGCTGTACAAAAAACTGAAGGTACAGGAGCAACTCCTCTATTTTGCAGAACTCAAGGGCCTATCTAGATCGGATGCGATTAAAAAGGTCGATTACTGGCTTGAACGATTCGATGCGCTCGACTGGAAACAGAAAAAAACCCAGGAGCTATCCAAAGGGATGCAGCAGAAAGTTCAGTTCATCAGCACAATCCTTCACGAACCGGACTTACTTATCCTGGACGAACCCTTCAGTGGACTCGATCCTATCAATACTGAACTGCTCAAAAATGTAATTGATGAGCAAAAGTCCCAAAACAGAGTCATCTTGTTTGCCTCTCACCGCATGGAACAGGTCGAGCAACTGTGTGATGATATCTGCCTCATCTCTGACGGCAAGATCATCATCCAGGGTGCGATTCGAGAAGTAAAGCGGAGTTTTGGAAGAAACCGTGTAATCATTGAACACGAAGGCGGCGATGGCCTCCCCGCTAAATTAAAAGCTGAAAAGGACGTGGATATTGTGCATCACACGTCGAACAGGACGGAGCTTAAGCTGCTCAATGGCACTCCTCCCAATGAAATCCTCGAGTTCTCAATGGCTCATACGGATTCCATCTTCCGGTTCGAGTGTGTTGAGCCCTCCTTGAATGAAATTTTTGTCACTGCTGTTGAAAACGCACAGTCATAATCTTCCAGGCCTAACCGCCACTGAGGTGTATAGATGAAAAAAATATGGATCGTTCTAAAGAGCGAGTTTATCAGGCGAGTTCGATCAGTCTGGTTTATTGTTGGCACCCTTCTGGCGCCCATTCTTATCATTGCCCTATCTACCCTTCCAGCCATTCTCGGCGCAGCGGCCATTGGCTCTGACGAGAAAACAATTGCCGTGATCGACGAAACAGGCGTCTTATTTGACGAATTCCAGAACAGGGTAGGAGACCAATTTACAACCACCAAAAGTACATCCACGCTCGAAGATCTCCGAGAGCAGGTGCTTGAAGGATCTCTGGATGCCTACTTGATCATTCCCGAGTCTATTCTGGAAGACTCTGGTGAAGCCACCTTTTACTCCGTGGAGGGCGGCGGCCTGACGGGTGCATCAAGGCTCGAAAGCAGCTTATCCCGTGCACTCGAAGAGCATCGGCTCGATGCCTACGAAGTGTCTGACGAAATCAGAGAAATCATAAATACGCGGGTGCCCGTAGAGTCCATTAAGCTGACTGAAGAAGGCGAAGAAGCGGACAGTGCAGCGTTCTATTCTATTCTTGGCTACATCATGGGCTTTATTATATATATGGCCATGTTCTTATACGGAGCCTACGTGATCCAAGGCGTTCTGGAAGAAAAGACGACCCGCGTAATTGAAGTCATGATTTCATCGGTGCGCCCCTTTCAAATGCTCATGGGCAAGGTGCTGGGAATCGGCGCCGTAGGTATCACACAGATGATCGTGTGGAGTGGACTGATGCTTGGCATCACCTTTTTTGCAGGTACACTCATCTCCATGTTCATGAGCCCGGCCGACCTGAACTTGCCGGTTGATGCATCCCAAGAAGAAATCCTTGCTGCAATGGATATCACCATCCCTTCCATTGACCCGAGTGTTTTTGTCTGGTTTGTCCTCTTTTTTATCGGTGGCTACTTGCTTTATGCGAGCCTGTTTGCAGCCGTCTCGTCGGTTGTTGAGCAACAACAAGATGCGCAGGGGCTATTGACCCCCATCTATATGCTCATCATCATTCCGATCATGTTCATCGTCTTCTTTGTAGAAAGCCCCAACAGCCCACTCGCCATAGGTCTATCGATGGTGCCCTTTTTCTCGCCCATCCTTATGGTAGTCAGGGTCGCCGTCACGGAGGTCCCCATTTGGCAGGTCCTGCTTTCGTATGCGTTATTAATAGGAACGTTTTTAGGATCCATGTGGGTAAGCAGCCGGATTTACAGAGTTGGTATTCTGATGTACGGAAAAAAGCCGAGCGTTCGCGATTTGCTCAAGTGGGTTCGCCAGGCGTGATTTTTTAAATGGCTTATGCGAATCCTCTCTTTCTTATTTCTTGCTTCCGTTACCGTTTTCGGCTGCCAAACGGAGCGAGAACCTGAGCCCGCAGATCGTCCTAATGTTGTCTTAATCATTGGAGATGATTACGGATTCCCGTACCACAGCTTCATGGGAGCGGATTATGTAAAGGCCCCAACCATGGAGCGCCTGGCTGCTAGCGGAACGGTATTTACCCATGGATATGTCCCTGCAAATCATTGCAGCCCTTCCCTTCGCTCAATGATCACGGGGCTTCTTCCGATTCAATACGATGCGCTCCAAGCAGCCAACAAAGAGGCATTTATGGCCTCCGAAGAGTATCGCTCTATGCCTCCAGACGAACAGGCTACCTGGCAGGCTGATTACCGATTTCACTCCATGAAGGACGTCCCTACGCTGGCAAGAGTCCTCTCCGCAAATGGATACCAGACCTGGCAAGGAGGCAAATGGTGGGAATTCAACTACCAAAACGGAGGCTTCGACTATGGGATGACCACCGGATGGACCCCTGAGGATAGAGGTAACAATGAATGGTTTCTTCTGTTCATGGGCGGAGCAGGTAGGGACCTCGCACGCGTCAGCAACCAGGCTGCATACGACTTCATAGACCTCGCCGGCGATGACCCGTTCTTTATGTGGTACGCCCCCGAACTCCCGCATTACCCCTTCGATGCTCCGCAGAACTATTTGGATATCTACGCGGATGCGGATATGTCCGATACCGCTAAACTCTACTTCGCCAACGTATCCTGGTTCGATGAGCGACTCGGCGAATTCCTGGATTACCTGGAGGCCAAAGGCAAACTTGAAAATACGCTGGTCATTTACATTAATGACAACGGTTGGGAGCAGGACCCCGAACAAGAATTTATGGGAGATCCGCTACGCTTCAACAATGGAGGGGACAAAGGAAAGCTGGGCATGACCGACCTGTCATTTCGAACACCCGTCATTTTCTCCTGGCCCGGGCGCATCGATTCGGGTTCACGGCTCACTTCGCTCATTCATGCAGCAGACATCCCGCCAACAGTGCTTGACTTCCTTGATATTGAGGGCCTTGATGGCATCTTTGGGACCTCGTATAAAGAGGTCCTGAAAAACCAATCCGGAGAACCCCGATCAGAAATTGTCGGACGAGCCACCCAGCTTCGATCAGAAGACGACATGATGGGGCGGAAGGCCAAGGTGTATTGGATTCGCCAGGATGAGTGGTTTTTGAACTGGGATACCGAAACCGGAGAGAAGCAGTTGTTCAACGTTCAAAACGACCCCAGAGAGGATACAAACGTGGCATCCCAACACCCTGAACGCGTAGATGCACTTACTGCTCGCATCGAATCCTGGAGAACCACGTACGACGGCTAACAGGCCTCAACAGATAGTACCGCGTCTGGAACTTGTTGCATGCGCTTGCCTAGAAACATATACATGCAATCTGTTCTGCATGCCTTCCGGCAGTTTATGGCACTATGAACCGTCCCGCCTACCTCTTTTTTCAACTCAACGCCTATACAAGCCGGCTTCTCCTTCTTGCCTGCCTGGGTTTGCTGTTTATCCCAACACAAACGTCTGCCCAGTATTTCCGGTTCGGGAAAAACAAGGTTCAATACCAAACAGAAGAGTGGAATTTCTTACAGTCTGAGCACTTCGATATTTATTACTACGATGGCGGGCAATTTCTGGCTGAGTTTACCGCCCATGCAGCGGAAGAAGCGTACTTGCAGACGCGGCAACTCTTTAAGCATGACATCAGCAATCGGATTCCCATTATTGTGTACCAGAGTCACAACGACTTTGCCGTCACAAATGCCGTAGACCTCCCCACCTTCTCTGAGGGGATTGCGGGCGTCACGGAACCGCTCAAGAACAGGATCGCCATGCCGTTTGTTGGCGACTACAGGCAGTATCGCCAGACGCTGCACCACGAGCTGATTCATGCCATCATCAACGACATCTACTACGGTGGCACGCTGCAATCCATCGTTCAAAACAACATCCGGCTGCGTATTCCTCATTGGTTTAATGAAGGCCTCGCTGAATTCGCTTCGGAAGGATGGAGCTCAGATGCCGATGACTGGCTCCGAGATGCAACCATCCATGACGACGTTCCCGAGATTGCGCTGATTAGTGGTTTTGCGTCCTACCAGGCCGGCCAGGGACTTTGGGATTATATCGCTGAACAATACGGACGTGAAAAGATCAGCGAGATTCTGCAGCGCCTCCGAATGACTCATTCCATCGAAGGCAGTTTTCTGGATGCAACCGGTCTGTCCCTCAAGGAGCTCTCCGAACGATGGCACAAAGCCCTGAAGCAGATCTACTACGCCGAACTTGTAGCCCGTGAAAACCTGAGCGATTTTGCCATTCCAATTATTACGGAGGAAAACGGAGGCTTTTACAATACCAGCCCCGCACTTTCACCCCTCGGCGATCGCCTCGCATTCATTACTACACGCAACGGCCTCTTTGACGTATACCTGGCAGACACCAACGACGGAACCATTCTCAAAAAACTGATCGAGGGCCAGACGAACCCAGAGTTTGAAAGCCTTCGCATCTTATCACCCGGTATCTCCTGGAGCCCAGACAACAAGCATATTGCCCTCGCATTAAAGAGTGGTCCTACGGATGCCATTGCTGTAGTGAATGTCGACAACCAGGAAACAGTACACTATCGCGTTCCCAGCGTTGACCAGATTATATCAGTCTCCTGGAGCCCGACCGGAGACAAAATAGCGTTCGAAGCATCTGTGGATGCCCAAAGTGACATCTTTGTGCTGGACCTGAATACGCACGACACCATCAACTATACAAACGACGTGTTCAGCGATCACGAACCGGCCTGGAGCCCGGATGGAAAGAAGCTTGCATTCCACAGCGACCGCGGCGCCTACACCGCACTCAACACCTATTTTGCCTCCGACTTCACGATGGTTGAGCACGACTATCGCCAATACGATGTGTATACACTCGACCTTTCCAAAAGCACGGCACAACGAATTACGTACAATGCGATCTGGGATGATCAAAGTGCCAAGTTTGGTGAGGACCCCAACAAACTACTCTTTATTTCTGATCGCAACGGAATTCATAACCTGTACGAAAAAGACCTGGTTACCGATCAGATTCGCCCCTTAACAGATGCTGTTTCAGGCATCACCCAGGTGGCCCTCTCGGCCAATGGAGAGGTAGCCATGCTGGTCAGCCAACGAGAAGGCCGGCCCATCATTTTTAAACTGAATGATCCGTTCTTACGAGAACTCGAGTCGGAAAAGCTTAAGCCCAGCGTGTGGGCACAGCGCGTATCTCAAGAAACGATCGACCCTGCTCCTGCTATTGCAGTCGCCCCCCCTTCTACCAGAAAATCGAACCCCTTCTTGCGAGACGCAACAGACGGCATTGCTTATGCACGGCAGCCCAATAACGGGGGAGCCCTTCTGGCAAACAGGCTTATGCTGCTGGCGAACACGTCTTCAATTGAACCTTCGCCAAGAGACTCTGTGTCCTCAACGCAGCCGCCCAGAACGTATAAATCCTCTTGGGATAGTACGCGGTATGGGAATGTAAGTGTCAGTTTCCAGGAGTTGGTCAACGAAGAAAACAGCGAGTTGGAGGAAGAGCTTCGCCTCCTCATAGATCCTTTCTCACCGGAGGATAATCTAGATGAAAATGGCAGGCTCAAACCCAAAAAATATAAACTCCGATTTTCTCCTGACCTCGTATACGGCACCGCTGGTTATGATGCCCTCTTCGGCATCCAGGGCATAACCCAGATTACGTTTAGTGATATGCTCGGCGATCACCGGGTCTTTGTTGCGTCGAACTTGCTGATCGACCTGCGAAACTCGGACTATATGATGGCCTATACCTATCTACCTGAACGGATAGACTGGGGCGGATCGGTGTTTCACGTATCTCGGCTTCTTCCAGATAATAGAAGAACGTCAAACGGAAGAAATACAATCTATCGATACCGGCAATATGGCGCCCGCCTGACCATGTCGTACCCGATAGACAAGTTCAGACGAATCGATACGGACCTGGCGGTGGTTGGAGTCAGCCAGGCAGATATCATCGAGCCATCCGATCCGGCCATCACCCGGACCCTGTTTTATCCTTCAGTAACGTATACGAATGACGTCACTACTCCAGGATTTATGTATCCGCACAGCGGGAGTCGATTTTCGTTTAGTATAGCGGGTAGTCCGATCGACTTTACCGGTCAAGACGTTCGCTTTGTTACGCTTCTAGCAGATGGCCGGTACTACATACCACTGGGCCGAAGCCGGTACTCGTTCGCGCTTCGCACCTCGGGAGGCACTTCATTAGGGTCCACCCAGCAGCTTTTTTATACGGCCGGCGTGCAGAACTGGGTCAATCGCCAGTTTGATGACATCAACGGATTCCCCATCGATGACATCTCAGATTTTATCCTGGCTACCCCCATCCTCCCACTCCGGGGCTATCATATCAATGCTCGCAACGGCACCAACTTCGGGCTCATCAACGCTGAATTCCGCTTTCCTCTGGTAGCTGCCATTCTTCCTGGCCCACTGCCTATTTTCCCCTTTTATAATGTCCAGGGAATCGCCTTTACGGATATTGGAGCCATATGGGGAGGAAGAGGGCTCGACAATCCTCTCAACTTCTTTACAGAGGACGACATGGGCAATCGCGTGCTCGACGACGTCATCGCCAGCGCAGGATTTGGGGTGCGGGGCATTCTCCTTGGCTACCCGGTTCGCGTCGACTTTGCCTGGCCGCATGATGGGCAATCCTTTGGCAAACAACGAACATACATTTCTATCGGATTCGACTTCTAA
>JAHQVL010000092.1 GCA_019634345.1 Rhodothermaceae bacterium
AGTTTCCAATGATTGATGAGATCGTTGAAGCCGCGTACCAGCATACTAAAGGCAAACTGGCGATGGGTGTTATTCAGGATAAGATTGGGATTTAGGAAAGCTGATTCCAGGTAACCTTGGATGCACTTTCGGGTACCTAGAATCAGACTCAAGGTAACCCTGGATGCACTTTCGGGTACCTAGAACCGGACTCAAGGTAACCTTGGATGCACTTTCGGGCACCTCGGATCGGATTCAAGGTAACCTTGATTGCACTTTTTGTCACTCAAATGGCTATTCAAGGTAACCCTGGATACACTTTCGAGTACCTCGAATCGGACTCAAGGTAACCTTGGGTGTACTTTCGGGTACCTAGAATCGGACTCAAGGTAACCTTGGATGTACTTTCGATACCTCGAATCGGACTCAAGGTAACCTTGGATGTACTTTCGGGTACCTAGAATCGGACCCAAGGTAACCTTGAATGGGATGCTAACTATCAAAAAGTACATCCCAGGAAGACTTGATTGCACTTTTTGTCGGTCATAAATGCCCTCCAGGCTACCGTGATTACCCTCTCGACCAAAGAAAAAAGGCGCCCAGGCTTGCCTGAAAGGGCTTCAGAGTAGTTGCCGGCCCTCGAATGACTACGGGAACGCGCTTACACAAGCTTGTACAACACGTGCTTGTTTACGCGGCCGCGAATATCAACACCTTCCAGCCGTTCAGGCTGTAACTCGGATGTATCCACCCGTTCGAACACTTCCTCAGAGATCAGCAGTTGGCTCTCAAACCGCTTATTAAGTTGCTCGATCCGAGCCGTCAGATTCACTACATCGCCATTGATTTGAAATTCTTTGCGGTCTTTCGAGCCCACGTTTCCCACGACGATGGGACCCACGTGCAGCCCGATACCTACTCGCGTTGGCTCCAACGCTCCCGAGGCGCACTTTGCCTCCAGCCGGCGAATAATCTCCAGCGAAGCATCGACAGCATTTTGGCAATCGTTTCCATAAGAAACGGGAGCGCCAAACAGGGCAACAAAACTGTCTCCCAGGAGCCGGTGAACAATGCCCTTATGCTCCTGCACACATTCGATCATGAAATCAAAGACACGATTCAGATAATCGACAACCTCTTCGGGGGAGTGCTTCTCCGCAAAGGTTGAAAACCCTCGTATGTCAAGAAACATGATGCAGGTTGTCAGCCGGCGGCTTTGGATATGGGCCCCTTCCTGCAGCAACTCCTCAACAAGCGCAGGCGACACATGCTGCCCGAAGATCATCTTTACACGATTGCGCTCTTCGATGAGCCTCTTGTTATGAATGATCTGGGTTGATTGAGAAGCGATTATATAGAGTAGCTTTTCATCCTCCTTCGTAAAGCCTTCTGGATCTCGCTTATTGTACAGCGTAAAGACACCAATGAGATTGTTTTTTATAATCAACGGGACGCTCATAACAGAGCGGATGGCATCATCCCAAGGAATGCCCCTAATCTCATCTGAATGATGAGGATCATTAATGCGTAAAGGACGCATATGGACCTGCATCCATCCGATCATTAAATCGTGAGGACTAAACGCATTAACGTCCTGGCTATCTAAACGCGTTCGAAATAATGTTTTTGCACCGTCCTCTCCCACTTCCTCTTGCAACGTGATCACGCCCTGCTCTGCTTTAAGCAAACTGATTGTTCTTCGCGTTAGTACCTGTATGGTCGTCTCCAGGTCATCGGAAGCGCCAATGAGCCGGGCCAGTTCGTTCAGCGAATAAAGCTGCTCGATGGCTGCCCTGAGAGACGATATTTCTTTCCTGAGAGAGGATTCGGATTGCATAGACTCAGTTCGTTGCAAGCAACGTACTTTCGGTTTGTTGTTCAGGGTTTGGGGTTTGTTGTTTGGGATACAAAATATCAACAACAAACACCAAACGACGAACGACAAACATAGTACTTTGTTTACAAAGTACTCATCCCGGCTTTGTCCAAGATCGCATGTAAAAGCACATTCGCCCCGGCTTCGACATGCTCTGGGGTAGAATACTCGTTGATATTATGACTAATCCCATCCTGGCTGGGAATAAAAATCATTGACGCAGGCCACTTTGAAGCCATGATCTGTGCATCGTGCCCGGCACCGCTGATCATGCGCATCGAGGAATAGTGGAGAGCCTCAGCCGCTTTTTCTACGCTCTCGACGCACTGTGCATCGAAGATAACTGGATCCACATCGGCCAATGGTTTAATTGAGGGGCGAACCTTCTCTTTTTCACAGAGCGCATTGATCTTCTGATGGAGAAGGTCCCTGGCCTGAATGAGCCGATCCTTTTCGGCATGCCTCAAATCAATCGTCATGGTTGCCTCTTTCGCAATGACATTGATCAGGTTAGGGAAAAGAGAGAGTGCCCCAACAGTTCCTCGGAGTCCTTCTATCTCCTCCGTTAAGGTTCGAACGTAGGCCGCAATGGATGAAGCAACATACCCGGCATCTCGCCTTCGATGCATGGGGGTAACACCGGCATGATTCGATTCGCCCTCCAGTACCACTTCTTCCCACAAAATGCCCTGTACACGATCCACAATCCCGATATCCAATTCCTTATCGAGCAGCACCGGCCCCTGTTCAATGTGCAACTCGATGAAGCTCTTAATGAAGTCCACAGGGATATCGTCCTCCCCACTAAAGGCTACTTCATCCAGGCATTCCTTGATTGTTTTTCCATCTATCCCTTCAATAGGCTCAATCTCATCGAGGCCCAGTTGCCCAGAGACGTACAGGCTGCCCATCATATCTGGCATAAAGCGGACGCCTTCTTCGTTGACAAACGCAACAACCCCTACAGCATGATGGGTCTGAACCTGGTGTTCGTTTAAGGTTTGCAGCACCTCCAGCCCGGCCAGAACGCCCAGGCTTCCGTCATACTTGCCTCCCGTTCCTACCGTATCTATGTGAGAACCTGTTAAGACGAGCCGGCGATCAGGCCCCGTCCCATCACGCACGCCAAGGATATTCCCAATGGGATCAATCCGAACCTCCAGCCCTGCATCGCGCATGCGTTGCTCTACATAATCCCGCCCCTGTTTGTCTTCTTTAGAAAAAGCCAATCGGCACACGCCACCCCCAGGCAATGCTCCAATTTTTGCCAAAGACTCCAGTTCACTCCAGAGCCGTTCCCCATTGATTTGCACAGTTGTACTCCTTGTCATGAATGAAACGAACACTCAAGAATACCTGGTGTTTATCACGCATGCAAGCCTGTGCATCCTTAACTAGCTCACGCTCCTATCTGTGTATCGCGTTTTGTGTTCTTCAGTAGCCTGGAGACCTTGCTAATCATTGTTATTGTGTCGCCCACGGTATCCGGTAAGGACGTGATCATCTTGTCGATTTGCGTCGATCGAATCATCTCTTGAAGATCCAGTATATGTTGTTCTACAGACTGGCTGTCCTCGAGGCCATCCATCAACGTTAGATTCATTTCAATCACTTCCCGCAGGGCCTTGATGGCCGAATCTAAGTAGTGCAGGTTCTCGCTGATATTCTGAACGGGCGAGCTCATTTCATGGGCCATCGAAGCAACCATCTGGATGATTTCTCCCATTTCATCCCATTCCTGCTCTGTTCTTTCGGGTTGCGCGAACTGGGTAATGTCCCGAGCTAATAAAAAGACACCGGCCCTTCGATTTACCTGTTGTGCTACTGGCGTAAAGACGATTTCCAGCCGGCCTTCTTGGCCATTAGCGCGGTTAAATCGAATTTTCTCCTCATAGAAAGCAGCATTTCCCTGGCACGCCTGGATACGATTTTCGATTCGTTCTATATCCCAATCGATCCCGCATTCAGCCAGCGGCCTACCGAGCACGTCTATTTCTTTCACGCCAAACAGACGTTCTGCCGTTTTATTCCAAAGCATCACGTTCCCTTCACGATCCACGCCAATTAATACAGAAGACATCGAGGTGAGTAAGTCCTCTGATTCTTGATTGGCTCGCTGGAGTTCAATTTTCTCCAGCTCGTACTCAGTTATATCCAGGCCGTATAAATGACAGATTTTTTGCCTTCGATCGCCTTTGAAAACAAACCGAAAATACTCCCCTTTTTTTCTTGCATGAAGCTGAAGGACACCTTCAGTTTCAATCAAATCGCTGATGTCGATGCCTTTAGTAAAGGTAAGGGTATCGAACAGTGATTGGCCAGGCACAACGCCTCGGCCCCAGTATCTGATTGAGGAGGGATTTGCAAACGTGACGGTGCCCTTTTTGTCAAAAAGAATCACAGGATATGGCATTCCTGCCACAATACTAGCCATCTCACTGAGTCCTTTCCTCGCCTTAGCCAATTCGTTGGCATGTTCAACGAGCTGGGAATCCGACTGCTTTCGCGCCCTTTTTTCTTCCGCCAGCTTGTGCTTAATTATATCCAGATCGTACATGTGGTTCACGTTTACCGAACATCGTTCACTTTGGGTTCACCTGAGTACGATCAAATGAATCTTGATGGATTCATTTGATCGGTTACGGGTTTCGGGTTTCAGGTTTCGGGTTGTTTTAGGAGCTATATGGACGCTTTTAACCCGGAACGCGAAACACGAAACCCGTAATCGATCACATCAATTCGTTAGAATTTATGTGATTGTACTTAAAGGATATCGACCTATATTTGTAAGGTTTAAGAAAAGTAGGGAGTTCATTATCTACGACGGTGTTTCGATCAGAAACCGAGCTACGATCTTCACGTAGAGTATCCATGTACGTTTAATCCTAGTAAATCCATGCAAATGATCAGAATTGCGATTTTCTCTCTGGCCGTAATCCTGGTATCCTGTAAACAACAGGTGCGTTCTCAAGAATCTGACGCCAATGCCACCCCAGAGCCCGTTGCGTCTCTGGAACAGCTGAATGACAATCTTTACACAAGCAGGCAGACAGCCATAACCAGAGCGGTTGAAGAGGCGAGTCCTGCCGTTGTGAGTATCAGCGTAACCGAAGTGCGTCGATACAGAGATCCTTTTGCCAACGACCCCTGGATGGAGTTTTTCTTCGGTAGCCGCCGCTCTCGTATTTATGAACAACAAGTTTCCAGCGTCGGCTCGGGGTTTGTTATTTCACCGGACGGATATATCGTAACGAATGAGCATGTAGCTCATAACCCCGCTAAAATCAACGTAGCGTTCATCGATGGCTCCACGTTGGAGGCCACTCTAATAGGCAGTGATGAGGTTACAGACCTTGCCTTACTCAAGGTTAATCCGTCAGAAGCACTCCCTCATCTGGAGTTTTCTCATACTGACCATCCAATCCCAGGAGAATGGGCGATTGCGTTAGGAAACCCGTTTGGTCTATTTCAAGCCGCAGAGCCTACTGTAACCGTCGGGGTTGTAAGTGGCGTTGGGAGAGATTTCCAGCCCCAGGAAAATCGCATCTATCGAGACATGATCCAGACAGATGCGGCCATCAACCAGGGGAACTCGGGCGGTCCGTTGATTAACGCCCAAGGAAAAGTGATAGGCGTAAATACCTTTATCTATACAGCGGGTGGCGGAGGTGGATCTATTGGGCTTGGCTTCGCTGTTCCAGCAAACAAAGCCCAAAGCATCATACAAGAGATCCGTGAAAACGGGCAGGTAGACAGGTCGTACTATATCGGCATGTATGGTGTTGATTTAAACGAGCGCTATGCTCGCGCCCTAGGATTGCAAGACGCCAGAGGATTTATCGTTCAGGATGTCGAAGTAGACTCCCCTGCCGATCAAGCCGGTTTCAAACCATACGACGTGATCCGTTCTTTCGAAGGAGAAACGATCACCGGTCAAATGGATTTCGCCGTACGCCTGTACGATTACCGCCCAGGAGATGTTGTCCGAGTAGGCGTACTGCGAGATGGCCGCGAGATGGAACTGACGTTAGAGCTGGGTAGCAATGAGCAGAGAGGGGGGTGATCACGAAACCCGTAACCAAACAGGTGATCAATCATCTGTTTACTTCAAGCTGCGCCTTAACTTGAAGGGCCTGGGGGTGGTTGGGGTTTAGGGTTAGGATTTTATCTATTGTTTCCATGGCATCTTGAGAGCGGCCGGCCATTATGTAGGCGCCGCTGAGTGCGAAGAGGGCTTGTTGGTTTGATGCATCCATTGAGATCGACTTTTCCAGGGCTTCGAGCGCATCATACGGTTTCTTTTGGGCTAATAACACGCTTCCTTTCATGGCAAGGCCAATTGCGGATTCCTCTCGCTCGTTGCCGGCTTCAATGTAATTCAAGGCCTCCTCACTCCGGCCCTGGCGAATTAATATCTGGGCTGTGGCTAGATACGGATCTGCAACAAAAGGAAACTCCTGAATCACGGCAAGGGAGGTCCGGAGTGCCTCGTGAAACTGCCCATTCGCTTCGTAATAGTTCCGCAACTCCCCCATGGCCTTATACCATCCGAGTTCGCTTCGGTATAGGGCAAAAGCAATCCGCTCTTCTTCCGACTCCGGTACCACCTCAACCGCTTCTCCTACCGTCCCATACGGTTTAAAGGGCCAGCTATTCATAAGCTGTCGAACGCGGTATTGGCCCACAAGAGAGTCTACCCTTGTCAACAACACTTCATTTCTAGCATGCTCAGCAGGAATTATGTAGTTCCACTCCCCGATGAAGCCGTTCTCATTTAATGACTGGTAAAAAGCATCTGCAATCGCGAAATAGCCTTCAACATTTGGGTGCAGATGCTCCAGCATGAGTTCTGAACCTATAATACCGTGTCCGTTTTTGTCTCGAAGCGCTTGTTGTGCATCTACAACAACTGCGTCATAGTTGACCGCAAGCTCACGAATAACATCGTTTATTTCCTCCGGCGCCCTAAATCGCAGTTGATCCCGATCCTTCGCCATCGTGAAGGCCTCTCGGGCCTCGCTGAACTGCCCCGACTCATACAAGAGTTGCCCTTTTGCATAAAAAGCAGCAGCAGCAATAGAATCGACTGCGATGGCCTGTTCAATATGCTCAAGCGCGTTTAGCGTGTCGCCTCGGACAAGAGATGCAACGGCATTCTTAATCCCCTCCTCCAGAGCTTCGTTCTTATTTGAATCAGAAGGTTTAGAAATAAACGGAGCTTGATCTTTCTCATTACTGGCAAGCGTGCTTATCAAGACAGGAATCTCGGCCTCCTGGTACGCTTTGAGTATAGCCCCCATATTCTTCTCGAATTGCGCTATCCCCATGTCATATAAAGGAGAATGCAAGGGGATTTCCTGTTCTTCTACGAGGCGGCTCATTAGCGTTGTCCCAGCAGCGGCAGGCGACTCCCTTGCAACGACCAGTTCGGCCCCCTTCATGAGCATTCTCTGCAAGGCCTGTACAACCCGAAAATCCTGAAGCTTCAGATACAGATTCACCACTCCCACAAACTGCCCCAGAGATTCAGCCGACCCCACTCCGAGTGATCCGTAGTATTCGTTGTGGCCAGCATAAATCAAGATCAAATCGGGATCTTGTTCAATAATTTCATCGACGAGATCCCGCAACGTGTACGAGTTCACGGCTGCCATCGCCGTATTAATGACCTCGATGTTTTTCCCTGGAAACGTCTGCAAAAGCCGTTGCTCCAGCATTCTTGAGAAACTGCCTCCATAATAGAGGGGGTATCCAGCAGCACTTGATCCTCCTTGAACAAAGATGCGGAAGGTAACACTGTCCTTTTGCGCCTTGAAGTAGTCTCTCTGGCTACCCGGTACATTGTCCTGGCTTTTGAAGTACCTCCTGGCAACCTCGGGATTTTGATACAAATAGTCCGCTTCAGCAGGGACTTGAATAAAGAGGGGATAGTCTTCCCCAAACCCAAACAAACGCAACCCACCCTCCAGTAACACAAAGAAGAGTACCGGTACAAGTAGGGCAAGGCTATTCAGGAAAAGTTTTTTCATTTTTTGAGTTTGGGGCTAAACTATGCAATTTCCCCGGAATCCGTCTAAATTCGTAAAAGAAACGAAGATTAAGTGGGATAGTTTATAGATAACTCCTTTTTTAATTCATTCGTGTGATTTACACAAGTACATGGCCCCTAGCCCAGTAAGACCTTTTTCCTCACTTCTTTTCGTAAGCCTGCTGTTCACCATATCGGGTTGCCTACCTTTCTCGTGTCAACGTAGCCAGCCCCGCGCGCTGTTTCCCGCAGACTCTCTCTCCAGGCAGTATGCAGAAAGTACTTCGATTGATACGCTCATAACGGTGTGGGAAACGGTGGGTGGGAGCGATATAGAACTGGTCTATCCACGCACAGTTCGGTTCGATTCGTTAGGTAATATCTTTGCTAGCGACGCACAAAACAATGAGATTTATAAGTTTCTACGGGAAGATGGTGTGATAGACCGTGTTTACACATCAATTTCCTACGAAACACCGTATTTAGTGGGTATCCGAGAAGATACTATTTTAGTATTTAACCCCGCCCTAAGGCGGATTGACTATACGGTAGATGATGAAACCCAATTATACGTGCAGCTCCCCAGTGATGAGTCGGGCCCGGAACGGCTTCAGTATGTCCTTGCTACTGAAGATGACATTTATTACAAAGTGATCGAAAAAGACTTCCCGGGATACATCGCCAAAGTGGACCGAGACGGGAATATAGAAGAAAAAACAGAGATTCCAACACCGTACTGGAGATTTGCAGGGGCGCTACGGATGTGGAACAATGAGTTACTGAGCCTTAGCGCATATCGGCCATTCATTGATTTTATAGGCGAATCCAATACCCTGGATTCATTGGCGCTCTTTGGTTTTGATTCCCCGATGCTCGCCAGGAGCCGCGCGTTTGTACTCGGTAACACGCGCCAGCCCCCGCTGCTCTATTCCTCTGCAGCTACCTTAAACGACTATTTATTCGTGCTTAACTTGCGTCCAGGGTGGTTGCGGATCGATGTATTTGACACTGAAGGGAGGTTAAAACACAGGCTGGTTCAGCAAGAACCTGGCTTCAACAAAGAGTTCTATCCGATCGATATCGATGCACGCATATCCGACGAAGGCGGAATCGAACTCATTGTCGCTTATATAAAGCCAGAGCCTAAACTATCCCTTTATTCCTGGATGCCAGAATCATAGGCACACTATACGCACTGGTGCGTACACTTCTTTCGGGAACTGGTGTCGCATGGTCGCGTGCTACCCATCATCTACTTACCGTCTAATTCAAGCGCATTTATGCCTAGCATTCTTAATAAAGAAGTACAAACACTGGGGCAGCTTAAAGAGTCAGGATATACGCCTCGGACCATTAAAGACGAGTTGCGCAGCAATTTAGTCGCTAAACTCAGTGCAGGGGATAAGATTTTTGATGGGATTATTGGGTTCGACAACACGGTTATCCCGCAGGTACAAAACGCCATTTTGGGCCGGCACGATCTTATTCTACTTGGTTTGAGAGGGCAGGCCAAGAGCCGCATGATTCGGATGCTTCCCCGTCTTTTGGACGAATATGTACCAATCATAGCTGGCAGTGAAATCAACGACGACCCCCTCATTCCAATCTCAAAGTTCGCTCGTGACCTCATCAAAAAGCACGGTGATGATACTCCGATTGAATGGTTGCATAGAGATCAACGCTATGGAGAAAAACTGGCCACTCCTGATACAACCATTGCTGACTTGATAGGAGATATAGACCCTATCAAAGCCGCAAATTTGCGTTTAACGTATGCTGATGAGGAGGTTATCCATTTCGGAATTATCCCTCGCAGCAATCGCTGTATCTTTGCGATCAATGAACTCCCTGATTTACAACCGCGGATTCAAGTAGGTCTCTTAAACATCATGGAGGAGCAGGACATCCAGATTCGTGGATTTAACATCCGATTTCCACTGGATATCATGATGATTTTCTCTGCTAACCCAGAGGACTATACCAACCGTGGTAATATCATCACTCCCCTCAAGGACCGCATCGACAGCCAGATCATCACGCACTACCCCAAGACCATCGATATTGGTATCGAGATCACAAAGCAGGAAGCGTGGGAAGAACGGGACGAGAAGCTGGTTAAAGTTAATATTCCACACTACTTCCGAGAGATCATCGAACAAATTGCTTTTGAAGCAAGGGAGAGTGAGTATGTGGATCAGAAATCAGGGGTTTCTGTTCGCATGACGCGTGCTGCCATTGAGGATCTCATCTCGGCGGCTGAGCAAAGAGCATTGGTACATGGAGAAAAAGAAACAACGGCTCGTATTAGCGACTTGTTGTTTGTTGAGCCGGCAATCACGGGTAAAGTAGAGCTTGTGTATGAGGGGGAGCAGGAAGGTGCTCAGAATGTTGCCCGGTTGCTCATCGGTAAGGCTACAAAAACGATCTTTACCCACTACTTCCCTGATCCTGCCGATAAAAAGGAAGGACGTTCTCCATATCAAACAATCATCAGTTGGTTCTCCCAGGGCAATCACGTTAACTTGAAAAACGCGATGTCCCAAAAAGAATACGAGAAAGCACTCAACCAGGTTAAAGGACTGAAAGAGTTAGTTACCAAATACTCAAAGCCTGAATCTCCCAAGCATTTAATCTCTGCCATGGAGTTCATCCTGGAAGCTTTACATCAACACTCCCTGATCGGAAAGGACATCTTAGACACGGATACGAAGTACAGTGACATGATGGGATCCATGCTTTCTTCTATTGGCCCCATTGACGGCGACGAGGACTTCGACGACGATGATTTTTATGGAAATTACCGGTAATAACCGGTTTTGTGTTTCGAGTTTGTTTCGTGTTTATAGCTAATCAACTTGAAACAAACCCGAAACACGAAACTCGGAACTCGAAACATAGATAATTCCATGCCCTTCTCCATACGTGATGCTACTCCGGACGATGCGCTGGCGATGGTTGGTCTCATACGTGAATTGGCTGATTATGAGCAATTACTTCATGAGGCAAATCCGAACGTTGAGCAGCTCCAGAAACATTTATCGGCTGAAACGAACCCAAGGTGTGAAGCGCTTGTAGCTCTTGACGATGATACAGGTCAAATTGTGGGCATGGCGCTTTATTTTCATAATTATTCAACTTTTTTGACGCAGTGGGGCCTCTTTTTAGAAGACTTGTTTGTGAAGCCCTCTTACCGCGGTAAGGGAATAGGCTTCGCCCTTCTTAAACGACTCGCTGCTATTGCCCTCGAACGAGATTGTCAACGACTTGATTGGAATGTGCTGGACTGGAATGAGCTAGCCCTTTCTTTTTATGAGAAAATTGGCGCGAAGCAACTTTCCGATTGGAGAACCATGCGGCTCACAGGAGATGCGTTGAACAATCTGGGTACAAAGGGAAAAACAGACTAGCTTAACTATGCGCGTACTAGTAATCATACCTGCTTTTAATGAAGCCCGGTCGATCGGATTGGTTGTCAATGACCTTCCCCGAGACTTAATTGAGGAAGTTGTCGTAGTCAATAACGCGTCCACAGACGAAACTGAGGAAAATGCGAAAAAAGCAGGGGCTACCGTTGTACGAGAAGATCGGCAAGGATACGGCTGGGCCTGCTTAAAAGGCATGGAATACGCCCGCACCAAAGAGCCTGATGTCATCGTCTTTCTGGACGGCGACTATAGTGACCATCCTGAGGAAATCGCAGACCTTCTGGAGCCTATCAAACGCAACGAAGTCGACTTTGTGATTGGCTCTCGCATGACCGGCAAGAAAGAACCCGGAGCCATGTTGCCTCAAGCATTACTCGGGAATCGGCTGGCGTGCTGGTTGATGTGGTTGTTTTGGAGAGGACATTTCACAGACCTTGGCCCATTCAGAGCCATCCGGTATAAGCACTTGATGGCCCTTGGCATGGAAGACAAAACCTATGGATGGACCATTGAAATGCAGATTAAGGTGTTAAAAGCCGGCTATCGCTACACTGAAGTCCCTGTATCTTACCGAAAGCGAGTTGGCGTGTCGAAAATTACAGGTACGATCTCAGGCACGTTAAAAGCCTCGTACAAAATCCTGTGGACCATCGCCAAATATGCATTCTCTGCACCTAAACTAGATGCCCTCGAAGTGAGAAAAAAGGTCCCTACTGCTCGTTGAACATTTCGGTTAAGCTGCCGTTTGTAGGACGTATAAAATCCACTTCCCAACAATGTAAATAGATTCAACCCATGCAACATGACATCTGGTTTAATGGAAAATTAGTTCCGTATGAGGATGCAAAGATCCACGTATTGTCCCATGTAGTACATTACGGTTCGTCTGTTTTTGAAGGAATTCGCTGCTACGAAACCAAAAAGGGATCTGGTGTATTCCGGTTACGTGAGCACGTTCGCAGGTTATTCGACTCTGCAAAGATTTACAGAATGGAGATTCCTTACTCAATAGAAGAAATTGAGCAGGCAATCCTTTCGACTATTTCTCAGAGCGGGCTCAAATCCTGCTACATTCGCCCCCTCGCATTCCGCGGCATGGGCGGCCTCGGTGTTAATCCCCTTCCTAATGATGTTGATACTGTTATCGCCGTGTGGAACTGGGGCGCGTACCTGGGCGACGGTGCCCTCGAGCAAGGTGTTGATGTAGAAGTCGCTTCCTGGAACCGTATGGCTCCTAATACCTTCCCTTCACTGGCTAAAGCAGGGGGTAATTACCTGAATGCTGCGCTAGTAAAAATGGATGCCATTCTTAAAGGGTACAACGAAGGCATCATGCTGAGTTCAAACGGCCTGCTGGCTGAAGGTAGCGGTGAGAACTTGTTTCTCATTCGCGACGGAGTAATCTACACCGCGCCTACAAGCCTATCGATTCTACCTGGCATCACACGGGACTCTCTTATTACGATCGCGCGTGAGCATGGGTATACCATAGAAGAACGAGCGATCCAACGCGAAGCCCTATACCTCGCTGATGAACTCTTTTTCACAGGTACTGCCGCAGAAGTAACGCCAATTCGTACTGTTGATAAGCACGTCATTGGAGAAGGCAAACGCGGACCAATCACAGAGAAGCTTCAATCTGCATTCTTTGATGTAGTCAAGAATGGCAACGACCCTCACAATTGGTTAACTGCTGTTCCAGAGGCTGTTTCAGCGTGACCCCTCTGTCCACCCCTCTGTCCCTACGGGCCGGAGGGGTGATTCGAAGCATGAGCGGCCTTTTCAATCATTTCTACAGCCGTCTCATGCCCTAAGTACCGGTCCATCAGCCAATGCACGCCGTAGATAACCGGCGTAATGCCTATCGCGATGAGAAACTTGTAGGCATAATTGAAGAGGGTAACTGCTATAACCGTTTGAAAACTCATTACGCCTGTTGGCAGGAAGGCGATGCTCAGTACGAGGAAGGTATCTAAGAACTGAGAGCCAAAGGTGGACCCCGTTGCACGCAACCACAGCATCTTCCCGTTGGTCAGGTTCCTCAGCCAGTGGAACAGGGTAATGTCGACCAACTGCCCCACCAGGTACGCGATAAGGCTGCCCAAGATAATCCAACCGGTTGCTCCAAATACGGCATTAAATGCTTCGTCTGGGACGGCGGATACAGGATCGGTTTCGACAACCATTGCAACTTGTAGAAGCAGAAATTCGAAGATGATCATCACCATCCCGAGCAACGTGACGAACTGAATTCCCTTTTTTCCAAAATACTCGTTCATCAGATCCGTCACGATGAACGTAATCGGAAAAGCAATCACACCGGCAGTCATTGTAACCCGTGTAAATTCTTCTCCGAGGATTGTAATTGTAAAGGGCAGCTCAAAGAGGGTGAACAACTTGCTAGCCGTAGCTTCAGCAATCACTAATGCAGTGATAAATACCGCGGCACAAATCACATAGAGTTTTTGTGGCCGCGTGAGTATATAGGCTTCCCTAATCATGTTGTGTTGGTTTGGGGTTTGGAGTTATGCAATACCTAACTCAGCGTACCATGCATGATAAGAAATGATTAGGATACTTTTACGCCGTTTTTCTTTGCCGGGGAATGGACCGTCGCTAGCGTAAAGCCAAAGGTGGAGCCATGGCCGGGCCGGCTTTCAATAACCATTTTTGAGTCGTGTGCGCTCAGGATGTGCTTTACAATGGCTAACCCAAGGCCCGTACCGCCTTGCTCTCTTGAGCGGCTTTTGTCTACCCTAAAGAATCGTTCAGTAAGGCGGGGAATGTATTGAGGAGGAATCCCAATCCCATTATCTGCTACAGAGATTTTTACGTTACCCGAGGGAAGTAACCGACCAACCACTTCTACTGTCCCGCCTGGATTGCTATACTTTACCGCGTTTTCAACGAGGTTCACAAGCACCTGGCTAATTCTCGATCGGTCTCCTACAATATCCGGAAGGTCCCGGGCAACCGAATGAGACACATTGATATTCAGGGTCTGTGCGTGATGCTCCAAACCATCAATCACTTCTTCTACACATTTTTCAAGACTGAACGTAGACACACTCATCGCTAACTCTCCCGTCTCTATCCTGGAGATATCAACCAAATCATTGGCCAGGTTGCTGAGGCGATTGGTATTTACCAGAATCTTTCGGAGAAACTTCTCATTAACGCGCTCATCCTTTAAAGCGCCGTCAAGTAAGGTCTCCGTAAACCCTTGTATCGTAAAGATGGGCGTTTTGAGTTCGTGCGAGACATCCCCCAGGAATTCTTTCCGATAGTTCTCAATTTTCCTCAGTTCCTGAAGCTCCTTTTCCATAGCAAGCCCTGCTTTGTAGACCTGCCAAATGAGCGCATTGAGCTCATCACCCTGAGGTAAGTGCGCTGCTTCCAGGTTATGAAATTGATGCTTCCTAACATTCTTGAGCGTAGTACGGGCCAAATCTAAGCGCCACGCGAGCACCTTAAAAGAAATGAAATACGTAGCCAACCCTACAAACGTGGCAAAAGCAACATGAAACCAGAGCGGCAGCGGATAGAATAGAACCTGGGTTAGGACGGTACCACAAACGGTTACGAGACCTACCCACAAGGCAAGCTTACCAGAAAGCTTACTGAATTTTCTTCTATTGATGTCAGAATATTCTACTTGCCTATCAGCCATGTTTATGCTTTAAACTTATACCCCACCCCCTTGACCGTTTCAACGAAGTCACTTCCGAGCTTTTCTCGGATCTTCCTTACATGAACATCTACTGTTCGATCAACAACATATACATCGTGGCCCCAAACCTGATCCAATAGCTCCTGCCGCGTAAATACCTTCCCTGGATGCGTGGCCATAAAATAGAGAAGTTCAAATTCTTTTCTGGGAAGCCGTATTTCCTCTGAGACATTCTCACTTTCGAGATACACCAGGTATCTATCCCGATCGATTTGGAGATTGTGGATGACGAGCGTATCAGGGGGTGTTTCAACGCGGGTTGCTGAGCGCAGCAGCGCTCGAATCTGGCTGGAAAGCACAGGCATAGAGATGGGCTTTGAGAAGTAAATATCTGCCCCCACATCTAATCCTTGCACCTGGGTTTCTTCCTCCGTACGGGCCGTCAACATAAGAATAGGCGTGTGGCGAAGATAGGCATCTTGACGAAGCCTACGGCATACTTCGATACCAGTTATCCCTGGCATCATTACATCCAGAATGATTAAGTCTGGCTTTTCCTGGCGCGCTATATCCATGCCGTCCAATCCATTTTTAGCTGAAATGGTTCGGTAGCCTTCCTGCTCCAAATTGTACTGAAGAAGGTCAATAATATCATCCTCATCATCTACAATAAGGATGGTTTGTACGTCCGTACGCGACGATGTATGTGATTGCGATTCAATAGTCACAAGCAAAAAAAGGGCAATCCCTTATATAGTTTGACGAATACGTTTCGCGCTGTAATCAATAGGTTGCATAAACTAAAAACAACCAGAAACACGAAACCAGAAACACGAAACCAATCAAATATCAATTTGATTGTTCATAGGGAAGGTACAGCTTAGTTTCTTTTTATGGTGTTATGCAAATATTATTAACTCTCGATTCTACAATAAATCACCTTAAGATTTACAAATATATGCCGAATAAATAAGTAGGTCCTCTGCCCCGCCAGACCTCATCTCTATCTCGACAAGTCCTGGAAGAGGCCATCCCTTCAAGTTCCACCTCCATGACGTTTGCTACAATGATCTCGAATAGGTATACCCAGCCCATAAAAAGACGAAGCAATAAGCGCCCTCAACAAGTCAACCCATTAACTGCTCGATTGGACCGATGGTTTAAGAGAAACGCAATCGGTGAACAAAAAGAAAGTGAAGGAAAGTTCGAAGAAGCCATTCGCATCTACGAAGCCAATGTAAATGAAGACGCTGATACCATCTTTTCTTACGAGCGCCTTTCCATTCTTTACAAGCGCAGATCGGATATGCGTAATGAAGTTCGTATCCTCAAGAAAGCGATCAGAAAGCTGCAAGAAAAAGGCCACAGAAAACGCCTGGACACCTTCCAGGAAAATCAAATGAACGCCTTTCAACAGCGCCTTATGGAGATTACAGGCGATGATCCATTCTCCCTCAGAGCCCCCATGAAGAGGATGCACGGACTCATCTGATATCTTCCGAATCGTAGTGTTTGATCTGTTTTATGCGCCAAAAACGTATGTATAGAGTGACAGGATACGTACGGGCTTAGACTACATAATCCCTTTATTTCAGTGTCAATGATTCAACACTGATAGCAGAAGAATTCTCACTGTAATAAAGGTACCTTTTTATGTGTTGCCCTCTGACACAAGCAACAGTAACATGGCTATTTTCCATGTTGATCTCGGTTCTGTCGGGCACAGGAAGTTCACCATCGGCTTCCGAACATACTACTATTCACGTACCTTCGTCTGCCGCAATCCATAACTACGCTCTATACGAATCCCCTCCTGCACCTTTCGTTAGGGACCCAATACCAAATCAAGAAATCACAACCCTTTCTGATCCGCTTTCATTTTATCTGTATGACGTATTTGCGTCGGAGGATAATTCGAGATTAGAATTCAGGGTAACGGTCACCAACGATAATATTGCATCAGCTGAAATAAGCAACGACACGTTATACGTCTTTCCAGAGAACGCCGGCACAACGCGGATACGAGTCACTGCGGAGGACTCTGATGATGACGAGGCAACAGATACGTTCCGATTGAGCGTACGTGAAAACAATGCGCCTGAGATCACGCAGGACTTCCCGATTCAAGACCAAACCATTATCCAGGGTACATCTCCGTTCACGCTGAATTTGTCCTCTATCTTTGACGACCCAGATGGAGACCCGCTCTCTTTTGAGGTATCGTCTAGCGATACAGAGGTATCATCTCCAGTCATTGCTCAGTCTTTGTTGATCGCGCCGGCAGAATCACCCGGTACTACCCGGCTCGAAATTACGGCACAAGATCCTTTTGGTGGGTCCATAACCATCGATTTCGAACTGGAAGTCCTACGCCCTTATCCACGATTCATAGAAACAGGATTCTCGGTCACCTTCGGTTCAATCAGCGCCTCGTCCAGCTATCGCCTCGTCGCGCTACCGGGGAATCTTTCTGAGCGAATCGAAGACATTACAGAGGGAGAGCCAGGCGACGACTGGATCGCCTATTCTCAAGATTCTACGGGAAAGATGTTACTTCCTTATAACACCTTCTCTGGCTTCCACTTGCAGCCAGGAAACGGCATCTGGTTCTTGAGTAAAAATGCCTGGGAAATCGAGCCTCAAAACGTTCAATCTGTACCGTTGTCTCAGGGAGGAACGTATACGATCCCTCTTCATGATGGGTGGAATATTATCTCTAACCCGTTTGACATAGATCTCGATTGGGAAGAGGTCTCCAAATGGAATGGGCTTTCCCAGATATTATGGTCGTGGGATGGAAGCTACAATGAAGCAAATGAATTCCAGTCCTCGGCAAAAGAGGGACAGGCCTATTATTATTTTAATGCAGAGAACGAGTCTTCTCTTGTCCTTCCGTATCCTGGACTTGCAAATCCATTCTTTTCAAAGGCCAACAACAATGCAGAACTTGAGACGCTTAGCATTACGGCCCGTAACGAGCACTCTTTTTCGTCTCGTATACGAGTAGGGCGTTCGAATGTAGTAGGTTCGGAAACCGATAAGCACGATCAGTATGCACCTCCGAGTCATTTTTCCTCGCTAGAACTAGTCGTATCTGGTACCGATCCATCTGAGCAGGTGCAGCCTCTTGCACAAGACATCCAACCTGCGCAAGAAGAAATTTACCGCTTCGACCTGGTCCTCACCACTGAAGATCAAGATCATGTTCACTTTCAAATCGACGACCTGGATGCCTTCGAATCGGAAGCGATAACACTTGTAAATTTGTTAGACGCCACGACCTACAATCTGCACGAACGAAACTCGATCTGGTTAACTCCAGAGAACGAAAAAACACCCTTCACTTTATTTATTGGTGCTCACGACAACGTGCAGGAAGCCATAAATAAAATAAATCCCCTATTTCAATCATTAAAGCAAAACTATCCAAACCCAGTTCAATCGTCAACAACGATTGAATTCTCATTACCTGACCCACAACACGCTACGCTAAGTATTTATGATGCCATGGGGCGCCTGGTCAAGGTTGTTCTAGATCGAGATCTAGATTCCGGCCTGCATCGCGTTGAATGGCATGGTGATAGCCAAAATCAGCAACCACTTGCAAATGGAATTTACTTCTATCGTTTAAGAACCGATGGCAATACGTTCCACAGAAAATTGGTCCTTCTAAGGTAATCAATCACATTCACCTATTGTGAGCAGGAATATGGAAAGGATATGAGAGAGCAGCTTCCAATCGATACAGAACTAAACGGGTATCAAGTAGACGAGGTGCTTTGGAATAACAGGTTAGGTACTTTGTACAGAGCTACCGAACTGGACTCCAGGCGCACTGTCAGCATCCAGACGTTAACGTCCATGATGCTTGAAAACCCGATCCATCCTGAAGATCTGACAACACATGTTGAGGGTCTTACAGGATTGATACATCCGAACATCGTTGAGACCCGATCCATGCATATGAGCACTGAAGGTCCTTTTATCGTTCAGGATTATGTGCCTGGTTTTAGACTGGATCATTACCTCAATCAAAAGGGGTCTCTTCACTGGGATTTAGCATTGCGTATCATGCGCCAGCTATTGAGCGCCTTGCAATATGCCCATAGTGCAAACTTTCTCCATCACAGGTTAGGCCCAGAAAATATCGTTATTGCGCGAGGCAATACGGCAAAAATAATGCAGTTCGGCCTGGAGCATCTTATTGCGGGAAATAGCTATCGAATGCCGGAACGGCTTATATCTAATCCAAGCCATGTTTATACCGCACCCGAACATTACAACGAAGATGAAAAAGGGGACTCTTCATCCGACTTATACTCGCTCGGTTTAATTGCACATGAAATTATTACCGGCAAACACCTGCTCGGTGATTCAACACTCTCTTTTGAAGGATACTCTCCTTTCATCGCGAATCGAATGCGATATCTAGAAGCTATTCACCCACCACTACCTGAACAGCTTCTGAATGCTATAGAAATTGCGCTCGAAAGAAACCCTACCCGCCGATTTCAAGACGCCGAATCTATGATTGAAACTCTGAAAGATATCGAACTACACTCCGCTCAACCCAGGATCAAGTACCATACAAGAACCGGAATACCTGCGCTGCTCCAACGGCTGAAATCAAGGCACGTCCTCATCACAGGCCTGGCCTTTATGTTAATCATTGTAGCAGCTTCGATGATGGTTCTGCCCAAAAAGAAGAACCCATTTGCAGCGATGGGATCGAGCGCAACAGAGGTGCGAAATAACCGATCATCGAGATCACTCCAGCAAAACGCTGAAGCTGCAACGGGATTAACTTCGATGGATCAAGACGTACCTGTACGCATCCGAGCTATAGACACTAACAATCGCTCTATACGGGGAGAAATATTCATCAATGGTGAATCGGCAGATGCGTTTACACCTACGACCCTAAACATTCCATCGGGCTCTCATATCATCCAAATCAAAGCACAGGGATCTTCATTCCCCAAGAACCCCCAAAAAGTAATGATTCGTCATGATAAGACGAAGCGTATTACCATAGAAGTTGAACGGAACGAAGCCCCATAGTTTATATGAGATTTTTTTCTGCTACCCTGAAAGGGGCTTTTGTGATCGTGTTGCTGTTTTGCGGCGTATCCACCTCCTGGGCTCAAGACAGCACCTGCGTCGATATCGTACCAAAAGCAGAACAAGCCTATTTTAATATCCAGTTTGAACGAGCCATCGAGTTGCTTGAACCATGTATTGAAAGCGACGAAGAAGTCAGCCAGCAACAGGATGTCTACCTTATGCTGGCTCGAATCTATTTTTCGACGCAAGAAATTGAGAAATCGCGTTCAGCAATACACAACGTATTGATGATTGGCGATTCATTTACTCTACCGGAATTTTTGCCGCCTCCATTTATCGAGTTCTTCAGCGGCATTGAAGAACAATTTTCTCAACACCTCGCTATCGCTGAGAAATTGAGACCTGCTCCTGAGTATAGACCTCCTAGCCTGTGGCAACGCATTGATAGGCATTGGTACTGGGTTGGAGGGGGGGTTCTTGTAGCTGGTGCAGCAGCATTTTTGACAGACTCCGACCTGGAGCCTGCAGTATTTGCAAGGCCGCCAGCACCTCCAGGTGGAGGGGAAGCCCCTTCGCAGTAATTGCACAAACTATTACGCCAAAATCTCCTGGATGACGTGTCCATGCACATCGGTCAGACGAATGTCGCGGCCACCAAAGTGATAGGTTAATTTGTAGTGATCGACCCCGAGCAGATGCAACATCGTGGCGTGTAGGTCATGAATGGATCGAGGATTTTCTACCACTCTGTACCCATACTCATCCGTCGCACCATATATGGTCCCGCCCTTAATGCCGGCTCCCGCCAACCAAATACTAAAGGCCGAAGGATTGTGATCGCGCCCGTCTACTCCCTGTGCAAAAGGCGTTCTGCCAAACTCACCTGCCCAGACTATCAACGTTTGTTCAAAAAGACCGCGTGCTTTTAAGTCTTTAATGAGCCCGGCTATGGGTTGATCGACGGCAAACGCATTTAATTCATGGCCCTGTTTCAAATTGGAATGCTGATCCCAACGGTCAGCCTTTACACGCGGGCATGTCAACTCGATAAATCGGACCCCTCGTTCAACGAGCCGGCGGGCCAGCAAGCATTGTGCTGCGTACCCTCTGGTGTGCTCGCTGGGAGAATCGAATCCGTATAGCTTCTTCGTTGCTTCTGTTTCGTTCGAAAGATCTGCCATCTCCGGCACAGAAGCCTGCATTCGAAACGCCAACTCATAATTAGCTATCGACGACTCTATCAGGTCCGCCTCACCTACTTTGCCAAGCAGCGACTGATCCATACGGTTTAACAAAGCCAGTTTGTTCATCTGCCGCTCAGTCGTCTCTTCAAGGGGCTTTATATTAGCCAACGGCTGGTCGGCCGCACGAATGACAGAGCCCTGGTACGAAGCCGGCAAGAAACCACTGTTAAAATTGTCAAGTCCACCGGGTGGTGTGAGTCCGCCGTCTATGACTACGTATCCGGGGAGGTCTTCGTTATCGGTACCGAGTCCGTAAGTCACCCAGGCCCCCATGCTGGGCCGGCCTTGTATCCCTATGCCGGTGTGCAAGAAATAATTGGCATTGGTGTGTTCTGGAAATTGAGACACCATGGAACGAACCAGGGCCAGGTCATCAACGCACGTAGCGATATGAGGAAAAAGCTCACTCACCGGCATTCCACACTCACCATATTGCTTAAAGGACCAATGGCTCTTTAGAATTTTCCCGATGTTATTGAACTGGGTATTGTCGACTTTAAATTTGTCGTAAGGATTTTCTCCGTGCTCGCGGTCCAATCGCGGCTTCGGGTCGAACGAATCTACCTGGGACACGCCGCCATCCATATACAAGAAGATGACACTCTTCGCCTTAGGGGCATAATGGGGAATCGCCTGAATGCCACCCAGCGCCTCGCCCATCATTTGCTCGCCCGGTTTACACGAAGCCAGTGAAGCGCCTGCTAACCCCATAAAAGCCAGCGAACCGAATCCATTCCGGCAAAGACTCAACATTTCCCGCCGTGTCATTTTGCAGTTTAAACGATGCATCTTTTTTAGCTATCTGGTTATATCAGGTGAATAAATTCTTTCATATTAAACAGCGCGTGGCAGTAGTCTTTCCAGGGACGCGTATCGTTTGCCCATTCGCCACCGTCTAATCCATAGGTAGCGGCCTGTGTCTCAAGGAATGCAAGTCCGTCCGTAATTTCTTCTTCTTTCGCTGACCGCGAAAATGCGGTATTGTACATAACTTCAATACGTTCCCTGGCATCTAATTCTTTGAGCGATATCAATTCCTTCGCCCAGTGTTCTGCCTGGTTCTCAACAAACGGATCGTTCAAGAGTGTCAGCGATTGTGCCGGCACCGTACTGGTATTCCTCTTGCCGAACGTGGTGAACGGGATCGGCATATCGAATGCAAGCATCATCGGCGGCAAGAAATTACGCCGAAGGGATATGTAGATACTACGCCGGCCATCACCGTCAAGCGGCCCTGATTCTCGAGGCCGTCCCCTCCCTGTCATAAACGGGGATAGATAAACAGGTATTGCTTCTCCGTACATCGTGGTATTCAACCGACCGGAGACGCTCAGCATGGCGTCTCGGATGGCCTCTGCTTCCAATCTGCGGGTCGGGTAGTGCTGGAGTAACAGATTCTGAGGATCCCTTTCAAGAGATTCTTCCGATGCTTCAACTCTCCTCTGGAAGGCCTGGGATAACACCATGTCTCGAATTAGTGCTTTTACCGACCAATCTTGTTCTACGAATCTAGAGGCGAGGTAATCGAGGAGGTCTGGATGGGTTGGCATCTTGCCTTGCACGCCGAAATTATCAACCGTCTCAACCAATCCACGACCAAACACGTGGTGCCATATGCGATTCGCCATTACGCGAGAGGTTAATGGATTGGATGCGTCCGCCATGGAAGAAGCCCAGGCCATACGTCCACTGCCTTTTCCCTCGAAGGGGGTCTGGTTTTCATTATAGATCGTGAGGGCTCTACGAGGAACACGTTCCTCACTTGGATCCTGTACATTTCCACGGACAAATACCGGGTGGTCCGTACCGTCTCCATCTACGACACCCCAAATCAAGCTTGGATCAGGAATGTTGTTTATGCTTTCTTGCTTCTCTTCGACGAGAGGAGTTAAACCGGGTATGGCTGAGGAAAGGAGCCCACCTTTTAATAGTCCATTTAGCAGATCTACATCCTGGCTGGTCGCTTCGAGCGCTTTCCAACGGGTCAGTGCGCTATGAACAGCCGAGGAATCTACGGACTGAGCCACTTGTTGCCGCGTTGATAGCACAATGTCTTTAAGCGCTTCAGTATGAGCGTAAGCGTATTCAATGTCTATATAGGACGAGTCATCAGCAAAGAAATTCTCGCCTCTATCCCACGCAGGCAAGAACTCAATGTAGGCAGGATGTCCCTTCCACATAGCTACATCAAACTCATAGTCCCGCAGAGCCTCACCGTCTACTTCCTGTTCGAGTCCTCCGTAGATAGGGAATCGGATCAATTGGAAGTTATCGATTACGATACGCATCACAGATTTAACCCCAGCGGCACGGATGGTAATATAATCGTGATCGATCCTGAAATCGGGGGATCGAAGAGAACCGATTAACTTCTTCGAAAGGCCGGCACTGGAAGCTCTTGGCACCCCTAGCGACACGATCTCTTTTTGCTCATTGAGTTGTATGTCGCCTGCAATTGGGTTCGCACCAAAAGCCGATCCGCTTGTTGTCCACTCCCCAAAAGAGCCCCCACGAAAATCACCAAGAGGTTGTGCAATCGTCGAATCTCCGTACTGAGCCAGTGCCTGGGATAATGCAGGCAATTCACGGTCAACCTGAACCCGAGCCGGCGTAGAAATCTCTTTTAAATCATTCTCCCATTGATCAGCAACAACCTGAGTAATTTGAGCATTGAGCGATTCCACATCACTGATTTGGGTTTTAGTATGAGTATCCTCGTTTGCAGCGTGTATGCCGAACCGGGTGCTCTTGATAATCCCATACCAGGAATAATAATCCGCTGTCGGGATCGGATCGAATTTGTGATCATGGCACTTGGCGCAGGAAACAGTGAGGCCTTGAAACGTTTTGCTCGTAACATCGATGATGTTGTTGATTCGCTCAGACTCATCAATGACCAGGTCTACAGGACTGTGCGTCCCTTCACCAAGGGCAAAGAAGGCGGTCCCTATCAACGACTCATTGAACCCTTCTTCGGAGTGCATGCGGGGTTCATCGATCAGGTCGCCAGCAAGATGCTCTTTGAGCAGTTGGTCATAGGGTACATCGTTGTTGAACGCCCGAATCAAGTAATCTCTGTACTGCCAGGCACCGACGACGGGGTAATCAAACTCGTGTCCTTTGGTATCTGCATAACGCACGACGTCCATCCAATGACGTGCCCACCGTTCCCCAAACTGGGGCGAATCCAACAGGCGATCTACCAGCTTTTCATACGCATTGGGAGATCTATCGTTGACGAAGGCGTCCACACCTTCCGGGGTTGGGGGTAGCCCAGTAAGTACATATGAGAGCCGGCGGATCAACGATTCCTTCGAAGCCTTTGAAGCCGGTTTAATGCCCGCTTCTTCAAGTCGGTTAACGATAAACCGATCAATGTCATTGTCGATGTACTTCTTCTTATACACCGATGGAGGCACAGACGCTGTGACAGGCTCAAAGGACCAATGGTTTTTCCACTCTGCACCCTGATCAATCCATCGTTTCAGTAGCCCAATCTCGTACTCGCTCAGGGTTTTCTTCACTTCAGCCGGCGGCATGCGGTCGTCTTCATTCGAAGTTGAAACGCGCCGGATGAGTTCACTCGCTTCATGATCGCCTGGGACAACGGCAGCTACCCCGCTTTCAAGAATGACGGTCGCGCTATCCCTCAAATCTAACCGGAGCCCTGCTTCGCGCGTGCTGATATCGGGTCCGTGACACACATAGCAGTTTGTTGACAAAATCGGCCGTATGTGCTGATTAAAATCAACCACATCAGGCAGAGGATTCGATGGGGCAGCCTCGTTATTAAACGCAAACCAGCCGGCCGCTATGATTACGAGTAATGGGAGAGCAACAACGGCCAGGATATTCTTTTTAGTAATCCAGGAGAACATAGGTGCTAGTGGGAGGACTCGTGCAACTAGTTTAGGAGTACTAAATAGAGTACCAAAACTAAAAAGAACTTACAAATGATCTTTTATTTGTTTCGTGTTTCTGGATTCTCGTATCTGGTTGATCTTTCTTCTAAATTCCTTCTTTTCAACCAGTCATATGAATCACCCTACCACACGCAATAAATTTAACTATGAACACCCCTATTGCAATTGCAGGCGGCCTCACCGTCTTAGCTTTATTAGCCCATGTCTTTGTAGGTCTTAAAGAAACCTATGCTGTTGCACCAGGAAAATGGGCTGCTAAGAAAGACATCAAAGACTTTGAAACCGTTGAGCGCAACTGGATACAAGCCCTCTGCGCCTTTCAGCTAGTCACCATCGACTTATTGATAATCCCTGTCCTTTTGTTTGTGATTGCCTTTACTGAATTGCTCGAACCCAGGAAGACGCTCACTCTGATTCTATCAGGATGGTTTGCCTTGTGGGGAGTGATCTGGCTGATTCAACTTGCCGTACTGCAGCGCCCCGGAAAAGATTATGCACTCCTACCACAATGGGTATTCTGCTTAGTGTGTGCAGGGCTGCTTTTCTGGGGCGCCCAAAGCGTCTGAGTACGACCAAATGAATCGATCAGAATTGATGTAATTGTACTTAGTACACCCGCACTGTGCGTCCCTTCGGATAACGGATGGAGTAGCGGAAGCTGAGAGTCAGGGTAGATGCCGGCTCAATGACTTCCTCCCATCTGAGCACGCCTGTTTCTTCTTCAACATCAGCACCTCCTTCCTCCTGGAGGTCGACTTCTATCTGGTTGTCGCTCGAAACCGGAATTTGGTCTTCGATCACAATAGACACAGGCACTGATTTGTTATTCCGTACTTCGATCTCAAAGCCGTAGATATCCGTCTTTCTGTTTCCAAGCAATTGTTTCTTGGTAAACTCCTCTTCTCGTTTGCGTTCGATGACAATTCCTTGATCCGTGCCCAGCGATAAATCAAGCGTATCCGACACGTTTTCCATGTCTAGATAGGTCTGCCCGAGGAAAGTCCCGTTAAAAAACAGGTTCGAGGACCCAGAGAGAAGGTTCAAGGATTCCCACCCCGTAAGTCGTGCTGTAAGAAAGGCTTTTTCGCTCAGCGCAGGAGCGGCGTAATATTCGTACTCTGGGTTTAGATCATGCCGGGCGATATCGACCAGGGTGGGGTCTACATCGGACTCAATGGTATACGGCTCAGAAATTTCAAATTCTGTAGTAGTCGTATTTGAGCGAGTTTGAACGGGAGGGGCAGGGATATTCATAATGGGCTCACTTGCGGCACTTTCCTGTGCAACCACAACCTCATCGAGTGCCATTCCACTGGATTTGGCGCTCTCCTCCATATCCATCGGCCTCCGAGAGCGAACTGCTCTGGGATTATAAAACCCGACTCGCCGCGTTCGAACATTCGGTTTCACCGTTGCCTGGCGCGGATCGGCGGTCGATAGTACCAGTTGCGCATTTTCCCACTCTTCTCCGGTAGCCTGTGCAATCTCCGCTTTGTAGAATAATTCAAGCGGACTATCTATGTCTGAAACCCGCAGGTCATACAAGGGCGACCAACGAGCACGGCCGGTCACGTAATTCAACTCAAAATCCCTTACCCCGCTTGAGGCAGCATTTATCGTCACTTCCAACTCAGAGACATACGAACTTCTCTGTTCTGCTACACGCCGTTGCAATTGATTCTGAAGCTCCTGGAGTTCCTCGTTCAATGTTGCGACACGGCTATTACGAACAAGCACTTGCTGATTAATCTCGGTTAACCGTTGCCTGAAGAAGTTAGCTGCTGATTCCAGTCGCCCCAATTCAACCCCACTCGTTGACCCACCGATGGATTGATTCGCCATGAGCATGATCTCTTCCTGGTTATAGACGTCAATCATGGCTTGCTCTAGTTTGACAGAGTCTCTTTTTGCTTTAATCAGGGCTTTTAACGTGTTTGCTTCTTCGGTCGCCAAAGGTTCTTCCAGGTAATTGCGGCTGTGGCTTACGCCTAGTACCATCAATCCCTCTTCGGCATTAAATTGTATGCTCTCAGGATTTAGATCTGGATCCAAACGGACAAATTTGAGCACGGACTTGCCAGCCGGCACCCGCGCCTCAGCAGTTCGGAATACCTGGGCTCCCTGTAAAAAGACGGAGACGCGTTCAACCTCAGATGCGACCTCAACCGGGGTTTGTTGTGCAAAAGCAGGGGAAGAAAGTAGAAGTAGAATAGATACAATACGGTACATCATTTTTTATAACAGATGAAGGGAATAAGTAACGAAGACGGCCTGTCTAAAGGATACTCTTTCAATGAAATGGGTCGCAAGGCTTTGTGAAGCGCCTCCTAATACATACGATTTACTATAACATATTATTGCCACTATGACACGTCAATTCCTATTAATAATTCTTATTGCCTGCTTTTCGCAGTTATTGCCGGCTCAAGAATTATATGCTCAACAATACAGTCCCTCCGCAGATGAACCCTCCCGGCAACAATTTCAGAAAGCCCTTCGCTCGTTGCGTTCTGAACTTCAGAAGAATCCCCTAGCAGCTTTTGATCTGCATGCGAATAAATTTAACGACTCCGATCCCGACTCTTCGGGCCAAGGCGGACTTGCCGGCCGCATAGATGGAATCGCACCTGGAGATTCTGCCTGGGTACTCGCCATCGCTGCTCATCTCCCCGAGGACCCTACAGCCTGGGCGCTGGGTGAAGTTCGGGAAGATGGATCGTACGTGATTCCAGGACTAAACTTCGGCATTTATATCGTTATGGCTGGCGCCGACGGGTACATGCCTCAGTATTTCAGCAGGGCATACAACATTTGGGAAGCTGCTGCTGTTGATGTCCTTCCTCCTGAAATAACAACCGGTGTCGACTTCTTCCTCGAACCGCTGATTCAAGGAAGCGGCTCTATCTCCGGTAGGGTCACAGTGGAAGGCGCTGACGACGAAGCTATTCCCTACGCCGTGGTTTATGCGAGTCTGATAGGCAACCCGTTTTACTCAGAAATCGCCTATACAAACGAAGAAGGAGAATACACCTTTGAACGACTCCGCCCCGGAGAATACACGGTAACTGCAGAGGCAGAATGGTTCTTTGGCGAAACATACGATAACATCCCCATCTTTGAAGGCGGCGAGCCGACTCCCGTACCTGTTGCCGATGGTGAAGAGACAACGGATATCAACTTTTCACTGAGTAGAGGCGGTACCATCTCAGGACAACTTGTCAACCAGGATGGTGAGCCCATTGTGGGTGCCGAAGTGTGGGCATTCCCTCCGAATGAACAAGGCGAACCCAATTCAGACTACCCTTATTTCTATGGGTATGGCAGTACCGATGAAAATGGCAACTACTTCTTGTCTGGCCTTTTCGAAGGAGAGTATTTCGTACAAGCGAATGTGTACAACCGATTCTTAACAGTTACACAGTGGTATGAAAACGCCGACCGATTTGAGGACGCCACCCCTGTACCCGTCGTATTTGGAGAGAACACCCCAAACATCGACTTCAACATCGACATCACGACAGACCTGGGCAGCCTTTCTGGATACATCAGAAACGAAGACGGCACCCCTCTCTTGGAAGCACAGGTACGATTGGAGTCGCTGACTAATCCCAACTTCTACTATTACCTGTCTGCACATCCTGACGCTGACGGGATGTACCGATTTGATGAGGTCCCGGCTGATACATACCGAGTGGCTCTTGAATACTGGACAGACTGGTACTACCGTATTATATGGTATGAAGATGCGATCTCACCTGAAAACGCAACACCAGTTGCTGTTTTAAAGGATCAAGAGACCGAGAACATCAACTTTACAATACCAGAATCTAATGGAGAGATCTCCGGTGTTGTACTAGACGAAGAGGGTACCCCCATACCCAACGTCTATATTCAGCTTGGCGCAAATGGATTTGGGTATCCGTTCGAGGACACCTTCCTCTGGGGCTATGCCACTACGGATGATGAAGGTCGATATTCTATTCCCAATATACCCGATGGAGAATACTATGTCTCCGTATTCTTCTGCTATTTTTATGACTGCATCCAGCGCTGGTGGCCTGATGCCGAATATGCCGACACCGCTGAACCCGTCGTTGTCGAAGACGGACAATCCAACCCGGCGTCTGTTGACTTCAAGCTCCCAATCAAGCTCGGTAACTCGACCATTTCTGGCACGGTTATCAATGATGACGGAACACCGCTAACGGGAGCCAATATCTCCGTGATGCCATATGAATCGATCACGCCGGGAGGTACACCTGATGTGTGGTCTACTCAAATGCATACGGTAACCGACAGTGCAGGCTTCTATTCACTGAACACCCTACCAGCCGGGACATACCTGGTTCATGCAAGCTACTGGGGAGCAGGATCGTATGACGAACAGTGGTACGAAGGTGCCTCTGATCCACTAGAAGCGACCCCAGTATCTGTCGATGAGAACGGTGTGGTTGAAAACATTGACTTCACGCTTGCCGTCAGGCCGCTCTACGGTACCTTGTATGGACATGCGTTTCTTGAAGACGGTACTCCCATCGAACGCGGGTACGTTCAGGTGTATCCCCTCTATGATGACTTGGCCGACATTGCCTATTGGGCAGAATGGTATGCGGTTATTAATGATGACGGAAGCTTTGTGTTAGACGCCCTCCCTGAAGGCGAGTATTCGGTGAGTTTGTATGCACAAGGTGCCTCACAAATCATCACGGATGCCACGGGTACTGGAATGGACTATATACATATCATCGGGGGCGAACGTACCGAAGCAGAGTTCATCATGCGCCGCCAAGAGGAAGGTCCAGCTACTATTTCCGGCATCGTACAAGGAGATCAAGGCAACCAGCCGGACATCTCAGTCGTCATCGCGACGCCTTCCACGGATGGACCCGGCGAGCCTTATTATACAGCAGTCACCGATGAAGACGGGAGCTATACGTTCAACGGCCTCCCTGAAGGCGCTTATTTTGTCCAGGCAATGGCGCCCTGGTTCATGACCGAGTACTACGATGATACGACCGACCCAGAACGAGCGACCCTGGTGGAAGCTACAGAAGTTAGCCCTGCGATCAGCATCGACTTCTCGCTCAGCAATATGTATTACATCACGGCCGAACCCGCAGAAGCCGATTTCAGAAACGGCGCATCCCATGCCAGCACCGTCAAGGGCCTTGTACAGGATGAAAACAACAACCCCATTTCAGGTGCTACCGTGTACGTGATCGATGAAGCTGGAGAAGCGCTCTTGTCTACCGAAACGCGGCACGACGGATCGTATCAGATCTTTGGCATTCCTCCGGGAGAATCGTATCACATTAAAGCGACGCATGTCGGATACAGTAGCACATTTAACAACGAGGTTGCTGATCTCGACAATGCGCCTACCTTGACAATGAATAGCGGGTCTTATGAAGTTAACTTCACGCTGTATCCTGCGACGGCTACAGATATAGAAAATCCGAACAGGCTGCCTGATCAACTTCAATTGTCAGATAACTATCCGAATCCATTTTCCTCCCAAACATCAATCTCGGTTACGCTGCCCCAACGGATGCACGTCACGGTGGCCATCTACGATGTGCTGGGCAGGGAAGTACATCGCCTGGCAGACGGGGTCTTAAATGCAGGTTCACACACCCTTACCTGGGATGTATCCAGCAACTCCCCTTCTCTACCAAGTGGACTCTATTTCTATCGTGTTTCGAATGGAAAGAGCATTCAGTCGGGTAGTATGACCTATTTCAAATAACGCCCCTTTCAATTAAAGAAGTTTTTTCTTCTGTTCGTTCAAAAGGAGGTGCTGAACAGCACCTCCTTTTTCTTTAAAAAAAAGGTTTAGACCCGATACCTTTGGTAAAACCTTTCAGACCAATTTCGCCACTCTCATGAGTTCTGTTTATACTCTCGCCTATGCGAGCTCCTCAACCTATCTGCTTGCTCAAGAAGATCTAGATCATTTGCTGGAAGCAGCTCGCAAGAAGAATAAGCAGAGAGGCATAACCGGCATTCTCCTGTATCATGATGGCAATTTCATGCAAATCCTGGAAGGGCCTAAAGAAACGGTATTAGAAACCTATGCTCTCATTGAGAATGACCCAAGGCATAAAGGAATAATTCGACTGTTATCACGGTCGTTCCCAACCCGAAACTTCGATGAATGGTCAATGGGTTACGCACGGTGTACAGAATACAAATTGGAGGAAAACAAACCCGGCTTTAACGTCTTATTGGAGCGAGATCATATCAATACGCTCAATCAAGATCATATGCATGAACCCATACGCAACTTGCTTATCTCCTTTCACCGAATTGTGTATAAGACGAATATGAAGGTTATTGATCAACCTTTTCTTACTTCTTAGCCAGTATTATTGCTCGGCGTGGCGCGGGGTATCCCTCAATCGTTTTTGATGCGTCGTGTGGGTCTAAAAAGTCAGCCAGCGATTCGAACTGCATCCATTCCGTGGCTCGCTGCTCCTCAGTCGTCGTTTGAGTCACATCAACAAGTCGACTCTCCTTAAACCCACAACGCGCAACCCACTGAAGCAAGGTATCTGGGGAAGGGATAAACCAGACGTTTCTCATCTTTGCGTATCGGCCATCAGGAACCAGTGAATAACCCAGGTCTCCCTCTACGACAAGGGTTTCTAACACCAACTCGCCTCCTTCTCGTAACAGTCCTTTAAGGTTCATTAGATGATCAATCGGAGAGCGGCGATGATAGAGTACGCCCATGGAAAAGACCGTGTCAAAGCCCGACAGTGTTGGCGGAATGTCCTCAATCTTCAGCGGCAAGACGTATACGGGTTCTGACTTCAAATAATGGGCGAACACCCCGTATTGCGCTACATACAGCAACATCGGATCAATGCCTATCACTAATTTTGCGCCTGCACCCCGCATTCTCCAGCAATGATACCCATTACCGCAACCTACATCCAACACGACGCGGCCGTCAAGGGGCTGAATGTGATGCTCCAACCGATCCCACTTCCAATCAGAACGCCATTCGGTGGCGATGTCGACACCAAAAAGGCTAAACGGTCCTTTACGCCATGGATGAAGCTTTTTAAGATTCCTTATAAGCTCATCCTGCACGGCCTGCTCCAAATCCGATGATTCCCCAATCCGCACCGCTCCCTGGCATAAATCGACTGAAGTAGGTGCCTGAATAGGTAATGCCTCAATAACAGCCTGCCATTCGGGGATCAGTCTATTTTTGTCTGTGCGAAAGGCCTCTCGAATGGTACCTGGTAACTCATCCAACCAGGACGTTAGCGAGGTATCGGATAGCCTATTGTACAGCCGTGAATAATCAATCATTTTATTGCAAGGATCGAGACAAACGTTAAACTCTGATACCAGACCATAGAAGTTGAAAAGCCGGCTTCGTTTAACCGATTCTCGTGATCGGCTATTGACTCCGGTACCAACACATTTTCCAATGCCGATCGTTTTTGACTTATCTCCAAATCGCTGTATCCATTCATTCGTTTGAATCCATGGTGCAATGTAGTAAGAATGTCCTGATGCGTTGCATCTGAGGATACAATCTTCTCCGATAAAATTAATGCCCCACCAGGTACCAGTCCTTCGTGGATGCGAACTAAAAGCGGCAGGCGTTCCTTCAATGGAATAAATTGCAGCGTGTAGTTAAGCGTAACCAATGAAGCGTTTTGTATGGGCTGTTGCCTGATATCTCCTAACTCAATTTCAAGTTGAATGTGATCTGGAGTCGAATTCAATCGCCTCTTGCACTCCTGAACCATAGCAAGCGCATTATCCACCGCGATAATCCTACAAGCAGTGCCTTCCGGCAGTGGATCAATTCCACTCATAATTGCACGCGTGGTTGCTCCCAGCGAACACCCTAAATCGTATACGGTCGTGCCCGGCCGTACAAATTCATTCGCTACTACTTTTGTCATGTCAAGTACGGCCCTGTATCCAGGAACGGATCGTTCTATCATGTCGGGAAATACATGAACCACCTCCTCATTAAATTCAAAAGGAGCTACCTTTCTAAGCTTTTCTGCATATACCTTATCGGTCTGCTGCTCTGAATCTCTTGATTCTGAATGAATAGGAGAACTGGATTTATCTTCAAAGGGTGTGTTTGAGCCCATGCCATTAGAATGTAATTACCTTAGCCATACCTGAATTCAGGGCTAAAACACGGGGATGGCTGCATCGTTTCGTTCAATGTTGTAGATTAGGGGCCATCCTACCTAATAACCCACCTTTTACATCATGGAATTGATTAACACCCTGGACTGGGTCCTGATTGCCATTTACTTCGTGGCGGTATTTGGCGTTGCATTCGGCGTTGGCCGTAAGGAAAAATCAACGGACTCATCAGCCGGCTATTTCCTGGCGGGACGTAATACAGGCTGGTTTGTTATTGGAGCCTCCCTTTTTGCTTCGAATATCGGGGCCGAACATATTATTGGTCTTGCAGGCACCGGCGCAAGCAGTGGGGTTGCCGTTGGCCAATTTGAGATCCTTGCCTCTTTTATGTTGCTTATTCTTGGGTGGGTTTTTGTGCCGTTTTATCTCAAGAGCGGCGTATTCACAATGCCTGAATTCTTGGAGCGTCGTTACAATGAAGGCGCCCGCTGGTACCTGGCCATCATCTCCATTGTTGGATACATCCTCACGAAAATCTCCATCACCATCGCAGCAGGCGGAATTGTATTTAATACCTTGATGGGGATTAACTTCTGGACCGGCGCTCTGATCGTAATCATTGCTACAGGGGTTTACACCGTTTTTGGTGGATTAAGAGCGGTGCTCTACACGGACCTTCTTCAGATGTTTATATTAATAGGTGGCGCTATTACAGTTACATTTATTGGCTTATCTGAAGTAGGAGGATGGGGCGTACTTAGAGAATCCGTTGATAGCAGCTTCTTCTCCGTCTGGAAACCTATGTCGGACCCGGACTTCCCATGGACGGGGATCATATTCGGTGCCCCGATACTGGGGGTCTGGTATTGGTGTACCGACCAGTTCATCGTCCAGCGTGTCCTATCTGCCAGTAACATAGATAATGCACGTAGAGGGACGATCTTCGGTGGCCTTCTCAAACAACTCCCCTTGTTTATCTTTGTCGTACCAGGTATTATCGCACTTGTACTGTCTCAATCAGGTCAGATTTCATTAAGTGAGCCAGATGCGGCCTTGCCTACACTTATTGGTACATTGCTTCCTGCCGGAGTTAGAGGCCTCGTTGTGGCGGGTTTGCTTGCCGCACTCATGAGTTCGCTCTCTTCAGTATTCAACTCGTGTTCAACACTGATCGCATGGGACATCTACAAAAAGATCAAACCCAATTCACCGGATAAAACCCTTGTTCTCGTTGGCCAGGTCTCAACAGTAGGTATGGTTATTCTCGGCTTGCTCTGGATTCCATTTATGGACCTCATTTCTGGCCAGTTATTCGTTTACCTGCAGAACGTGCAGGCGTATATTGCGCCTCCAATTGCGGCCGTCTTCCTGATTGGTGTCTTCTGGAAACGTGTCAACTCAAACGGAGCGATCGCTTCCTTGATCACTGGATTCGTTCTAGGAATCGGGCGGCTCATCGCGGATCTGAATAAAGATTCGCTGTCTGGCCTTCTCTTCGAGTTTACAGATATCAACTTCCTGCACTACGCCTTCTATCTCTTTGTTATCTGTACCCTCGTATTGATTGTAGTCAGCCTTGCAACGGACGAACCAGACGAAGCGAAGGTTAAAGACCTTACATTCCAAACCGTCGACCCAAGCACCAATCTTCCCTCAGATCCCCTTTGGAGGCAAAAAGATGTATGGGCTGCCTTTGCACTCATCGTTATCGTACTTGGGGTTTGGGTGTACTTCACGGGCTAATGCCAGTGAATAGTTCAAGGTTCAAAGTTCAAAGTTCAAAGTTTATCTCTTATAATAACATTGAACCGAGAACCTTGAACTTTAAACCTTGAACCTTGAACCTTGAACTTTCAAATCCTCCTCCTCGCCCTCCTCCTCTCCCCATGCCTCAACCTCCACGCCCAAAAGTCGGCGTACTTTGATTACATTAAGCACACAGCTGAAACGAACTGGGAACGCTATCCGGAGGTTATTGAGCGATGGAAAAGCAATGTGGATCCCAGTGTTCTATGGGGCTACAATTCACCGTCACATCCTATATATCTGGCCGACATTCTGGGCTTTTTGTACGAGGAGACCAATGAGGCCACGTACGCCGAACGGGCAGCTCAGTTATTGTATGAGTATGGATCGCTGAGAGATGTTTATCCGGAGGATTATTACAAGACGCGTATCGAATACGAAAACGGCGTGCCAGCCCTCTCTAATTTTTTCTTCTTGCCACCGTATTCCAGATCCTACCTGCGCATCAAAGATAGTGATGTTTTAACGCCTGAGATGCGCGAGACCATTGAGAAAGACCTGGCCTACAGCCTCGATTTTCAGTTTCACTTTCCTGAATGGGGTGCCCATAACCGTGCACTGCTCCGAGCAGAAGGCTGGTATTACGGATACCTGGCCATGCCGGATCATCCCCATGCGCTTAAGTGGAAGCAGATGGCCGAAATCGTGGCTCAGGACAACCTCACGCAGTGGGAAATTGAAGATGCTTCCGGTTACCAGGCTATCTGGTTGGCTTCCCTGCTTTCTTATGCAGAAATCGCAGGGCACGAAGAAACGATGTACACCTCTCCATTAATCCACTATTACGCCGAATACTTCAAACAGATGTTTACTCCGGCATCGACCCTGCCCGCCTTTGGGGACTCCAACTGGAATCCGGGTTGGGATCGTTTTATTGCTGTATTCGAAAAACTCGGTGGCATTTATCAGGACGAAGAGCTCAAATGGATTGCCAGTCAGTTATTCGAAAAAGCGGTAGAAGCAGACCGGTACGGCGTTGTCGCAGCGTCTCATCTAACTATGGCGCATCAGTGGACCGACGAGTCCCTTGCCTCCACTCGCCCTCAATCGGGAAGCCAGGAAGTTTTGGAAGACTTATCGGGTAAAAAGGTGGTCTTCAGAAACGGATGGGAGCCAACGAGCACCTACCTGCTGCTCAATTATCGAGACGAAGGCGATAGCGGAAGCCCTCATCGGGACTACCTCCGAAACACATTAACCGTCGAAGAAGAAAAAGCCCATCACGGCCAGGCCGATGAAAATGACATCCCCTTGTTGATGTCTGGCGGTAGTGTTCTCCTCCATAGCAGCGGCTACCGATCCGGACTTCCCAGCGGCCCCTTAGGCCAGTTCAGGGCAGACTATTATCAAAACAAACTCGTCGTCAGAAAAAACAAACGAGATGCTACTCAGCCCATAGACCAGTTTTTGTACAACTCGGGGGCGTATCGACCTGTGCGTACACAGAAGATTGAGTTTCATACGTTTGACAAAACCGAGATGAGCCGAACGAGGGTTATCGACGAAAAGATGGGATACGCATGGGATCGCATCATTATCTACCTCAAAGAAGATGACACCTTTGTTGTTGTTGATGCAGTGCAGGCTACTGTTGAAGACTACTTTACCTATACGAACTTGTGGCATACTCGTCAGATTCATAGCTCAGGAGTTGACTATTTCGATACGTCCATTGATTCCATACGATCGGTTGCATTACCAGCTGACAAACGATTACTGATTCAATTTCTGGAGACCAACGCCAAAATACCGGGTGTCTATCAAGAGCGCCGGCATTTCCAGGATGAACAGGCTATATACCAGACGCAATCCAGCCATTATCTTGCTGGAGATTATGAGGTGTTTGTAACGGTGCTAAAGCCGCATGCCGCCGGCACGTCTCCAGAGCCACTACTTACTACCTATCAGCTTATCAAACCAACATCCTTCCCAGACGGGGTTGCGATTCAAATTAATCGTCAAGATGAAACGGCCTTTCTATGCATAAAGGTAGACCTTGAGTCGGAGTTAGTAAGAGAAAACATACGGCCCCGCTACACATGGGAAAAAGGGCGCATCACGTATGGGCCCATTGAAACAGATGCTCATTTCCTATACGCTACTATTAAGGAGGACGCTTTGTATTACGAGGCCTCTCAATTCTTGAACATCTACTACAACGAAAACGCCGTGTTTAATGCCTTACCCAATACACATGGCCTTCAACCCGATGGGAGTGAACCCAAGGTGGGGTATACAAAGTGGCGGGCCTGGAGTGATGAGGTAAGGTTGTAGATTGAGTGTAGTGTAACTTGGGTATTTTGACAAGCTTTTTTTGTCATCCCATTGGAGTGCAGCGATCGAGGGATCTACCCTGAAGGCCTGCTTTCCCGCTTCGCAGAGCAACTCCTTTAAATTAGATCTCTCCACAAGGTCGAGATGACAAGGGTAAAGAAATTTGCAATAACACACACTTAAATTTTTAGTAAAGGAAGTTTTTAGGCCCAGTATTTGATAAGCCTACGCAAAGAGAATTTTTTTACCCGTACATACGGAAATGGTATCAAATCGCCTTTCTGTTTTGATGCGAAGCCATAATTCTCTGGCTTTCGCCCTCTAAAACATCAATAGTCAATAACCACACAATCAATTAACATGAGTAACTATAGAGTTTTATTCATAGCATTACTTACTTTTTCAATTACCCTCGCTGGTTGCGATAGCAACGATGATAGCGAAGACCCAGGAGCTGCTTTTGAAATGATGGGCGAGATGATGGCGAGTAGCTTCTCAGCACTCGGTTTTGTTGCGGCTGATATATTCATCAACCAGGCAGCATCCAAGAGCCAGCCAGTCTACCCATGTAATACAGGTCAGGTCGAATACACCCAATCTACTGCCAACCCTGAAATCTACTCGTTGGACTTCCAGGATTGCGACGGTACCAATGGTAATATCGATCTTGGACTCACAATAGACATTTCAGAGACGAGCTTTAATTTCGGCCTGCTTCTAGATGGAAGCTTGACTAACCAGTGTACGCTTACGTTTTCAAACTTCACAGAGAGCGTAGTGTCAAGTGCATCGGATCAGTCTCAAAGTATCATTATCGATGGAGCAATTGGCGCGAGCTGTAACGGCCAAAGCTATGCCTGTGTGTTCAACCAGGCCTCGCTAACCGTTTCAGAAGACAGCGACGACTACGCGCTCTTCGAAAATAGTTGTGCATTGACCAACTAGAAGAATTTTTGCTTGCAGTACATAATAGGGGCGCTTCGGCGCCCTTTTATGTTTTAGGGCACCTCTTCTATTTCAACACCAGGAATGGGATCGTCTGCTGTAATCGTAATGCCCTGCCAGGTCACTTCTCCCTCTTCGTAGGTAAGTATACGATGCCTGCTTCCTTCTACGGGTTTCAGATTCACATTCGGAAGCCATTGGGCATGTTCCTTTATAAGGTCTGCATAGGCGGGGTCACCTGCCAGGTTGGTCCATTCATTGGGATCATTCTTCATATCATACAGCTCTTGACTCCCGTCGGCATACTGGATAAATCGCCAATCTTTCGTGCGAATCCCATGATTGTCATGATTATGCGTAGTAATCGCCGGCCACTCACGCACGGCAGAAGCATCTTGTAGTTGCCGCAACAGACTATGCCCTTCCAACCCTTCGCGATCTGTCAACTCGCATAACTCAATGAGAGTAGGGTAGATATCCAGTAACTCGGCTGGACTATCAACCATTGCCCCTTCAGAAACACCTGGCCCCGCAAAAATCAAAGGTACCCGCGTGGATCTATCCCATAGCGTGTTCTTTCCACTGATCTGTTTTTCCCCAAGATGATATCCGTGGTCCGACCATAATACCACTATCGTATTTTCCAAGTAGCCATTGGCTTCCAGTGCTTCTAATAGCCGCCCTACCTGGCTATCTACAAAGCTGATTGAAGCCAGGTAAGAGCGAACCATGGGCACCAATTGACCACTATCCCGCAGCCATTTGAGTCGTGGCTCCGGAAGATCCCAGTGATCGTACCAGGAAAAGCGAGGCGTGTCGTCTCGATCGCCTTCCAGTATAGGAGGGAGTTGTAGGGTTTCTTCGGGATACATGTCCATCCACTTCTCGGTTACGTAAAGTGGAACATGGGGTAAGAAAAAGCCGGCTGATAAAAAGAACGGTTCTTGCGGCCTTTCATTCAGCTTCTCTACGGCCCAGGAGGCTACTTGCCAGTCTCCTTTATCCTCATCATTATGAGGGAAAGTGCCCCAGTCCATGAGGGTATGGTTACCCCCTGGCGTCCAACCGATCAGCTTTTCCTCCGGCTTGGCACCAACGGAGGAAGGAGGCCCTAACTCATCAAACTCGGCATCGCCATCCTGCCGGCCATACCCTCCATGATAGATTTTGCCAGTCGAGTACGTCCTGTATCCATTCTGTGAAAAGTGCTGGTTTAGCGTAACAAGATCCTTGAGTTCATCCACATTTCTAAACCAGGGCGCTAACCCGTAGATACCCGTGGAAGAAGGTCGCTTTCCAGTCATGATGCTGGTCCTGGACGGACTGCACAGTGGAGACTGTGTGTGCGCATTGCTGAATACGGTCCCCCTCGCTGCCAGTGCATCCATGTAGGGCGTCTGCACTTGTGGATGCCCGTTCAACGGACCCACCCAATCGTTTAGATCATCTATGGCGATAAACAAGACATTGGGTTTTTCTGTCATTTCCGAGGAATCACAAGAAACGAACAGAAGCAGCCCAACCATTAGAGTTACAAACAGATGCTTTTTCATGAATTCAATGGCGCAGGCTTAATGCGGGCTATTCAATGGTGGAGGGCCATCAGGCACAATTCCTTCGTATACGTAGTCGCCTTTCCGCTCAAGGTACTCCGCCTTTACAGCGTCTCTTAACTCAGCATCTTCAAACAGATCGACCATAGTCATTGCCATTGCTTTTGATGCGTATACCATGCCCTTATGCCCGATTGACATCCCGGCGTATGCGACAACAGCCCAGGAATGCCACGGCGTGCCCTCTGGAGCAATAGATGCTGAAAGACGAATGGTTGGCACAACATAGCTTACGTCGGCTGCATCTGTGGACCCGCCTCGAGGGTGTTCGAGTGTTGCTTCCATAGGACCAATCTCAGCTTTTATTCCAACGGGCTCTTGGCCAAGGGATTCCTGAAGTTGCCGAGCAAATGCTTGCTCTTCTTCGGTATACTCAATGCCGCCCAGGTATTCGAGATTGGACTGTAGCCGGGCGCCTCCTGTACGATTCACCAGTATCTCATGTAAACCAGAAATCAGAGTGATTTTGAAATCCACATTGGCCATCATAGCAGCGCCTTCGGCGATACGCTCTACCTGCTTCCAAACTTTCACCATGCCCTCGCGCTTTGTATCCCGCACACGCGTCCATACTTTGGCATAATCGGGTACAATATTCACCGCTTCCCCTGCATCCTGGATTTGGTAATGCATGCGGACTGTCGGCAAGACGTGTTCTCTGTAATAATTAATCCCTGTTGTATATAATTCAAGGGCATCCGAAGCACTACGTCCTCGCCAGGGATCGCTTGAAGCGTGAGAAGTCGCTCCATAATATTCAACAACAAAGTCAACCAGCGAAAGGCTGCTTTGAACAGCCGCTTTTGTTGCCGCACTCGGATGCCAATCCATCACGATATCGACATCCTCAAACAACCCATCACGGATCATCCACAGCTTTCCAAAAAAACGCTCCTCGGCAGGTGTACCGTAAAAACGAATGGTGCCGCTTAATGTACCGGCTTCAATTTGCTCTTTTATAGCGATGGCAGCAGCAAGAGACCCTACACCAAACACATTATGACCGCACCCATGCCCTGCAGCACCTATGACCCGTGGAGCTTTCGAGGGCTCCGTCTTCTGAGAAAGGCCAGGCAGGGCATCAAATTCTCCTAAGATGCCAATGACAGGTTCGCCCGATCCGTATTCAGCCGTAAAAGCTGTCGGAATATCTGCAACCCCTTCTTCAACCCGAAATCCTTGAGCACGTGCAAAATCGGCCAACGCTTTAGCAGAGTTCTCTTCTTCAAAAGCTACTTCTGCATGGGTCCAAATTTCATCGCTCAGCGCGGTCAGGTCATCGTATTTCTCATCAATCGATGAGATAACAGCCTGCTTAAGTGGATTTATCCCGTCTTGCGCAACTACAGCAAAGGGGAAGAACAAACAAATACAAAACAAGAACACCGTTCGCATAACTTCCTAAAATAAGATGAGTGGGTATACCAGATCAAACTAACAAACTCCTTAAAAGCACACAAATCCTCGTGCAGCCTTCTGCCCCCGTTTTTCGTCCTCTTACCCCTACCCCTCCTTTTCAGCGGCAGCAGCGCCCTACCAGCTAGGGCAACATGGCCGGTTCGCCTTCATGTGGTACATACGGCCCTCCGTACAAGTCTCTCAGTTCGTCGGTGCGTTGTCTCATCCGGCTAAGCTCTTCCGCGTATCCGGGATCTTCAGCGAGGTTCGTCGTCTCAAGCGGATCCTGCTGAAGGTCGTATAACTCTTCATAGACAGGGTCCAATTCAAAGTAGCGAGCATACTTGAATCGTTGTCCGCGGACTCCCTCGTGCTTAACAATTTGTTTGTGGTCCATCAGGTGCTCGACAAAGAAGTCGGTCCGCCAATTGGTAGGCGTTTCTTGTTTGATAAGAGGCAGGAGACTTCGCCCTTGCATTTGATCAGGAATGGACAGGCCGGCGATATCCAGCAACGTCGGGGCGATATCTATATTCAACGCCATGGCGTCAGGCCGTGCACCAGCGTATTCGGGATTCCTTGGATCGAAGATCAAGAGAGGCACTCGGATAGAGGGTTCGTGCGAGAGCCATTTGCCGGCATAGCCTCGCTCGCCCAGATAGTACCCATTGTCCCCCATCAACACGACCACTGTATTATCCAATTGCCCTTCGGCCTCGAGATGATCAATCACCCGCTGGATCGCTGCATCAACTCCGCTGATCATCCGGTAATATCCTTTTGTCATTTCCTCTGGTTTGTTAGGACGATCCTCTGGAGAATCGAATCGCCAAAACCATCGGTACCGATTCATATTAATCTCCGGATCCCTCAGGAATAAGGGTAACGATTCATGGAACGCGGGATCGGACAAAGGCGGAGGCTCGATAACAAGATCCTGGTACAATGTATCCATTGCTTTGGGCCAGATATATTGCCGTTCATCACTATCCTCGGCATGCGGCGCATTGAAGCTCATCGTAAGAGCAAACGGCTGTCCCTCAGGAGTGGCGTCAATAAAGTCAATGCTTCGGTCTGCCGTAATATCCGTCAAGTGCCTCAGCGCCCCATCCGCTTGCTCTTTGAAGTACGGATTCCGGTTGAGCTCCTCAAATACGGTGAACATGGAATCAGTTGCCCCATCCGTTACTTTGACGCCGAACTTCCCAACATGCCCCGTTCGATAGCCCGCATCCTTCATAATAGAGGGATAGCTGACTTCAGTAAATTCCTCAGCCAGCGGGGGCGTGATAAACGTAAAACGATGTGTTCTCTCTACAACACCAGCCAACAAACTCGCCCGGCTCGCTGCGCAAATGGACGTAGTAACAAACGCATTCTCAAACCGCACCCCCTGCTCAACCAACCAATCCATTGTAGGCGTGTGCAAATCCGAATTCATATTCCCCATCATATCGAATCGCTGGTCGTCCGTGATGATGAACAATATGTTGGGTTCAACCTCATTCTCAGCAGGAACCTGGCAACACGATAAAAGGAGGCAGATGACCAGGAATAGTTTTTTGTTTTTTGTTTCTTGTTTCTTGTTGGGCATAATTTAGGGGGAAGAAGAGAGTCAATACAGAATCTTGTCTTCAAAATAGACGTTTTCTTTTTCACTGTCTAGATACCACCGAAATAACCAAACACCTCATGCGCATTGTTTGCCTGACAGAAGAGACTACCGAATGGCTTTACTTGCTTGAC
>JAHQVL010000093.1 GCA_019634345.1 Rhodothermaceae bacterium
TCTGGGCAATTTGTCTTGTTGGCTACCTATATCGGGTACCAGGATGCACGCATAGAGATTAATGTGGGAGAGGAAGACCTCGTAGTGAATATCGAAATGGATTTTGCCACCTTTGAAGGCGGTGAAGTCGTGGTAACCGCACAAGCAGAAGGGCAAATTGCGGCAATCAATCAACAGATTTCTTCTGAAACGATTAAAAACGTTGTTTCTGCTGATAAAATTCAGCAGATCCCTGATGCCAATGCTGCCGAGTCTGTAGCACGCTTGCCCGGTGTTTCTTTGGTTAGAAATGGAGGAGAGGGGCAACAGGTTGCTGTTCGTGGTCTTTCGCCTAAATACAACGTCATGATGGTCAATGGTGTGCGCATGCAGTCAACGGACCGCGATGATCGTAGCGTCGACTTGAACATGATTGCGCCGAATATACTCTCTGGTATTGAGGTAACAAAGGCCTTAACGGCCGACATGGATGCCGATGCAGTGGGAGGTACAGTAAACCTGAAAATTGGGAAAGCCCGAGAAGGCTTCCACGGTAATTTTTCTATACAAGATGGGTATGGTTCATTAGGGGAGACCTATGGTAACTGGAAGAGCACTGCTTTGATCAGCAACAGGTTTTTGAGTAATAGGCTCGGGGTTCAGTTATCCGGTTACATTGATGACTACAATCGAAATTCGGATATCCTGAGCGCTGGATACGGCATTAATGAAGAGCAATCGGACGATGTGTTGGCAGACATTGATCTCGTGAGTACCGTGATAGTCGATAGAATAACGGACAGGCAGCGAAAGGGAGGAGGCCTGATTTTGGATTACGAGTTGCCTTTTGGTACGCTGTACTTAAATAACTTTATTAGCAACCTGTCTGAAGATCAGGTTGAGGTGCGAAATTCTCTCCGGCTCCTGGGTAATCAATTTACCGGTAATGCATCTTCGCGTGAATTGAGCAATACGGTAATAAGTAACGCGTTCCAGGGAGAATTTGATTTTTCTGGTATTAAAGTAGATTTCTCTCTCTCCAATTCGATTACGAAGCAGATTCGGCCTGGTGATCTTACGATGAACATTGGTTCTGAGCAGAACCAGGCTGCATTTACCGGAAGTGCAGATGAAACGGCATCACCGAGTGAATTCTTGAACAGTGTTGATGTGATGAGCAATCTCCTCCGTATACAGCGGATTTTTACGCTGGAGCGAGATATCAAAGAATCGGCTCAAGATGCTGCCTTGAATGTGACGGTTCCCTACAACATCACCAACAATATAACAGGCGATTTAAAGTTTGGCGGGAAATACACCTACAATAGTAGAGAGAACAATGAGACGATGCGTTTCAATCAGCCAGACAGAACCTTTGAAGGAGAACGCTTTGTCGCTGCAATGAGAGAGTCTTTGTGGGTAGATCTGGGACTGGAGCGGATTGACGAAAATCTGGGCATCCGGGCCTCTCTGTTTGAAGATCCAGATTACGATATTGGCAATTTTCTAGCGGGCGAGGAGGGGGTAAATCAGTTTTTCTATACCCCATCGATAGACATGATGAGACACTTTGAAAGGCTGGCATCAGATAATGGGGCTTATTTCCTGGCTGATCAGCAGTCTTTTGAACGTGATTTTGACTATTCTCGCGATTTTTCAGCGTTCTATGTGGCAACGGAATTGAATGTAGGCAAATTTCTCATGCTTCTTCCTGGTATTCGATATGAGAAGTATGACATGGACTACACGGCGTTTTTCACTGAAAAGTTTGGGCCGAATTTCGAGGATTTTAGGAATGATGAGTTGTCTTCCACAAGTGGGAGCGAGACCTGGTTTCCACAATTGCAGCTTCGGATTAAGCCCACAGAATGGCTAGATGTTCGATTAGCAAGGACAAAGAGTATCATCTATCCGGATTATAGAGCCCTTTCACCGGTAATCTATTACAATACGTTTACTGGAAACCCATTCACGACGTTGGGAAATCCTGCCCTTGAACCGGCTGTGGCAGAGAATTATGATATCTATGTATCTCTCTACGAGAACCGTATTGGGTTATTTACAGCCGGGTTTTTCCGGAAGGAAATAGATGATCTCATCGTACCGTTTAGTTTCCGTACAAGAGATGCCGGCAGTGTCAATAATCGATTGGATTTGCCGGACAACGCAACGACTAGCGTAACTACGTGGATCAATCTGGATGCAACGTCTACCGTCGAAGGGTTCGAATTGGAATGGCAAACCAATTTCTGGTATTTGCAATCCTTCTTGCGTGGTTTGGTCTTTAGCGTCAACTATACAAATATAATTTCTGATACCGAGTATCCTTTCCAGACAACTGTCAGAGAAGGAACGGGTCCATTTGCCCGCACGACATTGGTTGATACAACACGTGCTGGCAGAATGCCCGATCAGCCGAGGCATATTTTAAATGCAACATTGGGTTATGATTATCGAGGCTTTTCTGCGCGGCTGTCTTTCTTGTACCAGGATAATGTACTCGGTACCCCAGGAGTTCGAGAAGAGTTGGATTCATACACCGATGCTCTTCGAAGATGGGATTTAGTCTTCTATCAAAAACTACCATGGCAGGGATTTGAAGCCTACATGAACCTGAACAATATCACAAACAGCTCGGATAGGCGATTTGTGAGTGTTCTGGAGTTACTTTCATCCGCAGATTACTACGGAAGAACAATTGACTTAGGTGTCCGCTATCGCTTCTAGCTAAATCCTTGTTATTTCACTCACTAAAAGAAGGTTGATTATATGAGAACCTTGTTATTTCTGTTATGCTGCACCATAATGATTGGTACAGCCAATGCACAAGACACGCTGGCATTAGATCCAAACGAATTTGTAAACGTGCAAATTCTTAACGATCAGGCTTCAGCAAGTCCCCATGATGTTTATTCTGTTGCTGCTGGAGCTGCCTATGCTCTCGATGGACGTCTAGACTTGACCTTTCCTGTAGAAATTGTGGGCCCTGATAATGGCTGGATCGTTGAGGACGCAACGCCACCGATGCTGGTCAACACACCAGACGAACAGGGGGCTGCCAGGCAGTTCTTTGAACTTCAAGAAGGAGGATCTTTGGTCCTGAAGAACCTCATAATGAGCGGATTAGTCAGCACTGGGGAGATCGTCAGTGAGTTTATCACCAATACGGGTGGTAGCAACTACATGGCTCACAATGTTGTTTTCTCAGACTGGACAGGCTTTGCGGTCAGAAACCAGGCACAAAACATTGATATCTCAGTGACGGATTGTGTATTCATTAATGGTGTTCGCACGAGTAATTCGCCGTGGGGTGGTTTCCCTATCCGTATGGATGTTGCTGGTGAAAATGTCACTATTGAAAACAACACGGTTGTGAATTCAGGCCGGCTGTTGACGAACAGTGGACCTTTCTTTAATGCAACCATTCATGAGCTTCATAACACCTACCTGAACTCAACAAAGGCTGGACATGAGCAGCGTGCGAATGAGATGATCCAGGCGAATAATATCTATTACAACTACGATTTTTTAGGGCGCCATATTTCGAACAATACCTATGATTCTCACTGGACGACCTGGAATTACTTTGCTGATGTAGCAGATAGCCTTGAGAATAACTCTCTGTACCTCGGTCACAACCTGTTCTATCGTGAACCGGATTTGTTAGATTGGTTTGCCACGCAACAGGACACTATTCTACCTGGCCTTCTCTGGGAGCATGCTGACGTAGATTCCATCGTTACAATGGATGATGATTACACCATTGGAACCAACTACGCGGAGTTCGACCCTGAGTTTACAACGCCTCCTGGTAACTCTGCAGAAATTCTAGCATTTACAACAGATTACTGGTTAGACAATTCCGTTGATTGGGTTGATTGGCGAATAGCTGGAGCCGTCAGCTTTAACGAAACGTCTGGTTTACCTGAGTTGACTGGTTGGCCACCTGCTTTTGATTTGAGCTATGGGAATACATTCTTGCAAACCGGTGGTAGTGATGGGTTGCCTGTGGGTGACTTAAACTGGTTCCCTGAAGCGAAGGAGTCGTATTACGCGAACAGAGACATGCATATTGAAACCCTTCAGGCTTTAAAAACCAGTGATGATGGAGTGTATGTGCCTGGGTCTCCAACACCCTTGATCACACCAACCAATGTGAGTGTGGAGGATGGTGAACTACCCGGGAGTTTCTCACTTGATCAGAACTTCCCGAATCCATTTAATCCAACAACCTCTATTGCATACAGGGTTGAGTCTGCAGAGCATATACGTCTTGAAGTATTTGATCTACTTGGACGCTCAGTCAGTGTGTTGATAGATGGAGTGGTGGCTCAAGGAGAGTACACCTATCAATTTGATGCGGGCAACTTGCCGAGCGGTATGTACCTCTACCGGTTGAGTTCAGGCAGCGAGACCATCACGCGTAAGATGATGTTGTTGAAATAGATTTGCTGCATCCATTAAAACTAAAAAGCCCGGGGAATTGTCCTCGGGCTTTTTTCTTTATATCTAGGGAAGCAGGTTAAAGAATGTAATAGAGTACGATCTATTGTGAAGGGGTAAATACGTCATAATTGCCAGCGCCTTCAGTAATCTGAAGCTCCTGGTTACCGGACAGGTTTGTGAATATATCGACCTGGCCGCTCGGCCATTTGACGAGTAATGAATCAACCTGCGTTTGATCGCTCAAGCCAAACGAGGCCACCTTTTCAGATTGGGATAAATAACTCGATCCCGTTCGAATCCGCTGGTACATCCTCTTATTACCAGAAACGGCAATAAGCTGCGTACCAAGCCCTTCTTTGTTGGACTTTTCACCTCGCAGGCGTACTCGTAGATAGTTTGCGTCCCTGAGATCGTTTCTCCATAAATGGGCCGGTCCGTTATTCTCAGTCAATAAGATATCCAGGTCTCCATCGCGGTCATAATCACCGTAACTAGCTCCTCTTGCAACCAGTTCTTGTTGGAAGGGACTCCCTGGATTGGATGGTACTTCTGCAAATATGCCTGAACCCCCATTAACAAATAACTGTGGCTTTTGTCGATAGGTTGAGCCGTCTAATGTTGGACGTATAGCCCATACATGCCCATTTGCTGCAAGAAGATCCAGGTCGCCATCGTATTCTATATCGAACAAGATGAGGCCAAAGGTAAGCGTTAAAAAACTAGGGGGGCCAATTCTTGAGGCAGCGGCACGGTCCGTGAATAATTCATTGCCTTCATGCTTGTACACGCCAATCGTTTCACTGGAAAAATTTCCGATAAAGATTGATTCCTGGCCACTGTTGTCAACGACTCCTACATCGATCCCCATGCCTGCACGCGCATTTCCAATCTCGTCAAAGGCAATGCCGCTTTGCTTGCCAATTTCAGAGAACGTCCCATCTTTGTTGTTCTTGTAGAGCAAGTCTGGCTCTGCATCATTAGAGACTATGAGATCTGGCCAGCCGTCCCTGTTGAAATCAAATTCAGCAACGCCGAGTGACTTGCCCTCGTTTTGATAGAAACCAGCTTGTTCTGTTTCATCAGTGAAGGAGCCGTTCCCATCATTGCGATAAAAGTAATTGGCAAGGCCCGAATACTCATGTGGGGCACAGTAGATCTTACGTCCATACGATTTTTCAAGGTCCTTGGCCCCTCTTGTGTCGAGTAACACGATGCCTTGTATAGAGCAGAATATATCGGATTCAGGGGACCAGTTGACATAGTTAGCAACGTATAGATCGAGATCGCCATCCAGGTCAGCATCAAAAAACAAGGCCGAGCTGCTCCATTTCGGCTCTCCTGAGACTCCCGCCTGGTCGCCTACACTTGAATACGTGCCGTTATCATTTCGGAATAGATAATTCTCAAGAAGGGTTGTGAAGTAGATATCTTCATCACCATCGTTATCGTAGTCGGCAACCGTAATTCCGTTGCCATACGCTTGAAACCCTGAAAGCCCAGATGCCTCGGTGACGTCAGTGAACGTGCCGTTGCGGTTGTTTTTATATAGCCTCAGTGCTTCAATATGAGTTGACGGATCGGGGTCTATTGGGCCACCGCCGACTAGCAGAATATCCAGCCAGCCGTCTCCATCATAATCTATGAACCCACCTCCCGACCCCATTTGTTCAGGAAAATACATCTTGCCTCTAGCCCCATTGTCATGGTTGAATCCTGAGAGGCCCGCTTCTTGGGTGATTTTTGTTAGCGTCGGTAACGGCTTTTGTTGATTATTGCTTGCTGCTGTTAAATCGCTTGATCGTTCGGCGTTTTCATGGCATCCTACAACAAGGACTGAAAACAAAAATAAAAGGGGAAGATATCTTGAGAGAGGAGACAACGCTATAAGGCTGTTTTCTTGCTTCAATGTCCAATACTGAAGGATTACATTTCGGGGTGAGACGTTGCAATATAGATTAAATTCAAGATAAAAAAGAGGGGATTAGAGAGCATTGAATGGTTTGTTCGAGGACTTATCAGGTGTTCTTTAATGGAAGTCCTGACTTAATATTTCTTAGCACACTGCGTGCCGCGTAGTAGCCATTCATTCCGTGGACTCCACCCCCAGGTGGCGTTGAGGCCGAGCAGATGTAGATCTTTTTATTGGGAGTACTATATGGATCAAAACGGATAGCTGGTCGAGTGAAAAGCTGGGAAATATCGGCGGCGCCGCCAGTCACTGCTCCGCCTACGTAATTAGAGTTGTAGGCTTGGAATCCTGAAGGATCCATCGTGTACTCATGCAGGATGGTGTCTTGAAATCCAGGTGCAAATCGCTCGATCTGGTTTTTGATCACCTGGCTCATGTTTCTGTTCGAGCCGTTGGGCACGTGGCAGTACGCCCAGCAAGTATGTTTTCCAGAGGGGGCGCGTGTTTCATCGAACTGGCTCTGTTGTGCGATTAAGACATAAGGAGTTTCGCTATGGCGTCCGTTCCAGATGACCTTCTCTGATGCCTCGATTTCTTCGAAGGTGCCTCCAACATGGACGGTTGATGCTTTTAGGCAATTTGGATCTGTCCATGGAATGGGTTCGCTCAATGCTAAATCGATTTTAAAGACGCCGGGGCCGAAATTGTACCGTCGCAATCGCTTCTTGTATCGTTGGGGCAACTCATCTTCGGCGATAGTGGCTAACTGCCACGGGTCCGTGTCAAACACATACGCTCTGGCTTCAGGTAATTGGTTGAAGCGATCGATTCGTGTAGATAGCTGGAGAGAACCACCCGCATCTAAGAAACAATCGCGGAGGGCATCGGCCAGCGATTGAGAGCCGCCTCTTGGGAAAGGCCAGTCGACACCGTGGCCCGATGCCAGGAATATCAATCCGAGAGCGGTAGTGAACAGTTTGTCGAAGGGGAGAATGCTATGGGCTGCACAGCCGGCAAAGAGCGCCTTGGCTCGCTTTTCTTTAAAGATCATGCGAGCATATAAAGACGCAGGCAGCAAAGCCTGAGCTCCGAATTGAGTAAATAGAACGGGAGAGTCCGGGATGCCTAGTGGACCGAGCATATCCTGGAAGAGATCGTCAACCCGATTAGCAAAGGGCTGCATGATGCGTCTATAGCGCTGCCTATCAGCTCCAAGGTTATTTGCTGTCGCGTCAACAGACTTTTCTAAGAGAACCGCAGGTTCATCGTCCAGTGGATGTGCAACGGATACTACAGGGAAGATCCACTCCAGGCCATAGTTCTCCAGCTTAAGTTGCTGGAAATAGGGGGAGAGGTATCCCATCGGGTGTACCGCGGAGCAAATGTCGTGACGGTATCCTTCAAGCGTGAGTTCTGCCGTGCGCATACCGCCCCCAACGGTATCGGCTGCTTCGAGGATGAGAACAGATAAGCCAGCGCGGGCAAGTGCAATGCCCGCGCTTAACCCATTCGGGCCGGATCCAATTATGACCGCATCATAGTTTGTGCTCATGGGAGAGGTCAACGAATGGAATCAA
>JAHQVL010000009.1 GCA_019634345.1 Rhodothermaceae bacterium
CGGCATCGTTATTCCCCAATCAAGAGGTCCACTTCCCATGAAGTCATCGCCTCGTACCCCAACGACCAGGCTATCACTTACTCTATCAAGCCCGGCATTCAGAGCGCCTTCTGTATTCGTGTAAATGCGGAACCATACAGCAATCGAATCTTCCTTTGGCTCATAAGGACGCCATAAGTAAGGCTGATCTCCTGACTTATTAAAAAAGTGCAGTGCAAGTGTGGTATCTCCCATTCCTCCAGGAATAACAGCATTATTTTCAGCGCCATCGCTGATGTTGTCTTCCCAACCACCTATAGCTGCATCTGATTCTTCTGCTTGTTGCGAGAAGAATTTAAAACGCAACTCAGTGGTATCAGGAATTTGGAAGGTCGCTTCCCAAAAATCTCCACCGATATTGGTTGCTGTCAGGGTCGTATTATCATCCCAGGCAATCATATTGCTATCAGGAAGCACCTGGCTATCAGCATCCACAAGAGCACCACGAATCTGAATTACACTCTCAGTGCTCGTGGTATCCGGAAGGGAAGCTGTGTTTAACTGCAACGTCACAGTGCGTTGCGCCATAGCCGATCCGGTAAAACACACTGCCAGGAGGAGTGTGAGTAGCCAGCGGCTATGCATCGTAGTAAATAATCGCATACGATATTGTGTTTAGTTAATTAAGTATTGACAGATTGAGTTGATTGAGATGAGACACATTGAATGAGTCAAGGCGATAGCAACGTGCCTCCGATGTATTCTTAGAACCCAAGAGCAACCGTAAATCGGTTGACCCCGGAGAAGAATTCGTGTGATTCGAACGCGTAATCTAATGCAAAATTTAAGGAACCAAAACCATATCTCAATCCCCCACCAACGGTGAACGATTTGAGTGCATCTTCAAGTAAAAGTTCACTATACCCACCTCTGAGCATAATCAATTCTCCCAGCAATGCCATTTCAGCTCCTATGTTTACATACTGTTCGCTATTGTTTGGATTCAGCGCATCAACGGCAAGCGTGAGGCGGACGTTATCGTCCTGATACACTTCGCCGGCCAGGCCGATACGCATAGTCAAAGGCAAGTCGAACGCATCCGTGCGAAGTAGCGCACGATTGCTCTCGTTATTGCCTTCGTTATTGGGGTCGATGTCTACAACTACCAGCAAATCGTCTCCCCCCATCTGCATTTTAGTGCCAAAGTTGGTAATTGCCGCTCCAAGACGAATACCCTGGAATGGAGTTACAAATAGGGTCCCTATATCAATGGCAACGCCGCTGGCACTTGAATTCCAGATACGTTCATTCACCACCTTCACTGACCCGCCCAGAGAGAAACGGTCTGTCAGCTTCCTACCATAAGAAAGTGCCAGCGCATAGGAGCCGGCTGAGAAGGTTTCACCCGTTCCATTTTGCTGCGCAATGGTTGTCACATCCATCTCTGGAGTACGCATTGAGGTCAATGCTATCCCTATAGCGCCACTGGCCATGGGGACAGTGACAGAGACATAATTAAAATCGACACCAACCAACCACTCGGCATATTCAAACGTCACGGCCCCGTTATCCATGCTAGCAAGGCCTGCCGGATTCCAATAAATCGACGTTGCATCGTCTACTGAAGCTGTGATGGCATTCCCCATAGCAGTTGCTCTCGCACCAACAGGAATCGTTAAGAAATCAGCCGCCGTTGTCCCACGTTTGGTAACTTCGCGCGTCAAGCTATCAAACTGTGCCTGAGCAGGCCAGTACCCTAATCCCACTGTGAGGATCGAAGCGACCAGGAAGTATCGAATTCGTTTCATAGTACTCATCATTATGCCAGATCTCCGATAAACACAGTATGCGCTACTTAATAATTGCAAAGGTCCCTTCATGCTCTCCAATTTCCGGTGCTTCTACGTGATAGAGATACACTCCGTAAGACACCGTCAAGTTATCCTCGCTTTCGAGATCCCATTCCAAAATGCCGCTTAACAACTCATCGGGCCCAACCGATGCATTCGATCCCGAGTTTCTCTCCAGAGTGCGCACCAGTTTTCCGCTTATGGTATAAATCCGAACCGTGCATTGAGGGGGAAGATTTGTAAACTGAAGCACACGCGGCCCCCGGCCGGTAGAAAATGGATTCAGCGGTTCAAATCGATTGGTCACCACATACGGGTTCGGGACCACCTGAATATTTTCCAACTGATCTTGCGCTAGCTGCTGATCGGAAAATGAAGCCCTGGTCGAAAAGGTAAATTCATCCGAAGACAAAAACGGTTTACGGATATTAATGTCCACCACATCACCGGCAACTGGATTTTCCCTGTCGCTAAGTACAAAGTTCAAACTAAATTGCCAGGTTACTACGTCCTCTCCCGTCGTACTGCCAATGGCAGGTTCAAGGATAATGATTCGATCGCTTTCTGCTTCGGCAGGACTCGCACTGAATGTAGCGGGAGTTGTAGCATTAACGCCTTGAAAATCATCGCCGGTCAAATCCCAAAATGCATACTTCACTTCCTCACCCGTCGATACGTTAAAGACCTTCACATTAGTTGGACGCGACGGCAACGTCGTTCTTCTTCGAGCTTGAAACTCTGTTGATTGTCCCTCGCCTTCCCCAACGATTTCGATCCGATAGTCCGCAGGGTTTCTCAATCCAGTTATAAACCCAGCAGCCAGATACGGATCAGCAGCAATGGGATATACTTCTTGCCGATTCCAAGCCGTTTCAGAGGTATTTAGGACGATAAAGGGTTCCAGGAAGAACGATAACGAAAAACCAAGCGGATCTCCGGCATCACTAAAGATGGGAAATTCTTTACCCTCACCAAAGAACGTCGATCGATCAAGAACCACTTCACCGGTTGTCAGGTTAGTGAGCGTAAAATTCTTTGTTGTAAGGGTATCAGGCGTATTGGAAGCCCCCACTTTCAAGGTATCCTCGAAGGTTACCGAGAACTGCGTGTTGTCTTCTAAAGCCCTTGAATCAACGATGTTATACCCGATGCGGCTCGATGTAAAACCTCGAGCACGCTGCAAGTCAATAACATCCGCTTCTGAAAAACCACCAGCCGGCGCACTTGGCACTACTTCGACCACGTTTCGGCCCGTTTCAATTAACCCATCAGGGGACCGACGAATCCGCACGGGTGTTTCTGTTGGGGGAATGTTCTCCTCTACAGCACCAAAGTCGTACGCGGTTACAGCATAGAAATATGTAATCCCATTGGTCACTTCATCATCTACATACATGTGGGTAAGTCCATTGGCCGCTTCCCCAGGATCCTGACGATTATTACCTAGATAGAACTTAACTCCATTTACATCTACCGGATGGAAGCCTTCAAACGAATTAATTTTGTCAAACTGCGCAATGGGCCGGCGCAAGAGCCGGTTTCCAAAACCATCGGTAATCACCGTCGCATCCAAAAATGCAGGATCGGTAGACCGATAAATCCGATACCCTTCGAAATCAAAGGCATCCAGACCCAATCCATCAAGAAACTGATCAAAGGACTCCTCAGCATCTGAATCCCAATACAGGGTCACTTTGCCATTCCCTGGTACCGCTGTAAGTAAAGGCGTAATGGGTGCCTGGGCAAACTGGTAATCTTCGAGGTAGGCCTGCAGTGCGTTATCTCTGGAATCAAGCACTTGCTCCTGATCCAACCCAAGCTGTACCGACACCGAAATGCGCTCAGTCTGGCCGGCTCGTAGCGGGAAAAGGCTACTGGTGATGACCAGGTCGTTTTCACCAGGCTCCGGAATATCGATATCCAGATCACCCGGAATCATAAACGTGAAGTACAAGAATCGATCAGACTGGGTGTTAAAATTGAGGAAGAATGCAGGGATGATCTGCACGTTGGTGATTCCGATCTGGTCAGACTCAGATACATCGGTCACATCGATATTGCGTTCTCCTGGAAATCCGGTACCTGCCCCTGTGGTTGGGAAACCATCGCCATCTCCAGGATCTCCATTAAATGCGACACCGTCAAGCCCTAAGTCATTTTGAAGGGGATTCCAATCTCCATCGTTGTCAATACCGTCCGCCCGGCTCTCATCGATCATCTCATCGATGCCCTCATCAATCCCTTCATCTACAGCACCGTCGCCATCATTATCGACGCCATCTGCATAGGCCTTGCCTAAATCTTCCAATCCAACTGCATACAACGTAATCGAGGTGCCTGGCACAGTGTATCGCCCATAAGGATCGCTACTCGCCGCATCCACCATCTCCTGGGTCACGACAGGCGAACCCGGTTCAGTCAAAAACGGGTAGTTTGCTGTAGGCTGTACATGAGAATCATCGTTGTCGATGCCGTCTTTAAAGGCTCTTCCCAGATCTGACTCGTCAACACCGATCAGATGAGCGCCTCCAGGACCAGGATTCGGAGGCCACCGCAAAAAGGCATCGGCTGATGATTGACCGATCATTTCAGATGAAACAGTGGGTCCTCCAGTTTCTCCATCACCATCATTATCAATAAAATCAGCATACCCAACTCCAGGGCTTTGCGCTTGCTCACCACTAAACGGAATGTGGGTAGGGTTTTCATCGACCAGGCCGTTGTTATTATCGTCTATCCCATTGTTAGGATTTTCACCAGCCAGGAAAAACTCTTGCACTACGGGGCTGTTACACTCACCTTCTGTAGATATACAATCATCTGAAGTTGATCCATCAGCGTCATTATCGATTCGGTCTGACGCGTTTCCAGGAGTCTCAAGAAAAGCAAAGGAAGCGACACCAACGGGATCTGTACCGAACGGCTCAGTACCAATGCCATCCGCATCAGTCATGAAGGCCACGTCCTCCAGGAGGTCAAAGAAAGGAATATCATCCGAAGAATCACCTCCCACCAGGTCAGCAAGCCACAGGCTAAACCCAACACGATCTAGATCTTCCGTTCCGTCATTCTTAACCGCATGTAGTAGAAAGATGACGTCATCGATCAAGATCTGACTCCACGCCAGGGTTCGCACTTCTGTAATTAGCCCAAGGCCTTTACGGCTTAAATCGGTTGAATCGGGGAAATAGGTGGGGTAGCGATCGTACTGATCGTCCCCTACTTTGTAGAAAAACTCCTGATCGGCATTAAAAATACTTTTCCCGAAGAGGCCATTCCATGAACCGGGCCAGCCTGGATCGTCAGCATCCGTTAATTTATCTGGCCAGAACGAAGGCCACGAATCAGGCTCATCCGACTGAGCGATACCAAACTCTGATCCAGCAGGATTCACATATCCTTGTATGGGCTCAAACGTCCAAGATCTGTTTTCATCGACCGGGTTAAATCGGAAGTCAGAAACTTCCACGATCCACAAGTCTTCCCCGTTCTCATCGGTCACTTCGGCGCCTACCCATAGTTGGGACAGGGCTATATATATACGGTTCGTATTTTTGGGCCACTCATAGTTGAAATCTCCCGCATTTCCTGACTGGCCCGTCTGCGCCCAGTTCGTGATAGTAGTCCTGATATTATTGCCATCAATGACATCATTTCGCCGCTCAAATGGGTCCACCCGCTCCAGGCTAGGTACATGACTGCGATCTACTACACCCTGACCAAAAACAGGTGCTGACAGATAGAGCGAAGTCAATAACACAGCCCCGAAGCAAAGGGATCGGTACATCCCCATACTCCAAACACTATACTCCAAACGTTGATTACTGCTCATTATAGCTTTATATCTTAAAATCTAAAATCCAGTCCAAGTTGAATGCGGCGCGGTTCTCTGTAGAAGTCAGGATTCACAAAGAAACCTGGATCTACGGCTCCTTGACGGAACGCCTCGAGCGTCAGATCAGGCACTCCCGTATCCGAGAATACCGACTTCACATTGCGGGTGTCTAACAGATTAAAGACTTCCACAAAAACGCGAGGGCGCACGCCTCCCAGGTCAAATTCTTTGCTCAAGCTGAGATCGAATTCAAATGAACCGGGAATACGGCGGGAATTCTGGGCAAACTCGGGCTGGACGTCATTCCCAACTACCGAAGCCGATGGAAATGAGGGGGTGTAAGGAAATCCGGACTCAAAGCGAAAGCGGAGAGACGCACCATACCCGTTATCCCCCCCATAAATGGCACCCGCAAACTTGTGGCGCTGATCCCAATCAAGCGGAAGCAGCGCAAGGGTAGGTTGGTTGTTGCTTTGCGATGCGAAAAACTCGTCGGCAGGATTGGAATTTGACCCTTCTACAACCTGGAAGGTGTAGCTCGCATCAAATCCATAATTGTCTCTATATGGCCGATTCAACGTAAGGGTAACCCCGCGGGTGTTTGCATAATCCCTGTTGGTGTAAATCACATAGTTCACACCAGGCAAATCGGTAGGAATCAGTGTGGAGGTAGATACCCAGTTTCGCACATCCCTGTAATAAGCCGTCGCATCTACAACAAATTGCCCTCCCAAGAAGCCTTGCTTGAACCCGATCTCGTACATCGTTGTCTTCTGAGCTTCCAGATTAGGATTCCCAAAAGGACCGTAAGAACCCGACAAGGAAGGCAACTTGTAATCGGAGGAATCAAAGAGGTTGTTCAGGGTTGGAATCTGAAAAAACAAACCGTAAGAGAAATGGATGACGCCTTCGGTAGTTATCGGATAGGCCACACCTAGCCGCGGTGAAACCTGCAATTTTGTAGACGCATCCTCGTACCAATAAGCCGCCCGATCCTCTACGGTTAATGCATTCTCAGGAATTTCCTCATCAGCAGTAATTACCCCATCCCCATTGGCATCCCGGAATAGATTCAGTTTATTCAGCGGGTTAAAGATATTGGGGTCACCGGTATTCGCCGGCAATCGTCCGCGTGAATCAAAGTAATCAACGCGAATGCCGGCGTTTACGATGAAGCTTTCAAATTCAATCTTGTCCTGAATATATCCACTAATGGTAATCGGCTCTACTCCATCGAAGCTATTAAAGGCAGACGAAGTCTGTTCTGGAATCCGGGGCACAAAGGGCTCGACGGGATTACCGCTTTCATCAATGGCCGGAAGCAAAAAGAATGAGGTAAAGTCCAATAGATCTAATCGAGCCAACACGCCGGCCTTCACAAGATGATGTTTCCCGATCTGGCTGGAAACATCAAACTTCGCCATATAGGATCGGGTAGATCGATTAAAGCGTGATAAGTCCGTACCCCCTCTCAAGAATCGTCCGCCCCCCGTCTCAACAGTATCTGGGGGATTGAACAGGAAATCATTGTACCTGGGATCGAAGATATCGTCAAACAGCTTGGATTCAGCTTCGCGATAGAAGGTAGCCAGGTTGAAGGTATAAAACGTAGTTGGACTAAGGATATGGGTCAGCTTTAGTTTTGCGTCGTACCCATCGTCGGTGAAGGTTGGTATACCGTTAGGATTCCAACGATACCCGGTATATCTCCCATTCAAGACGCCCAGGTCATCATTTGTCGCAAAGGAGCCCAGTCCTATTAAATTGAGCGTAATGTTATTACTGACCTTGAACTTAAGATTGGTTTGCCAGCTCAATTTCTCAGAGCTGTTCATTGAAACCAACTCACCGTCACCGAAGGTGCCGTCTGGATTAAAGTTGCGCGCGCCGTACAACCAGCCCTCGTTTGAGAAATAGCGTCCCAGTACAAAGAAGGTGATTTTGTCTGAAAGGATGGGGCCTTCCAGTGAGACTTTTAGATTTCTGAAATGGGTTGGCTCAAAAGGCAAATACGAAAAGGGATCGATTTCGTCGTACAACACCCCCGTTGCCTGGTTAGTCAGTTCTTCAACGTCTGTTCCTCGTAGAACAGAAGCCCCATCATCATCCCCAACCACATACGCTCCCGTGAATACTTCTATAGAGCCGGAGATTTTCTCGTTATTCCCTTCTTTAGTCACCACGTTGATGACGCCAGACATCGCATTTCCATACTCTGCATTAAAGGTCCCAGAGATCACTTGAAGCTCCTGGATCCCGTCGTTCTCCAACTGAACCGATTGCGATCCATCGTAGGTATCCGATACGGGCACCCCATCAACCATAAATAGCACTTCACTACTCCGCCCACCACGAATATGCAGGCTGCCATCGCGGGTCGTGATCCCTGCCTGCACATCCAAGATCTGGCCCAACTCTGTGACAGGTAGCTGATCGATCGTTTCCGCCGTAACACGCGCTTCTGAACTGGTTACGTCTTTCCGCACAGCAACCGCATCTGCCGTTACAACAATTTCCTCACCCTGGATAACTTCCTCTCTTAATGCAAAGTCTACGGTTGTAGTCAGGTCGACATTGACACTCACTCCCTCTCGCCGCTCAGTGGCAAACCCTACAAATGAAGCGACAATCGTATATGTACCCGGGCGAATACCAATCATTATAAAGTCGCCATCCAATCCCGATGTTGCTCCTCGGGTGGTCCCATCGATGAACACATTTACTCCAGGCAATGGATCACCTGTTACTGCGTCAACAACCTGCCCGCTTATTTTGCCCGTCTGCGCAAAAGCATCTAAGGAAGACAACGACAAAACACTCAGCAAAACACAACAAAAAGCTGCTTTAAAAAAGCGGTCTATGTGTCGCTTGTTAATCATAAATAGCATCCGTTCGGCGATATACTTAATTCGTTGAGTATTCTGGGAGAGAAAAAGGGGTATTAATGGCTAAAGAACTGAGCAGCGATTCGTCAATCGAAATGGTACTCTCTTCTTTTAAAGCCTCTACATGCCGCATGACCAGTTGGCTTCCGTGCTGTACCAGGTATTGGTTCCTGATCTCCTCAAGATCCGGGGAAGAAGTATCAGGCCCCGACTCTTTGCGAGCTCCTACCTTCAAATACACATAGTGGTCATCCACTTTGATTGGACCAAGAACGTCCCCGGATTTTGCGTCAGCAACATGCTTCCACAAGACACCAAGTTGCTTTGAGCGGAGATAACCTAGCCGCCCTCCTTGTTTGTCAGCACCAGGTCGTATTGAATACGATGCGGCTACCGATTCAAAAGAACTCATTCTCAAGTGCTCCTTTACTTCATCCGCTTTCTTTTTGGAATCCACAAGGATCTCGAAAATTTCCACTTCCGGTTCTGAGGCAAAGTTTTTCTGATTTGCCAGGTAATACGCCTGCAAGGTATCCTCAGAAACAGCAACACCCTGCTTCAACTTCGATACGGCATCACTCCAGATCCAATTATGCATCGCTTTCTCCATCTCGTACACAAATTCCGGGTCTTCATTGAAGCCTCGACGTTCAGACCTCCCGGCCATCTCTTCTCTCACGATCAATGCGTCGATAAACGACTTTAAATCCTCTTCACTTCGCACACGTGAGCGCTGCTCTTCGCTTGTTTCCGATGCCATAGCCTGAAACGCACTTAGGGTCCAAACAACCTCCCCGGCAGTACCGCTAAAGGAAACCAAACGCTCGTCAATCCACGCATTCAGTTCTTCATTGGTTTGAATCCGTGCCGATCCAGCTACCAGACCATAAAGCCGATTAAAACTCTCTGCATTGTACTCAGGGGATACCTCCTGAATAAGCTGAGCTGCATGCGCTTTTCGTGCTTTTGTCTTCTTTCTGTACAACACGAATTGAAGCATCCTGTCTTTGCTTTCAGCATACTCGTATTCGGTAATCAGTGGCTTGGTAAACCGATCCTCAACTTTAATAATAGAATAGCCTTGAGCGGTCCGAACAGGCTGAGATATTTGCCCAACTTTGAGTTGGTAGGCGGCCTCCTCAAATGCCACATCCATATCATCAACAGAGAATTCGCCAATCAGCCCTCCATTATTTGCTAGTATTGTATCCGAAAACACCTCTTTAGCTAACTCCTCGAAGGTTGCACCACGTTCTAATTGCCGATAAAGTTCGTCAGCGCGCTCTTTCGTAGGAGCATAGAGGTGACGTGCAGTGAGTATTGTTTTTGCCCTGGCAAACATGTCCTTCAAATCATCGTCAGAAACTTCTAATTGATCGAAAAGCGCTTTTCTCACATAGATATCGACGAGAAGTTTCTTACGAATCCGCTTCTTTGCTTCCTGGAAGTCCTGGCTTGATTCAATACCGGCCTTTTTTGCTTCTTGAACGAGCAGCAACGAGGCAATTTGTGAATTCACAAAATGCCGGCGATACTCGGGCTTGTCCTGCAACCCAGTCTTGAGCAAGTAGCTAAGATAGCCCTCTCGAAACGTCTCGCTCATGATTGATTCGCCATTCACTTCGGCGAGAGCAATACCTCGAACCTCGTCCCCTCTATTCTCGGAAAACGCCTGTCCGCACCCAATACACACCAGGCAAACGCTCGCAATGGCGAATACATAAAGGAGTATGTAGAGAATTCGACGCATTACCTAAATGTTATGAGATGATTTTGATAAGTCCGTTCCCGTACGTCTGCTGCCACTAGATGTTCGCTCGACCAGTGTAGGGGCAAGGATTTTATGCATGACGGGCTTTTCATTACCTCGTAATCGCTCCAACAACAATTCAGCTGCCATACGACCCATTTCATTCATGGGCTGCCGCAGCGTAGTAAGCTCGACATACCTGCTTATCATGATGTCATCAAACCCTACAAGAGCGATATCCCCAGGTACCGCCATCCCACGATCTTCAATAGCTCTTCGCGCGCCCAAGGCCTGGATGTCGGACACTGCAAACACGCTATCAATGGCAACATCTTTGTCTAACAAACTGCTCATCAACGCATACCCTGCTTCTTCAGTAAACCCATGAAACTGGTCGTCGTCAGTAGACACAACAAGCCGCTCGTCAAGAGCAATGTCCCATTCCCGGTGAGCACGACAGTATCCATTCATGCGTTGTTGAGACGGGACAGAATCAAGATTAGCTGCCAACAACCCAATTCTTCGGTATCCTTTTTCCAGTAAATGGCTGGCAGCCAGGTACCCACCCTGCTCATTGTCCGTAGCCACGGAATCAAACTTCTCGTGGTAAAGATCCACCAGCACCACAGGATTGGAATACTGCTCTAACCGCTTTATTCGCTCGGGATTCAGCGGGGAAGAGAACAGCAATGCTCCAGCAGACCGGCCCCGATTAAGTCCATTCTCCAACATCCCGTCTACGTTCTCCATTCTGGGAGCAGAGTAAACAAGGAGGTCGTACTCACTTTCAGATATCTTCTCCTGTACCCCATGCAATACCTCTAAAAAGAAGTAACTCGTCAACATGGGAATAATTGCGGATACCAGGTTGGACTTTCGCTTAGCCAAACTCCGTGCTGAAGCATGAGGCTGGTACCCCAACTCCTGGGCGATTCCAAGAATCCGATCCCTCGTTCTGGCTGATACCCGAGAACTGTTATTAAATGCCCTGGACACCGTAGCGATAGACACCTTCGCTTTGTCGGCTATATCATATATAGTCACAGCATCCATGTAAATGAGTACAGCGCATTGGGGTGATGTGGAGAGAAATGCGTAAGCGCTTACACCTCACACCAAAAATAGACGCCTTCCAAGAGGCGTAAGCGCTTACATTATCAGACCATTAAGAAATGAAATGCAGAGAAGAAGTTCAACTAAGGGCACGGGAAAATGCCCTAAGGGTGCAAGGTGCAAGGTGCAAGGTGCAAGGTGCAAGGTGCAAGGTGCAAGGTGCAAGGTGCAAGGTGCAAGGTGCAAGGGAATTTAGTCTGTCTCCTTACCTAAAACAATGTCATTTACTTTGCACTTTGCACCTTGCACTTTGCACTCTACTCCCATTCCTCTATGGCCTCGATAATCGTTTCCACGATCTTATCTTCATCGACGGTCTTGAGGATTTTGCCTTTCTTGAAGAGATGGGCTCGGCCACGGCCGCAGGCAACGCCGAGATCAGCACCGGCTGCTTCGCCAGGCCCGTTTACGGCACACCCCATCAAGGCCACATTCAGGTCCTTTTCGAACTTGCGCGCGTTGACCGCCTCTTCTACCTCTTTCGCAATCTTGAATAAATCGACGGCCAAACGGCCACACGTGGGGCAGGCGATGATGTTGACACCAGGCCGGCCCAGCCGCAACGACTTGAGAATTTGGTGCCCTACTTCCACCTCTTTTACAGATTCCGTAGTTAAAGAAACACGAATGGTGTCTCCGATCCCTTCTGCCAGAAGTGCTCCTATTCCAATGGAACTCTTGACCGTTCCCGAAGACAACGTACCCGACTCGGTAACTCCCAGATGCAGCGGATAATCGGTGCGCTCAGCCAACAACTTGTAGGCTTGAATCATGAAAAACACGTCGGAGTGCTTAACAGAGATGATCAGGTCTTCGAACCCATTGGCATTACAGATCTCAATATGCCGCATGGCACTCTCAAAGAGCGCTTCTGGTTGTGGGTACCCGTATTTATCCAAGATATCCTGCTCCAACGACCCTGAGTTTACACCGATGCGAATAGGAGTGCCGGCTTCTTTTGCAGCTAACAATACTTCTCGCTCCCATTCCGGCTTGCCAATATTTCCCGGGTTAATGCGAACCTTTGCTACCTTGGCCTCAATAGCTCTCAACGCATACTGATGATTGAAGTGTATGTCCGCCACGATAGGTACCGAGGATCCCTGAACGATATCGGGCAAGGCTTCTACGTCTTCAGGGCGTGGAACTGCAACTCGGACGATATCTGCACCTGCATCCGCAAGGCCTTTGATCTCTGCTAAACACGTATCCACATCGTGGGTTTTGGATACGGTCATTGAC